>JBBQZL010000023.1:0-19875 GCA_038207745.1 Solirubrobacterales bacterium
TGTGTCGTCCTCCATGGTCTGGTGGTCGACGGTGATCCCCCACGGGGTGCCGATTTCATCCTGGCGGCGATAGCGCTTGCCGATCGATCCCCCCTCGTCGTATTCGGCGAAGACGCGGCGCTTCATCGCGTGGAAGAGGTCCCTTGCCTTCTCCGGCATGCCCTCCTTGGAGACCAGTGGCAGGACGGCGACCTTGACCGGGGCGAGTCGTGGATGCAGCCGCAGCACGGTCCGTTTGCGGCCCTCGATCTCCTCCTCTTCGTAGGCGTCAATGAGAAAGGCGAGCATCGCGCGGTCGGCGCCGGCTGCCGGCTCGATCACATGCGGGACGTAGCGTTCCTTGGTCTGCTGGTCGAAGTACTCGAGCTTCTCGCGGGAGAACTCGGCGTGCTGCCTGAGGTCAAAGTCGCCCCGGTTGGCAATTCCCTCGAGCTCCGACCACCCGATCGGGAACATGTATTCGACGTCGCTGGTCCCCGATGAGTAGTGGGAGAGCTCATCGGCGTCGTGGGGCCGGATCCTCAGAAAGTCAGGCCTGATCCCAAGTTCGGTGTACCAGCGGTGGCGCGTCTCGATCCACTCGGCGTAGGCGCGCGGCGCCTCGCCGGGCGGAACGAAGTACTCCATCTCCATCTGCTCGAACTCGCGGGTCCGGAAGATGAAGTTGCCCGGCGTGATCTCGTTGCGGAAGGACTTGCCGATCTGGGCGATCCCGAACGGTGGCTTCTTGCGTGCGAACTGGATCACGTTCTTGAAGTTGATGAAGATGCCCTGGGCGGTCTCCGGTCGCAGGTAGACATCCGCACCCTGGTCCTCGACCGGCCCCATCTGGGTCTTGAACATCAGATTGAAGTTGCGCGGCTCGCTGAGCTCTCCGCCACATTGCGGACAGACGAGGGTTCCGGTCGGATCTCCGCCCTCGGCCTCGATCGCCTCACGGAGGTGATCCTCGCGCCAGCGCTTCTTGCACTTGCCGAGACACTGGACGAGCGGATCGGTGAAACCCGAGAGGTGGCCGGATGCCTCCCAGACCCTGGGGTGCTGGAGGATCGCCGAGTCCAGCGCGACGATGTCGTCGCGGTCGCTCAGCATTGCCCGCCACCACTCGTTCTTGACGTTGTTCTTGAGCAGGACCCCGTAGTGCCCGTAGTCGTAGGTCGAGCCGAGACCTCCGTAGATCTCGGAGGAGGGGAAGATGAAACCGCGCCGCTTGCAGAGCGCGACGATCTCGTCCATGGTCACTTCGGGTGTCGGGGCAACTGCCATTGGCGGGCAACGCTATCGAGGCACCGGCAGCCGACGCTTCTCCCCGGGCTTGCGATAATCGCCCGTCTATGCCGATCTACGAGTACAGATGCGAGAACGGGCATCACTTCGATGTGATCCAGTCGATGAGCGAGGACCCGGTGACGAACTGCACAGAGTGCGGCGCACCCGTTCAGCGCGTCCTGCATTCCCCGGCCATCCACTTCAAGGGTTCGGGCTTCTACAACACCGACTACGGCACCAAGTCGAGGAACAAGTCCAAGGAAGCCGCCGCAGCCTCCGAGAAGGAGTCGAAGTCCGCGACATCCGAGAAGTCCTCCTCCGGCGACAAATCCAAGTCCTCGGACTCGTCGAAGTCCGACTCCGGCAAAACGGGCTCCGGCAAGTCAGGTTCCGGCAAGTCAGGATCCGGAGGCTCCGACTCCGGCAAGAGCAGCCCCGCCGCCACGTCGTCGAAGAACTCCTCCGGCGGGTAGCCGGCCCCGGCCGGTCCGATCGGCCCGTTTCGCCGCCCGACCATCTCCGCGCGGAGTCAGGCATGCGTCGGCCCACCCCGCCCACCTGACTGGATAACTGGCTGAAATGCATGCCAGAAAACCAGTCACGTCCGGATTCGACGGTTGGTCAGCCGCCCAGCAACTGCTTGGTCGCCCTCTGGCGCTCGGACTCGGGGACCACTATCGAGCCTCCGGGGCCGAAGCTGCACGGCATCGGGTCGGCGCCGCAGAGGACGTCGGTTGTGCCGCTGCCGGCGAAGACCGTCGAGAGCACGAGCTGGGGCAGTGTCAGCGCGCCCATATCGGTGACGAAGGCCTTCGGGGCGGTCCAGCCGATGAACGGTCCCTTGATGTAGTTGTACGGAAGTCGCAGTGGGTCGGTCATTCGGTCCTTGACCCCGTTGATGATCTGCTGCTGGGCCGCGGCCCTGCTGAGGTCGTCATATCCGGTCTGGTAGACGCTCTTGCCCTTGCCGGGGCAGGGACTTGGCTTGCGAAGGCGGGCATATGCGAGCGCCTCCTGGCCCCCGAGCGTGTGCTCACCCTTTGAAAGGCGGATCGTGATCCCGCCGTTCGAGGTGCCGCCGGAGATGTCGCCGCAGACTGCGATCGGGACATTCACCTTGACCCCTCCGATCGAGTCGATGAAGTCCGCGAACCCGACGAAATCCATGATCACGATGTGGTCGATCTTGATGTTGAGGAAGTTCTGGATCGTCTCGATCTCGCCCTTGGCACCACCGAAGGAGTAGCCGGCATTGATCTTCTGGGGGCTTTGTCCGGGGATCTCGGCGAGGCTGTCGCGGGGGATCGAGAGCTTCCGGAAGGTCGCGCCGCCGGCGCGGATCAGCATCAGGCTGTCGGCGCGGAACCCTGGGCAGTCGCCGCTCGGCGCCTTGCCTCTCGCCTGCTGGTCGTAGCACTTCTGGGAGGTCGCGGCGCCGGGTTCCTTGGTGTTCGGGTCCCGTGCGTCGGTTCCGATCACGAGGATCGTCTGGGGGCTGAAGAGCAGGAACGGGTTGCCATCCAGCGCAGATTTGGCATCGCCTGCCAGCTTGAAGGTCTGGAGCTGCGCCGAGATCGCGAAGCTCGCAATCCCGATCAGGAGCCAGACGGATGCAGCAACGAGAATCCATTTCAGCCACCTGCGCCTGACGCTCGGCTTTGGGTCAAAGCGGCTCGGCCTGCGGGAATCCTTGTCGCCCCGGCCGGGTTTGCCGCCCGAGCCATCGCCCCTGCGCGCCTTCTCGCGAAGGCCCGAGAGGTCGGGGGAGCGGAGTTTCGAGAACACGCCCTTGCGAGAGCGGTAGACGTTGTACTCGGGCCGCTCCGAGGGCTGTTGTCCGCGATGCCCGCCGGAACGCTGATCGTCGTCTGATGCCATAAAGGTTTAGAAATTATCCCGATGCGTGCCGATTCCCGCTTACACGTACTCTTGACCCCGACCACTTATGGATGGCGCACATGGAAACTATTGGCATTGACGTAGGCGGCACGAAGATGGCCGTCGGAGTCGTTGACGACTCACTCGAGACGCTCTATGAGAGCGGTGAGCCGACGACCGGCATGACCACCGAGGCACTTCTTGCGGCGCTCGGGCGTCAGCTCGGGGATGCCGCCATGGCGCGCCCCGACGTGGTTGCCGCAGGCATCGGGATCCCGTGCACGATTGATCGCGAACGCGGGATCGCAATCGGGGCAACCAATCTGGACATAGTCGACGTCCCGATCCGCGATCTGATGACCGAAAGCGCCGGGATGCCTGTCTTCATTGATAACGACGGAAACCTCGCGGCCCTCGCGGAGCAGCTGTACGGAGCCGCCAAGGGCGCCCGCAACGTGGTCATGGTCACGGTCGGGACCGGGATCGGCGGCGGATTGATCATCGACGGTGAGGTCTATCGCGGCTCACATGGCTCTGCGGCCGAACTCGGCCACACGATCATCGAAATGGATGGGCCGCCCTGCCAGGGCAACTGCCCGGGTCACGGATGCGTCGAGACTCTTGCCTCGGGGACGGCGCTCGGCAGGGAGGGTCGTGAAAGTGCGGCGCGCGAGCCGGACTCTGCACTCGGAAGGCTTCTCGCCGACGGAGTTGAGATCGTCGGCAGGCATGTCTCGGACGCCGCGATGGCCGGCGACGGCGCGGCGATAGCGGTGATCGAGCTGATCGGAAGTCGGCTGGGAGTCGCGCTGACCAGCTTCGCGAACATCTTCGAGCCCGAGGTGATCGTTGTCGGAGGCGGGGTGATCACGATCGGCGAGATGCTCCTGGCCCCGGCCCGTGAGATGGTCCGGACCCGGGCGCTGCCCCCGATGAACGAGACTCCGGTGCTCGTCGCAAAGTTGGGTCCCGCCGCCGGGATGATCGGCGCCGCGGCAATGGCCCGCATCGAGATGGAGAGGAACGGGTGAGCTGAGTGCCCGGCAAGCTGGTTGTCTGCCCGACTCCGATCGGGAACATGCAGGACATAACGGCAAGGGTCCAGGGGGCCCTGACCGAATCCGACTTCATCGCCTGTGAGGACACCCGGCGCACGGGTCTGCTGCTCGATCGTCTCGGCATCCGGCCGGCACCGCGGCTGATCTCCAACCATGAGGGGAACGAGACCGCGCGAGCAACCGAGCTTGCCCAGCGGATCGAGCGCGGTTCCAAGATCGCCCTGGTGAGCGACGCCGGCATGCCCGCGATCTCGGACCCCGGCTACAGGTTGATCAGGACCTGCATCGATCGCAATCTCGATGTCGAGGTGCTGCCCGGCCCGTCGGTTGTCACCATCGCGCTGGTCGCCTCCGGGCTCCCCACCGACCGCTGGCGCTTCGAGGGCTTTCTGCCGAAGCGGACCGGTGAGATGGAGCGCGTGCTCGGGTCGACGGAGACCGTGATCGCCTTCGAGTCCCCCCGCCGGATCGGCGACTCGCTCGCAGCGCTTGCGACGATCGCTCCCGATCGACCAGCCGCGGTCTGCCGGGAGATGACCAAACTCCATGAGGAGGTGCTGCGGGGCAGCCTCTCGGACCTTGCCCGTCGCCTCGACGGTGACGTCAAGGGCGAGATAGTCCTCGTGATCGGGCCGGCCGAGTCGACCAGGCGCGGCGAGGACATCGGCTTCGCAGTCGATGCGCTTCGCCACCTCGTCCAATCGGGCGCCAGACCCCGCGCCGCCGCAACAATCGTCGCGGCGCTGACCGGGACCAGGGCCAATGACCTCTACAAGGGCCTGACCGGGCGGGAGCCGCGAAGGTGAGTTTCTATGTCACCACACCGATCTACTACGTCAACGGAGAGCCCCACCTCGGGCATGCCTACTCGACGATGGCGGCCGACATCCTCGCCCGGCACATGCGCCAACGCGGGGAGGACGTCTTCTTCCTGACCGGGACCGATGAGCACGGTGAGCCGGTTGCCCAGGCCGCCGAGAAGCTCGGCATCGGCCCGAAGCAGCTGGCCGACATCAACGCACCGAAGTTCCAGGAGATGGTCGCAAGGGTCGATGCGACCAATGACTTCTTCATCCGGACCAGTGATCCGCAGCACGTCGAACGCGTCCAGAAGGTGATCCAGAAGATCCACGACAACGGCCATGTCTACGAGGGCAGGTACGAGGGTTGGTATTGCCCGAGGTGTGCGGACTTCAAGAACGCAACCGAGGTGGGGCCGGGAGACACCTGCCTGATCCATGAGATCCCGCTGACCCGCGAGAGCGAGACCAACTGGTTCTTCAGGCTGTCCGCGTTCCAGGAGCCGCTCGAGAAGCTGTTTGCCGATCGGCCGGACTTCGTTGTCCCGGACTTTCGCCGCAATGAGGCGCTGTCATTCATCAGGTCCGGGCTCCAGGATGTCTCGCTTTCCCGGCGCAACCTGACCTGGGGCGTGCCGCTTCCCTGGGACACCGACCAGGTGATGTACGTCTGGTTCGACGCGCTGCTCAACTACTACACGGCGCTCGGCTATGCCCGCGAGGGCGAGGATCTCACCGACCGTTTCTGGCCCGCCACCTGGCACATCCTCGCCAAGGACATTCTCAAGTTCCACGCGGTCTACTGGCCGGCCTTCCTGATGGCGGCCGGGATCGAGCCGCCCGAGCGGATGTTCATCCACGGCTATCTCCTGATGGGCGAGAAGAAGATGTCGAAGTCGCTCGGAAACGTTTTGGATCCGAACGCCGCGATCGATCGCTTCGGCGCCGACGCGCTGCGCTACTACTGCTTCCGGGAGGTCAGCTTCGGACGAGACGGGTCGATCTCCACCGACGGTTTCGAGACCCGATACGAGTCTGAGCTGGCCAATGAGTACGGCAATCTGGCCAGCCGGTCGCTGGCGATGATCAGCCGCTACCGCGACGGTGTTGTGCCCGACGCCAGACCCGATGAGGACCTCGTCCCCGACTTCGCCGGGCTCGTGGATCGATTCAAGGCGCTGCTCGACGAAGCCGAGATCAGCCAGGCGCTGGAGCTGGTCTGGGTCCTGGTCAGGCGGCTCAATCGCTACGTCGAGGAGACCAAGCCGTGGCAGCTCCAGAAGACCGAGGACGAGGATGAAGCTGCGGCGGGGGCGCTCGACACGGCGCTCTACTCGCTTGCCGAGGGCATCAGGGTCGTGACGCTCCTGCTGTCTCCGTACCTGCCGACCGCATCGGAGCGCCTGCTGGGTGTTCTAGGAGAGGACAACCGCGCTTTGGCGGAGTTCGGATCCCGAGGTGGTGGGCAGTCGGTTGAGAAGTTGCCGCCTCTGTTTCCGAAGATCGATTGACGAGTCGAGGGTGACAACCAGGTTCAGGAAACCACTTGCATGTGCTTCAGCTCAATCCGTAGCGCCCACCGTGCTACGTTGGCCGATCAAGGCAGGGAAACAACTTTGGAGGATGGATAGACCGTGAAGAAAGTGTTGGTTGTATTGGCAGCGTCAGCGTTGCTTCTTGCCCCGGCGGCCAGTTCCGTGAGTGCGGCTTCGTCAAGCACCGCGTCAGCATCCGCGAACCGGGTGATCCGCTTCATCAACCCGAAGAAGAAGATTCGGGTCGCAAAGAAGTTCAAGGCCAAGTTCGTCTGCTCGGTGGACTGCAAGGTCAAGGCCATCGCGACCCTCACATATCCGGATGCAGCGTCGATCAAGGTTTCGCCTGTCTCGGGATCGATCCTTGCGCATCAGGTCGCATGGGAGTACGTGACCCTCAACAACGCCGCGAGGAATCACCTCAAGGCCACCGTCGGCGGGTCCAGGCTCAAGGTCGTCGTCACCGCCAAGGCGCTCGATGGCACGAAGCGCGTGCAGACGATCCGGCACGCGTTCAAGTTCAGGAAGTAATCGCGGCTCAGCGCGCGGCGACCGGAGATCCGGCGCCGCGCTGCACCTGGGATCCGGCGCCGCGCAGTTCGGTTCTATGCTTCGCGGGTGCGCTACGTCTTCCGGGCCTTCGTCGGCTTCACACTGCTCGTGGCGGCCGACGCGCCGACCTGGACGATCCAGGCAATCGCCGATATCGACCGGCCTTGCATCCGCCACGCCGGCTGCGACGGATCTGACATCCGTTTGACGAGGAAGCCCACTCCCGATGGTTGACACACACGCACATCTCTCCATCTGCAAGCCGGGCGACGATGAACTGGTTGCTGCGGCGCTCGAGGCCGGCGTCCGGAGAATCCTCACGATCGGGATGAGCGAGGAATCCAATCGCGAGGCAATCGCGGCTGCCGAGGCGCACGAGGGCGTCTTCGCGTCCCTCGGCCGGCACCCGAATGCCGCGAATCGGTTCGATCAGGCCGCTGCCGACGATCTCGCCTCGCTGGCGGCCCACCCAAAGGTCCGCGCGATAGGTGAGACGGGTCTCGATTTCTTTCGCGAGATCGCAGATCCCGAGGATCAGCGCCGCGCCTTCAGCGCCCAGATCCGGGTTGCGGTCGATGCAAGGCTGCCGATCGTGATCCACGTCCGGGATCCAGAGGGAAGTTCCGACGCGGTTGACGAGGCTTTCGCGACCCTCGATGCCGAGGCTGCCGGCGCTACTGTGATCCTGCACTGTTTTTCCGCACCCGCACGGGTCCACGACGCTGTTGAGCGCGGCTGGTATTGCTCGTTCGCCGGCAACGTCACCTATCCGGGCGCCGGCGCAATTCGTGAGGCCGCAATGGTCGTCCCGGACCACCTGATCCTCGCCGAGACCGATTCGCCGTTCCTTTCGCCTGTGCCCCACCGGGGCAAGCCGAACCAGCCCGCCAACGTTGTCGCCACTGCTGCCCTGCTGGCGACGGAGCGCGGTGTGTCCGCATTTGAGATGGAGGCGTCGATCGAGCGAAACGCCTCCGCGGTCTTCGGGTGGTAAGGCTCGGCCAGAACTTCCTGGCCGACCCAAACCTGCTCGAGGCGATCGTCCGCGAGTCCGACGTCGGCGCCGAGGATGTTGTGCTCGAGGTGGGTGCAGGGGAGGGGGTACTCACCGAGCGCCTCGCGGACGTTGCGTCGAAGGTCCACGTGATCGAGATCGATCGCCGGCTCGAGGAGGGGCTGGCCAAGGCGATTGCGCGACCCAATGTCGATCTGCACTGGGACGATGCGATGAAATTTGATCTGACCACGCTGGATCCGAAGCCGAATGCGATGGTCGCCAACCTGCCCTACTCCGTTGCAACCCCGGTGATTCTCCGCACGATCGAACAGCTTCCCTCGATTGATCGCTGGACCGTGATGGTCCAGTTGGAGATCGCCCAGAGGATTCAAGCCGGTCCGGGAAGTCGCGTCTACGGCTCACCCAGCGCCGTGATCCAGCTAGCCACCGAGGCAAGGATCCTCCGGCGGGTCGACCGCGCGGTCTTCGTGCCACGCCCCCGGGTTGATTCGGCCGTCCTGCAGCTGAGCAGGATCGGGCCTGCGCCTGACCCGGCAACCCATCTGCTGATCCGCCGGGCCTTTGCGCATCGCCGCAAATCGATGGCCCGCTCGGTGGAGCTGGCAGCCCCGGGGAGCCTGCACACCGTCCGCGCCGCCCTTGTCGCGATTGGATTGCCCGAGAATGCCCGGGCCGAAACTCTCGCCCCAGGGCAGTTTAGCGAGGTGGCACGCCTCCTGGGTGAGTCGAAATAGCCTGTGTCCACGTGTTGCTGACCAAAGCACCCGCGAAGATCAATCTCTGCCTCTACCTCGGCGCAGTACGCGGGGACGGCTTACACGAACTCTGCTCGGTCTTCACGCCGCTCAGCCTCGTCGATCTGATCGATGTCGAGGAGGCTGACGAGGATCAGGTCGTCTGCCCCGGGATCGAGAGCGACAACCTTGCGACCTGGGCCCTCGCTGCCCTTCGCAAGGCAGGGTGGTCCCATCCACCGATCCGGATCGAGATCAAGAAGCGGATTCCGGTCGGTGCGGGACTCGGGGGCGGGAGTGCAGACGCCGCCGCCGTCCTTCGCCTTGCGCGTGGCCAGGTCGATGGTCTTGAGCAGATCGCCATGGTGCTCGGCGCCGATGTGCCATCGCAACTTGTCCCCGCGACGTCGCTTGTCGAAGGCGCCGGGGAGAGCGTCAGGCGGTTGCCGTCGCCCAGGCCATTTGCCCTGTTGCTCCTGCCCGGGGGCGGGGGACTATCGACCGCCGAGGTGTTCGACGAGGCTGATCGCCTCGGTCCCGGACGAGGCACGCAGGAGCTGGCCGCGCTGAGCGCCGACCTGCACTCGCTCGCCGGATCGGGCGCCGGCCCGCTTTCCTACCGCGACCTCTTGGTCAACGACCTCGAGCCGGCGGCGATCTCGCTTCGGCCGCAGATTGCCGAGGACATCGAGGCGCTCGAGGCCGCCGGCGCCCAGGTCGCGCGGATGACCGGCTCTGGATCGACGGTTTTCGGGATCTTCGAGAGCAGGTCGGACGCGATCCAGGCGGGCGTCGAGCTGCGCCGGGACGACGCGATCATTTGCGACGGTGGCGTATCGGTGTGATCGACCACAAGCGGGCGGTGAGGCTGGCCGGATGGACTGCGGTGATCTCGGCACTCGTATTTGTGATCTGCACGGTCTGGATCAGCCTCGATCTGGCCCCCACCTTCGTCGACACCTGGGCGGCGGGCCTTGCCGGCGACCTGCGCTCGGGCTGGCTGACCGATCTCTTCCGCGTGATCACCGACGTCGGCTCGGCGGGGGTCAGCTTCACCCTTGGTTTGATCTTTGCGGTGGTGCTCGCCTCGTCGCGGCGCTGGGACCAGGTTTTGGTCCTGATTGCCGCGTCGGTGATCAGCACACTCGCCGTGACCGGGATCAAGAACCTGGTCGAACGGCCGCGACCCGACGACGCTTTGATCAACGTTCCGAGCTTCTCATTCCCAAGCGGCCACGCCTCGCACGCGGTCTTCTATGCATGGGCGGCTCTCGTCGCGATCGCCGTCTTCGGTCCCCGCATCCGCCGTCCGCGGTTGTTGCTCGGTGCAGGAATCGCGTTGACCATGGCGATCGGTTTGAGCCGCGTCTATCTGGGTGTTCACCACCTCACAGACGTGCTCGCGGGGTGGGCTCTGGGGGCTCTCGTTTTCGCCCTTTGTGAGTTGGTGGCGCTTCGAGTCGGCCGCTTGCGGCAGAATCCTCCTGGTGATTCCAGTTCTACTAGCAAGCATCAGACCTGAGGTCCTGCTCTTCGGCGGGGCGGCATTGATCAGCCTCATCGCCTTCGTCAGCCTCATCGTCGTCCCGGCGGTCGGCTCGTTCGGCAGGTTCTGGGAGAAGGCCGCGGCAGGCTTCCTCTCCATCTTCGTCCTCATCAGCCTCGTCGCAATCGGTCTCGTGATCGGAATCCTGATCGTCCGCTACTACAACGACATAGTCAACGCGGTCTAACCGGCCCGCATCTGCCACCCGCGCAGGAGGGCACCGAGCGAGCTGAGGCGACAACCCCACACCAGAGGGCGCCGGTGCAAAGTCGCCACGGAATCAGGCCGACCCCGGATTCATCACGGACCGGGGCGACAAAACTACCCCTCGGGTTGGTTTGTCGCCCCGGTCCGACCCCCTTCACCGGGGTCGGGTGGCTCCTACTTCTTGGACTTCTTGGCCGCCCGGACTGCCGTCACCTTGGTCGGCGTGGTGACACTCGTGGTCGTCACCTTTACCCGCAGCCACTTGTGCTTCTTGAAGTGCTTCCGAGCCTTCTTGGTCAGGACCAGCTTCAGGGTCCTGGACTTGCCACCGGCGATCGAGAATGTCCCGCGGGCGGTCTTACCTCGGCCGCTCCTGCCCTTCTTGGGAGCACCGACCACCTTGACCGTCCCCTTGTTGCAGATCGCCACCAGTGACGAGCACTTGACCTTGACGAAGAGCTTCCTGCCCTTCACCTTGATCCTGCCCCTAGCGGTCGTCGCCTTTGCAACCGGCAGATTCGTGACGTCCGCCGTCAGCTGCTTTCCGGCCGGGACAACCGGCTTGCTGACCGGTCCGACAAGGCCGTGCAGCGACCCGGGCTTCTCGAGCACCGGGAGCCTCAGCTCCAGCTTCGAGACGGAAACGGGCTGCTGGTCGTTCGAGATGTGGCCGTAGGGCGCATCGCTGGGCACAAGCTCGAGCTTCGCGACGTGTCCTGCCGCGAAGCGGTAGCCGTTCGGGTGGAGCTGGAACACCTGGCGTGTCGCGGTCGGGCCGACAGTTGGCCTCCAGAGCCCGCGGGAAACCAGGGTCTCCTGACCGTCAGTCCCGATGTCAAGCAGACGAGCCGCAACCTGTGAGTTGGGGTCGGTGAGCTTGAAGTCGGCGATGACCGTCGGTGCCCCCATCAGCGTGAAGCCGTTTCCGGTCGGCTTCGAAACCCTGTAGCTCGCGGCTCCCGCCTGGTCGGCCCCACTGGCGGTTGCACATGCGCCTCCACCGGTAATCGGATCAAATGCATTGCCTATCGACGGATCTCCCCCCGAGGGCTGGATCGACTTCGTCGTCCCGGCGTTGAGCTTGACCTGGCCCTTGGCCATGCCTGCCCAGGTGTCGGCGTAGTACGGACCCTCGGACGGCGCCGAGTTCGGGCAGGTCTGGGTCAGGGTCTCGACCCCGGTGTAGGGGGTACCGCCCTCGCCCTTGACGTAGTAGTCGAACCAGGCTTCCTCCCGCGCCGTCAGCACGGCCGTGTCGGCGGGCTTGTTCTGGCCGCGCGCATGACCGCCATCCGAAAAGAATAGGGAGATCGGCTGGCTCGGGTACCTGGTCTTGGTCTTGTTGTAGTAGCGGATCGCCTCGTCGGCCGGGAATAGATCGTCAGTCCAGCCGCTCGAGATCAGCAGAGGCGCCGGCGGCACGCTGTTGTCGATGTAGTAGGAGGAGTGGTACTTGGTGAGTTCCTCGACCATCGCCTGGGCGGCCGGGTTCGAGTCGTATGGTTCACCTGCGTCAAGGAGAAGTTTCCATCCAGTCAGATCCGCCTCGGGAACGAGCCCTGGGGGCGCGTAACGGCCGGTCGTAAGGCGGGAGGCGTAGAGGCCGAAGATGTAGCTCTGCTTCTCGACTCCTATTCGCCCTGCGTAACCTGAGTCGGTCAGGTAGTCGAGTGTGCTCCCGTTTGGCGCCAGCGAATACGCGAGGTCGGTCCAGGGAACAGATGGCGCCGCCGCCGCGATTTGCATCGGCTTGCCGAGCGGGCTTGTCCATGGGCTGAGCGATCCGTCCGGATTCATGGTCCGGTTCTTGAGGGCGGCAAGCGCCATCGACATGCCACCGCCGTATGAGCCACCCCATGCACCGATCCTCTGCGGGTCGATCAAGCCCTCATCCGCCAGGATCCCGGCAAGGGTCTGCGCGTCGCGAACCTCAAGGCGAGTGTCCATCAGGTGGATGTAACCCTTGTTGCCGCCACAACCGATCGGGTCGGCCGCAACCGCGGCAGCCACGCCGCATGACTCGCCCATTCCACGGTCGGTCATGCTGAAAGTCGCGTAGCCGCGATCCAGCCATTTCTGCATTGTCGTGATGTCGAACTTGGAGCCGCCGTAGCCGTGAAACATCATGATCACGGGGAAGTTGCCATCGGGGCCCGCGCCGGGCACTGGCGGGAATGCGACGTTGACGTCGATCGGGACGCCATCGAAGGAAGGTGTGGTGCTTCGCGGCGCGTTGCTGCCACAGAAGCGGTCTCCGCCACCCACCACCGAGCATGAAACGTCCCCGCCGAAGACGGTGGTGATCGTGGCATTCGCGGACGGCGCCATGATCAGCGCGCCCAGCACCACGATCAATATGGTCAACTTTCGCATCAAGAAACCTCTCCCGTTCATTGAAATTTCGGAAACACCTACCTGCCGGAACACGCGAATGCTGCCGCTGTTGCGGCTGCATCCTGCAATCAGGATAGAGAGGATTGGCTGCCGAGCCAACTCGAAAGTGAGATTGATGCCGATCCAGACTCCGGGGGGAGGAATCGAACCTCCATTTTCTGGACCAAAACCAGACGGGATACCGTTACCCCACCCCGGAAAGCAGTGCGACTTTAACGCCCCGGCGATCGCCGGCATCGGTAGGGCGGTGAGGCCTTGAGGGTCAGACCCTTTTCCGCGGCTTGCATGGATACAGTCCCCGCCACAATGGAAATGGGAAATGGTCCACAGATGGCCGGAGCCGAAGGGCTCGACACCGAAGCAGCCGAGGTCCTCGGCAGGAGCTGGAAGTGGATCATGGCTGCGGGAGTGATTGCGATAATCGCCGGGTCGGTGGCGATTCTCGTCCCCGCCGTGGCGTCGGTTGCGACCGCGATATTCATCGGCTGGATCCTGATCTTCTCGTCCGTCGTGATGTTCGCCAGCGCCTTTGGCTTTCAACACCCTGGGCAGGTCGTGGCCCGGATCCTCTGGGCCGCCCTCACCCTTGCCGCCGGCATATATCTGATTGCCGCACCCCTGCACGGGACCGTGACGCTCACCTTTGTCCTGGTCGCCTACTTCATCGTCGTCGGTCTCAGCCGTCTGGCCGTCGGCTTCTCGCAGCGTGGAAATCCCGGTGCGGGACTGATCGCGCTCAACGGCGCGCTCTCGCTGATCATCGGACTGCTGATCCTCGCCAAGCTCCCCGGTTCGGCCGACTGGGCGATCGGACTTCTGGTCGGTATCGACCTGATCTTTGCGGGATGGGCGCTTGTGATGACCGCAAACGTAGGCCGGGCGCAGCCCCACGCCTCGTAGCCGGAAGTCGCACGCTCACGCCTCAAGGCCGGCCGGCCGGCCGAAGGCTCGAGCTTCTCAGTGGGTCGCGCGCTTGCAGTGTTGGCCCAGCCGGGCAACCTGAAGCGGTCGCGAATACGATGTTTCGGTGAAGCCACCCCTGGTTCTCGTGATGGCCGCAGGCAGGGGGACGCGAATGCGTTCCTCGCTGCCGAAGGTCCTGCATCCAGTTTGTGGGCGACCGATGGTCGCCTGGCCGATCGTCGCGGCCCAAAACGCGGGCGCCGGCAAGATCGCGGTAATCGTCTCTCCGGGGTTTGACCTCTCGGCGGGCCTTCCCGAAGGGACCGAGACCGTCGTCCAGGAGCAGTCGGATGGAACCGGCGGGGCAGTCCGGGCAGCACTGGGCCTGATCAAGGACGCGGAGACGGTCGTGGTCCTCTCCGGTGACGTGCCGCTGGTTTCCTCGGAGATCGTTGCCAATCTGATCGCCGCCCACCGTGAGGCCGGCGCCGGCGCCACGGTGATGACCGCGATCCTCGACGACCCGGGCAGCTACGGGCGCGTGGTCCGGGATCGTTCCGGTGCGGTCGATCGGATCGTCGAGGCCAAGGAGCCCGGCGACGCAACCCGCGCCGATCTCGAGATCAAGGAGATCAACACAGGCACATACGTGTTTGACGGCCCAGCAGTGGCAGAGGCACTTGTCGAGATCGGAAATGACAACTCGCAGGGCGAGTACTACCTCGGTGACGTTCTGCCACTGATCCGGGACGGTGGTCGCCGGGTCGTCGCCCATATCGCCACGGACCCCGCGGTCAATCTCGGCATCAACACCCGCGCCGACCTCGCGACGGTCGAGGCTGAGGCCCGGAAGCGGATTCTCCGCCAGCACATGCTGAACGGGGTCACAGTTGCCGACCCCGCTTCAACCTGGGTTGACGTGGATGTCCAGATCGCGCCCGATGTGACCCTGCTCCCCGGGACGTCGCTCTGCGGCGAGACCCGCGTCGGTGCCGGTTCGGTCGTCGGGCCGCACACCACCCTGATAGAGACCGACCTCGGCGAGGGCGCGACGGTTCCCCACTCATACCTGGTCGATTGCGAGGTCCTCGATGGCTGCAGCGTCGGGCCATTCGCCTACATCCGGCCCCAGACAGTCCTCAAGAAGGGCTCAAAGGCAGGTGCTTTTGTCGAGTTGAAGAACACCATTGTCGGCGAGGGTTCAAAGGTCCCGCACCTCGCCTACGTCGGCGATACCGAGATCGGCTCCGGCTCAAATCTCGGCGCCGGAACGATTACCGCGAACTACGACGGTTTCCGCAAACACCGGACAGTGATCGGCGACCATGTACGGATCGGCGTTGACACGATGCTGATCGCACCTGTAGAAGTCGGCGACTCCGCCTACACTGGTGGCGGTTCAGTGATCACGCAAGATGTCCCGGAAGGGGCACTTGGAATCTCGAGGGCTCCCCAGGAAAACATCAGCGGTTTCGCCCAGCGTCGGGCCGCGTCTGCAAAAGAGGAAGAAGGCTCGTGAGCACGATCGAGGGCAACCCGAGGCCATTGACGACGGCCATCCCGCACGACTACTCGAAGCGCGCGATGGTCTTCGGCGGTCGCAGTTCGATGGACCTTGCCGCAAAGATCGCCGCCAATCTCGGCCTCGATCTCGGTGCGGCGACCCAGAAGACCTTTGCCGACGGCGAGGTCTACTGCCGCTACGGAGAGTCGATCCGTGGTGCCGATGTCTTCATCGTCCAGTCCACCTGCAGCAATGTCGAGACCGGGATGACCCCGAACGACGCGCTGATGGAGCTACTGATAATGGCCGACGCTGCGCAGGGCGCCTCGGCACATCGGATCATCGCGGTACTGCCCTGGTACGGGTATGCACGCCAGGACAAGAAGTCGGCACCCAGGGAGCCGATCTCGGCCCGGGTGGTGGCCAAATGCCTCGAGCAGGTTGGCGTCGACCGGATCCTGACCGTGGACCTCCACGCCGGCCAGGTTCAGGGCTTCTTTCACATCCCGGTCGACCACATGACCGCGATGCCGATGCTCACGCAGTGGTTCATCGACCAGAAGATCACCGACGAACTCGTGATCGTCTCCCCGGATGCCGGTCGCGTCAAGACGGCTCGCAACTTCGCCCGCAAGGTCGGCACCCACTGGGCCGTGATGGAGAAGGAGCGCCCGGCCCAGCAGGTCGCGGAGATCGGCTACGTGGTCGGTGACGTCCAGGGCCGAACCGCCGTGCTGGTCGACGACATGATCGATACGGCCGGAACGCTCTGCGCCGCGGCGAAGACGGTCCTCGAGGAGGGCGCTGCCAAGGTGATCGCCTGCGCGACCCACGGCGTCTTCTCGGGTCCGGCTTTTGAGCGGCTGGCCTATGAGAACTCCAACATTGAGCAGATCGTCGTCACCGACACGATTCCGCTGCGTCCGGGCGCGCCCGACAACATCACGGTCCTGACCACGGCCGGGACCTTCGCAGACTCGATCCGCCGCATCTTCACCGACGACTCGGTCTCGGAGATCTTCGCCGGCGAGAACCAGCTCTTCTAGCCGGCACCCGCCAGGCGACGAGTTGAGACGGGTGGGTCACAAGGGGGCGGACCAGATCCGTCCGGGCAACACGCTCGAGAGCTTTGAGGCTGCGGTCGCGGTCGGCGTCGAGATGATCGAGTTCGACGTCCTCCGGCTCGAGGACGGACACCCCGATCTGCCGGCGGCGGAGCGTTCCCCGCTCGTGATCGCGCATGATTGGCACGACGCTGCCGCGCGCACCCCGTTGACGCTCGACGAGGCCCTCGGGGTCTTCACCCGCGCGCCTCTGGACAAGGTCGAGATCGATTGCGACCTGAAGCTGCCCGGACGCGAATCTGAGCTGGTCGACGCGCTGGATCGCCACGGGTTGACGGCTCGCGCAATGGTCTCGACCATGGAGATCTCCAGCCTCGAGCGGATCGGTGAGCTGGAACCGCGGCTGAGACGCGGCTGGACCTACCCGAGGGTGACCCGGAACTGGACCTCGAAGAAGTGGGCGTATCTCCTGGTTCTGCTTGGTCTTGCACATATGCGCAGACGACTTCCCGAGATCGTCACCGACGAGGTGAAGCGGCTGGGGGTCGAGGCGATCTGGGTCTTTCACCCGATCATCACACCGAAGCTGATCGAGGTGACGCGCCCACTCGGGATCGAGGTGATCGCCTGGACGGTCGACGACCTCGATCACATGCAACGCCTGGCCGATTTCGGGGTCGACGGGATCTGCTCCAACGATCCACGGCTGTTCGCGGAGCTGGACCTCAGATCGAGGTCGGCGCGACCTTCGAGCCCTTCTTCTGCCTGACCACCGACTCGAACTCATCGGCCGTGAAGCCGGCGATCGGCTGCCCGTCCTGGACGTAGTGGTAGAGGGCGACACCGAAGACCCCGTTCAGTGCATTTGAGATCACCAGTGAGATTCCGATGATCACGATCCCGATTGCTGCCAGTGCCGCTCCGGCGACGCTGCTCGAGGACCAGACCAGGTAGCCGGCGAAGGCGAAGAGCGCGCCCGGCAGAAAACCGACCAGACCGATGATTCCGCCGATCGCAATGTTGCCGGTGATCTGGGTACCCCAGCGGGACTTGAACATCCCTGCCGAGCGCTTGAGTGTCGCAAACGGCCCGGTGCCCTCGATCGCGACGATCGGTGCGGCAAGGAAGGTGACGAGGCTCCAGGCGAGCCCCACCAGCCCGGCTGCGATGTTGCCGAGGATCCCCCCCTGGTCGCGGATGATGCTGAGCACGAGGCCGAGGGTTGCCGAGAGGGCAGCCCAGCCCGCGATCTGCGGAAAGCGCTCCCTGGCGACCGCGAAGCCATCGCTGGTTGTCGCCGACTCGCCGCGGAAGATCTTGTCTGCTGTTGCAGCGAGGCCGACGCTGAAGTAGAAGGCGATGATCGCGAGCACGAACATCCCGATCACGAGGATCGCGATGCCGGGGATCTCCTTCTCCTTTTCGATCAGGAGAAAGCTCGGAACCACGATGATCACGGCGGCGATAAACATCGAGATCGCCCCGTAGATCGGGAACTTGGAGAGGGAGGGATTCTCCCGGAGCAGCGTCCAGCTCTTCTTCGTCAGTTCCCAACCGCGTCGCATCCGGCCCATCGTGTTGCCCCTTTTCGTCTGGCTCCGAAGAGCGCTGTCTCAAGACCTTTTCAGTCTGCGTTTGCGAGGCCAGGTGTGCGGATCATTCCACGTGACTGGAAGTAGTCCCACTCCTGCTCGCCGAGGTCCGTGGCCGGTTCATCGGCATAAACCCACTCGCGCATTATCCGGTGCCAGTTTCTCTTGGCCCGCAATTGGCCGAGAACCGCAACCACGCCAATCTCCATCCGGCGGCCCATCAGTTCCTCGGCCGGAACAGATTCGCGGCGCATCAGGTCGTAGTACTCGGAGCGTGGGTCGTGGGTGGACTCGATGATCTTCATCACCCGGCGCGGCGTGATCTCGATCTCGCGGTCCTCGAAATACCAACCGCCGATCGCGAGCGCATGCTCCATCAGGCGCTCGGCGTCGAGCTTCGAGGGATTCTTGATGAATCCGAGCTCGTGGAGCGCATCACGGAGTGCCTCCGGGTCGCTCCTCAATCCGGCGTCGATGACCCGTTGTTCGAGCAGAACCTGGTCCCGGTCGAGCTTCTTGGTCATCCCGAAATCCAGAAATGCGACGCGGCCATCCTCCATCAGGATGTAATTGCCGGGATGAGGGTCGGCATTGAAGTGCTGCAGGTGGTAGACCGAGCCGAAGCTGCCCCGGTAGACGATCTCGCCGAATCGGCTTCGTTCCTCGTCCGGCAGCTCTCGGATCTGCTCGAAGCCGATTCCGTTGACGAAGTCGGTGACCAGAACCCGTCGGCGCGAGAGCCTGGTGTGGACATCGGGCACATGGATGAACGGATGCCCGTCATAGGCCCGGGCGAAGCTTCGCTGGTTTTGCGCCTCGAGCTCGTAGTCGAGCTCCTCGAGAACCCGTTCGCGGATCTCCTCGGCTATCGCCTTGGCGTCGAGGCCCGGCGCGAGGGCACGGGCCAGACGGACGATCGTCCCCGCGTTCCGGAGGTCGGCCTCGAGGGCATCCGCGATTCCGGGATACTGGATCTTCACCGCGACCGCGGTTCCATCGAGCAGGGTCGCGCGGTGGACCTGCCCGATCGACGCGGCCGCAAATGCCTCCTCCTCGATCTCGGCAAACAGCTCCGAAAGCGGAACGCCGTCGTAATCCTCCTCGAGCACCTTGACGACCTTCGACCAGGGCATCGCCGGGGCATCGGTGCGCAGTTTCGCGAGTTGCCCCTGGTAGACCTCGCGGTACTCCTCGGGAATGAACTCGGTGTCGATGAAGGACGCGAACTGCCCCAGCTTCATCGCGGCGCCCTTCATCTGCCCCAGCGCGCCGACCATCTTCATCGCGGTTTCCATGTGCCTCGCGTCGAGCCGATCCCTGCCTGATTCCTCGGATCGGGCGACGTTTGTAGCCTTGGTGCCGGCGTATCTGGCTCCCTGAACCCCGAGGATGGAGCCAAGCTTTGCCGACCGTCTGACTCGGCTCCTCGGGATCTCCTGATCGTCTGACACAGCGCCAGCCTACGGGCTTCTCTATCCTCTCCCATCCCATGGCATCAGATCGAGAAACCCTAAAAGCAGCTCCCCGTTCGGATTTCGGCTCCCGCACCAGCCGTAGGCTTCGTCGAGAAGGCTTCGTCCCAGGCGTCGTTTACAGCGGGGGGGAAGAAGCCAGACCCTTTCAGGTCGGCAAGCGCGCAGCGCACAGCGTCCTCTCGGCGGGTCACGCGCTGTTCGACTTCGAGATCGAGGGCGACAAGTCGGTGCCCGTGGTTGTCAAGGAACAGCAGCTTCACCCGGTCAAGGGTGACCTTCAGCACCTCGACCTTCAGCAGGTGAGCCTCGACACCGAGATCGAGACCGAGGTTCCGCTCGAGCTCGA
>JBBQZL010000024.1:0-19494 GCA_038207745.1 Solirubrobacterales bacterium
CCGGTCAGGATCAGCATTTTCTTATAGGGCAGCTTCTTGTGGAGCCAGAAGGTCAAGAAGCCAACGGCAGCGGTTGCGGCCAGCCCGATCAACACGCCCTGGAGCACCGTTGAGCCGCCCTGCTGCAACTGGAGATTCTGCAGGAACAGGACGACCTCGAAGCCTTCGCGGTAGACGCTTGTGAAGCCCAGGGCGATCAATCCGAACGTGACCCCTGCGCCGGTTCCGGCGAGCAGGGTCCGGCGGCGGCGGTGGTGCCGGCCGATCCACTGTGACCAATAGACCTTGTGGACAAACCAGTTGAGGACGACCAGAAGGACGACGATTGCGACGAAGCCCGTGATCGCCTCCAGCTTCGGCCCGAGCGACGATGCAGCATCAAGGATGGCCTGGGCTATGAACCAGGTGGCGATGGTCGCCAGGAACGAGATCGCAGCGCCCCAGATGACCGGTGTCCGTCTGGACTTGTTCGCTCCCACCATGCTCGCGGTCACCGCGGCGAAGATCAGGACCGCTTCAAGCCCCTCGCGGAACACGATCATGCTCGAGTTGAAAACGACCGTCCCGTGCGACTGTTGCCTCGTCACTTCGGTCGGATCGACCGGCCCGGTGTTCGCAGTGGCCATCACGTAGACGAGCCCGGAGATCGATGCCAGACCCGCGACCCACCAGATCAGGGAGGTATTCACAACAACGCGGCTTTGGGCCTTCGCTTCCACAGTTAGGTGACCCTAACAGACGCTGTCCTCTGAAGAGTCTAGTCTAAGGGGTACCCAAGAGACCGCTACCAATGGGGCATGCGGGTGTTGTTAATAGCAAAGCCCAAACGGCGTCCGGTGTCACGCGGCCAATGTCTTCTATGACCCAGGCGCCACCTGGCAGAAGTGCTCCCTTGAGCCTGACGCCAAATTGCAGAACGAGGAGTTGATTTTCATGCGTAAGTATCTACTGCTGGCGGTTGGAATGATTGCCGCGCTGGCACTTCCGTCGGTGGCCTCCGCAAACACCCAAGGTGTCCGTGCCAAGGTTGCACCGAGACATCTGTCATCGAAGTATTCGAAGCCAACGTCAATCAATGTGGTCACGACCACCGCTCAAGATCCGGGCAAGACCGGCGCGAATGCGATCGACGGCGCCTACAGGGGCAGGGTCTACTTCGACAAGGACATCTCCTTCTTCACAAAGGGCTACCCGACCTGCAAGGCATCGCAGGTCGACGGCGTCCAGGATCCGTCTACCGTCCTGTCGAAGTGCGGCAAGGCACTCGTCGGCTCCGGCGCAGGCTTGGTCGCACTCGGTGGATACGTCGACCCGGTGACAAACCAGCCGCCGCCAGCCAACGTGCTTGCCGCGAAGATCTACGCATTGAACGGCAAGCGCCACGGTGGCAACCCGGTGATCCTGCTTCACTCCATCGTTCCGGGCGTCAGCGCCACGACGCTGGTTGGAACCCTGAAGCATCGGAGCGGGAGCTATCGCACCTTGCTCGATGTCGCCATCGAGCCACTTCCCGGCGGAACCGCGATCATCCGATTCCAGGCCAAGATCAGAAAGAAGTACAGGTACAAGGGCAAGAGGGTCAGCTATGTCTCTGCCAGGTGCACGCACAAGAAGTTCAGATACAAGGGCACCTTCTACTTCGAGAACTACAGCGATCCGGCCCAGAAGAGCCATGCATCCGGTGCAGACACGCAACCGTGCACGGGCTATCCGGAGACAAAGATCACGACCAGGAACCACAGGACCTTCAGGAGGAAGGCGAAAATCAGGTTCAAGTCAAACCTCAACGGCTCGAGGTTCAAGTGCAAGCTCGACGGTAGGCGCTACAGGAAGTGCAGGTCGCCCTACAGGGTGAAGAAGGTCGGCAGGCACACCCTCAGGGTTGAGGCAATCAAGGGGCACCTCAAGGAACGGTCCCCCGCGAAGGTCAAGTTCAGGGTCAAGAAGTAGGCAGGCACTCCAATTGCCGGCGGAGGGGAGGGTGGCTCAGGCCGCCCTCCCTTTTTTCTGCCCGGAGCCGGGTCAGGGGGCTGGAACTGCCGGGTTCTTTCCGGCCCACTCGATGATCTTGGCCGAGTCTTGGATCACTTCGCCGTCATCGGTGACCAGCGCGGGAACCCACGATGTCCCGGTCAGCTTCTTGACCTCCTTGCGTCCCCTGGTCAGATCGGGAAGCGGTGCGAACCCGTAGGCCTTGATCACCTCCGGGTCATGGCCGGCCTCTTTCATGGCGTCGTGTGCGCTTGCGCAGGCGTGCTCATGAAACGGAAGGTGGAAGGTTCCCCAGCAGACATAGAGTTTCATTGCGGCAGCCTACCTGTCGGGTCCGGCATCCGGGTACATCCCATGCGGATTAAGCTCGTGGATCCCCGATGGCCGAACGAAGCCAACCAAACATTGCCGGTGCGATCTACGGGACGATTCTCTCGACCGCCGTGATTGCGACCCTGAGCGAGGATGCCTCGCTTGGCCCGATCCAGGTCGCGGCCTGGACGGCTGCAACCGCGGTTGTGTTCTGGCTGGCCCACGCCTACTC
Source organism: Solirubrobacterales bacterium (assembly GCA_038207745.1). Taxonomy (GTDB): domain Bacteria; phylum Actinomycetota; class Thermoleophilia; order Solirubrobacterales; family 70-9; genus JBBQZL01. The sequence goes on from JBBQZL010000024.1 coordinate 2,537, forward strand.
GAGGATCGTCGCAGCGGGAATCTCGCGCCCACGCGGCGCGAAGCATTTCGCCCTCAATGCGCTCCGGGAGGAGTGGCCGATGGTGCAGGGGGCCTTCCTCCCCATCCTCCCGCTCTTCCTCGCCCCACTTGGTCTCGTCTCCGAGGAGACGGCCGAGAACATCGCGATCGCAGATGGCATCGCCGTCCTCTTTGTTGTCGGCCTGATCGTCGGGCGCAAGGAGAGGATGGGCCTTGGTTCCAGTCTGATCGTCGCGACCATAAACGCACTCTTCGGGCTGGTGATCGTAGGGCTGAAGATCTTCGTTCACTGAAGATGTGATCCAGGTGTTCAGACTCCCGTAATCAATGGTTGGAACAGTTTGAACCCATGGCCCTGCTGATACTCTTTGGATTCATTGCCGGTGCGGGAACGGCGCTCTCGCCGTGCGTCCTGCCCGTCCTGCCGATCGCGCTTGCCGCCGGTGCAACCGGGGGGAATCGGCGTCCTCTCGGGATCGTCGTCGGGCTGGCCGCGTCGTTTACCTTCGCCACCGTCGCGCTCGTCTACCTGATCTCGGCCCTCGGGCTTCCCGACACCTTCCTGCGCACCGTTGCGATTGTCTCGCTCCTGGGCTTCGGGATCATTCTGCTGATCCCGAAACTGTCCGATCGGTTTGAGGCAGCCGTCAGCGGCTTCACAAGCCGGTTCGCCTCTCGGTCGGGTGTCGGCGGCGGAGGTTCCAAGGGTGACGGCTTCTGGTCCGGGACCCTGGTCGGGGCGAGTCTCGGAATTGTCTACGCACCGTGCGCCGGGCCGATTCTTGCCGGCGTGATCACGGTTTCTGCCTCGCAGGCCTTCACGATCGACCGGCTGACGATCGCGCTCAGCTACGCGATCGGATCCTCGGTCGTTCTCTACTTCCTGATGCTCGGTGGACGCAGGCTCACCTCACGCCTGGCTCGACGCAGCGCCCACTTCCAGATGGGTATGGCAGCCGTGATGATCGCGACAGCTCTGGCTATGCTCGGCGACTACGACCTCCGTTTTCAGACCGCAATCGCCCAGAACCTCCCGGGCTTCCTGATCAACCCAACCGAGAGCCTCGAGACCAACTCGGCAGCTACCAAGGCGTTGGCAGGCGTCCGGGACGACAACCGAACTGGCCCTGGGCAGCGGATTGCGCAGGCTCCAAAGGCAAATGGAAGGGCGGCCCCGGTTGCCGTCAAGGACGTGAAGCTGAAGAACTTTGGCCCGGCGCCGGACTTTGTCGACAATCAGTCATGGTTCAACACCGCTGGCGGCAAACCGCTGACGATGGACGACCTCAGGGGCAGGGTGGTCCTTGTCGATTTCTGGACCTATAGCTGCATCAACTGCCTTCGCACCCTCCCCTATCTGGAGTCATGGGACAAGCGCTATCGCAAGGACGGTCTCACGATCGTCGGAGTCCACACCCCGGAGTTTCCCTTTGAAAAGGATTCCGGCAACGTGGGCGATGCGGTCAGTCGTCTGGGCATCCGGTATCCCGTGGCCCAGGACAACGACTATGGAACCTGGAACGCCTATGCCAATCAGTATTGGCCCGCCGAGTACTTCATCGACGCGGACGGCAACGTCAGGTATGTCCACTTTGGTGAGGGCGATTACGCGCACAAGGAGGACGTGATCCGGGCGCTGCTCGCGGATGCGGGCAAGAAGGTGACCTCGGGAATGGCGAATGCCAGGGATGTGGTTGCCCCTGGTGAGGTCACAACCCCGGAGAGCTACCTCGGCTCTGCACGGGCCCGGAACTTCGTCAACGGCTCGATCAGCACCGGTGAGCGCGACTACGGAAACCCCGACACCCCCGGGGAGAATCAGCTCGCCTACAGCGGGCGCTGGAAGGTGAGGGGCGACTCGGCGACTGCCGCGGGCGGCTCGCTCGAGCTCGAGTTTGGCGCCAGCCATGCCTATCTGGTGCTCGGTTCCCACGGGCACCCGAGGCGGATGCGGGTCCTGCTCGATGGCAAGCCGATCAGCGCCGCCGATTCCGGGGCCGACGTCAGCAATGGCGTGGCCACGATCGACTCGCAGAGGCTCTACGACCTTGTCAGCCTGCCTCAACCAGGCCGCCACCTTCTCACTCTCGAGCCCGATCGTGGAGTCACCGGTTACGCGTTCACCTTCGGTTGATTCAGTCCGCCGGCTGCGGCCGGACGATGCAACGAAACCCGAGATGGCCGGTTGAGCTGTCGAGTGATTCACCCTGTCGTGCGGCCGGCCGGTAGCGGAGGCAGTAGTTGGGTGCGCAGAGGTGCGAGCCCCCCTTGATCACCTTGCGGGGTATGTGCTCGCCCGGCTGGCCGAGCTGATGGCTCTGACCGGAGCTCTCGACGCGCGGATTGCGCGGCACACAACAGGCGCTCGCCGCGTCCTCGGGATGGCGCGGAGTGTAGAAGTCGGTGGTCCACTCCCAGGTGTTTCCGGCCATGTCATAGAGCCCGTATCCATTCGCCGGAAATGCACCGACCCGTGAGGTCCCCTCGTACCCCCCGGCCTTGTGGTTCTCCCACGGAAACCGGCCCTGCCAGGTGTTCGCCATCAAACGCCTGGACCCGTAGTGATCCTCGTCACCCCAGGTGAAGTCCGCGCCCTCCAGGCCACCTCGGGCAGCGTGCTCCCACTCTGCCTCGGTTGGGATCGACTTGCCACACCACTCCGAGTAGGCGACGGCATCCTCGTTTGCGATGTGGACAACCGGGAATCGATCACGGCCGGAGGTATCACTATCCGGTCCCTGCGGATGGCGCCAATTCGCGCCCGGCACGTACGCCCACCAGGCCCGGTAGTCCTCGAGCGGGACCGGGCCGCGGGTCTTCTGGAAGACGAGTGAGCCGGGCACCAAGAGCGAAGGGTCCGCATCCGGATATTGACTCGGATCGAGCGGCCGCTCGGCAACGGTCAGGTACCCCGTCTGATCGACGAAGCGCCTGAAGTCGCGATTCGTGACGAGATGTCGATCCATCCAGATATCGCCGACCTCGACTCGGTGGGTCGGCGCCTCTTCGGGATAGAAGTTCTCAGACCCCATCACGAAGGTGCCGCCGGCAATCCGGACCATCCCGGGGGCCGGTGCGGGCGACGCAGTTTCAGCTGGTTTCACATTGTCAGGATAGCCGGACCCGATGGCGCCACCCGGTTCCGACAATCGGCCTGCCGAGCGCATCCTGGTTGATATTGCGGATCATCGGCGCGACCGGAACCATTCATGCGACGGCGACTTCGCTGTCTCGCGAAGCAGGGTGGCGCGATGAGCGGACATCGCCCCGTCAAGGGTGCCCCACGATCCACCCCGGCGCCCGGCGGCCCGGACAGCTTCACCCTCGGAACCTTCGCCCGGCGCCCGGTGTGGTTTACAAGTGGCTATAGATCGGATCAGCCGTCGGCCTGTGACATGTTTGCCGGCGGTCAGGTCTGATCCGCGGAGGCGCGGCAGTTGCGACGTTGAACAAATGCCCGAAGCACCTTTGACCCGTCCGTCCGTACGGAATAGGATCGCGGGCCGATGAGCAACCAGGATGCCAAGCAGGATGGGGTCTCGAAGCCGGGCACGCCGCCCAAGGTGAGCCGGCCGGCCCCTCCGCCGGGAGAGCTGGGCAAGGGCAGGCGCCGAAGCGTGCGTTTGCTCCTGGCCCTCGGCGCGGTACTCGCCTTTCTCTCAATCGTCTCGATCTGGGTCGAGCGTCAGGTGCTCGACACAAATGACTTCGTCGACACCAGCGGCAAGATGCTCCAGAACGAGACGATCCGGTCCGCCGTCGCCGACTACATGGTCACCGAGCTATACAACAACGTGGATATCGAGGGCGAGCTTGCCAAGATCCCGCCCAAGAATCTCGATCAGCTCAAGCAGCTCGCCGGTCCCGCCGCCGCCGGCCTCAGAGATCTTGCGGTGCAGGGTATGGATGAGCTTCTCAAGCGGGACACGGCGCAAAACCTCTGGAAGGCGGCAAACAGGGCTGCCCATGAGCAGCTCGTGACCATTCTCGAGGGTGGATACAACACCGTGGGCACAGCTAGTGGAGCGGTCACGCTTGACCTCGGGCAGATGGTGCGGACCCTTGGTGGTGACCTTGGCATCAACTCCAGTCTGACCGGGAAGATCCCGGCTGACGCCGGACAGGTCGAGATCGTCCAGTCAGACGAGCTCGGCACCGCACAGAAGATCGCGACAGGTGTAAAGGGGTTGGCAATCGTCTTCACCCTGCTCGCGATGCTGGCGTTTGGCCTTGCCATCTACCTCTCCCGGGGCAGGCGATGGATCACCGTCCTTTTCACCGGCCTCAATCTGATCCTCGTGGCGTTTGCGATCTACATCGTCCGCAGGGTTGCCGGGCAGATCGTCATCGACCAGCTGGTCACGGATCAGAGCATCAAACCGGCTGCAGAAGCGGCCTGGTCGATCGGGACGAACCTGATGGTCAGCATCGCGACTTCGGTGGTGATCCTCGGCCTTGTCTTCATCGCTGCCGCATGGCTTGCCTCGCCGTCGAAGAGCGCCACTGCCACCCGGCGCTGGATGGCCCCCTACATCCGTGAGTACCCCGGCTATGCGTACGGCCTGGTTGCGGTTGTGGTCGGCATCTACTTCCTGATCGCACCTTCCCAGGGCCTGAGATCGTTTCTGACCGCAATTGCGCTCGGGATCTTCGCGGCTATCGGCGTCAAGGCGCTGAAGAAGGAGACGGCAACGGAGTTTCCCCACGGCGAGCCGTGGAAGCCTGATTTCGGAAAGCTGCGGTTTCATCTCTCGAACGCCGCAGAGAAACTGCCATCGATGAAAGGGGTCAGTGGAAGCATCTCCGAGACGATGAAGCGCGACAGGCCGGCGGACGGCGCCGGGGGATCGGAAGGCCCGACCAAGGTGATGCAGGGCACGGCCGCCGCCTCATCCGGGGCCTCCCTGATCTCAGATAGCGATGCCGAGAACTCGCGATTGGATCGACTTGAGAAGCTTGCGTCCCTGCACGACAGGGGGGCTCTGACAGACGAGGAGTTTGCGTCCGAGAAGAAACGCGTACTCGATCGCACCTCCAGATGAGGATCGCGTCAGCCGGTCAGGGACTCGTCGGCCAGGAAGGTTTGAATCTCCCTGGAGAGCCGCCCGCCCTGCCAGGCCAGCGGTGATTCCCCCTCGGCTTCACTGATCAGGCGGGCGCCGGGGATGGCCTCCGCGTATGCCCCGGCCGCTGCATGTGGATGACCGGGGTCAGCTTCGTCCCGGCTCGCGACCACGAGTGTCGGAAGATCAAGCGAGCCAAGCTGTTCGAGTGACTCGAAGGGACGAGATGACGGCAAATCTCTGAGCGCATCCACGAGCGCATCGAGGTGCCGATGCATGCCGAGCCTCTCGCGGGTGATCCTGGCCACTGTCTCCTTCCAGGCGGGTGCCATCTCCTGCTGCTCGGCGATGTAATCGACGAAGCCGTCGATTCCGCCGGCTTCGAGGGCATCAGCCAGACCGTTCCAGTACGAGAGCGCAGAATCGGAGATCGTGCCCCCGAGATAGACCGGCCCGATCAAGACCAGGGCATCGAGGTTCTCCGGATGCTCGAGGGCGTAGGCAGCCGCTGTGTGCGCACCCATCGAGTGCCCGACGGCTACAAACGGTGACGACGCGCCAACCGCCTCGCCGACGACCCGCCCGAGGTCGGAAACGAGCTCGGAGTACTGGTATCCGCTCCCAGCCGGAGCAGGGTCGGACTCACCGTGACCCCTCGCGTCGCAGGAGATCACTCGGTACCCGGCTCTCGGCAGGACCTTGGAGCCGTGGACCACATATCTGCGTGATGCAGTGATCCCGTGGCAGAGGACGATCGGTCTGCCCACGCCCATCGACTCGCCTCGAATGGCCGGGGCGCCGCCGACGCTGAACGGCTCCGAGGCGAGGTCGGCCGGCATCAGTCGGCGCTTGGGACCGCCGCGACCGCTTCTGCAATCGCGTCGACATCCTGAAAACTGAGCCCGAGCAGTGCGACCTGGCGGTGACGGATCACGCCGGATCCATCGATCACGAAGATCGCACGACGGACAACCGGGCCGGCCAGCACTCCGTATGCCTTCGCCATCTCCCGCTTCTCATCGGCAAGCAGTGGAATCGTCAGGCCATGCTCGCTGGTGAACCGAACGTGGGACTCGACCGACTGCGGCGAGATGCCGAGCATCGATACGCCCAGGTCCCGAAGCTGATCATCCTTGTCACGGTACGCGCAGAACTGCCTCGTGCAGGTGGAAGTGAAGTCGCCCGGATAGAAGGCCAGCACCAGCGTCTCACCGGCGTAGTCGGAGAGGCGGTAGTTCCTATCACCAGTACCGGGCAGGTTGAAATCCGGTGCCTTGTCGCCGGCGTTGAGAGATGACATCGCTACTCCCCGTCGATCGTGATCTTCTCGATCGTGATCGTTTCCGTCGGCTGCTCGGAGGCGTCGCCCAGCTTGCCGATCGCATCAACCACTTCCATGCCCTGGGAGACCTGGCCGAGTAGCGCGTAATCAGGCGGCAGGCTGGCGCCCTTTGGGCCGGTTACCACGAAGAACTGGCTACCAGACGTCCCTGGCGCCTCGGCACCGGTCTTGGCCATCGCGACCACGCCCGGCGTGTACTTGAGATCACCCGGGGGCTTTTCGACGACCGAGTAGCCGGGACCACCCTCGCCGGTGCCATCGGGGTCTCCGCCCTGGATCACGAAGCCCTTGGAGATCCGGTGAAAACCGAGCCCGTCGTAGAAACCGTCGTCCGCAAGGTGGACGAACGAGTTGACCGTGATCGGCGCCCGTGTCGAATCAAGCTTGATGTCAAAAGTGCCCTTGTTGGTCTCGACCACGGCGGTCAGATCATCGCCGGGTTGGACGGTCTGTTCCGGCGCCCCACCTGATGCGCTCTTGCTGCCGTCACTGCCGCCGAGGACCAGTCCGATCACGATTGCGGCGATCAGGACGACGAATGCGACGATAAGTGCGGTGACCTTGATCTTCATCAGCGGCAGCCTAACGAGCGCAACTGAGATCATGCGTCTTGGTGACAGCCACGCAATCCAAACGCTCTCGCGAGCAAAAGATCGGCCGGATCCTGACCAGGGTCATCGGCGCCGCACCTTGGACCTGGCCGGTCCTGCGGCCGGCGATCAGGCGATTCTTCTCCGACCACGCCGGCGAGTGGGACCGGCGTACCGGGGCCGGAAGTCCGGAGCACCTCGAGGCGCTTGCGGCGGCGGTTCTCCATGTGGGTACCGTCCCTGAACGCGTGCTCGATCTCGGCTGCGGGACCGGATCAGGAAGCCTGTTCTTGACCCGGGAGTTCCCCCGTGCGAGGGTCCGGGGGGTGGATATCTCGCCCGAGATGATCCACGAGGCAACCAAGAAGGTGGGGCTCGACCCTGAGGGCCGGATCGCCTTTCGGGTCGCGGATGCCTCCTCCCTGCCCTTTGAGGACGACGCATTTGATCTCGTCACCCAGATCAATGTCCCGCCGTTTCTCAGCGAGCTGACGCGGGTGGTCAGGCCCGGCGGATATGTGGTGATCTGCGCGAGCCGAGGACCCGAGACCCCGTTCTACACGCCGGAGCGCGTGTTGGAAGACCGCCTGGTCAGGCGCGGCATGGAGACCGTGAAGATAGGCGCCTGCGGACGGGGAACGTTCTACGTGGGCCGCGCCCTTTAGGCTGGCCTTCGCATGGATCTGGAAGGCCGCCCACTAACGCTGCTTGTCAACCCGTCCGCCGGCCTCGGACGCGCCCGGGAGATCCTGCCGACGATCGAAGCCGAACTGGACAAGCGCCGGATTCCGTTCAGGGTCGAGAAGACCAAGAATGAGCAACACGCGATCGACGAGGCAGTCCGCGCGGCCGAGGCCGGTGAGATTCCCGTCGTGGTCAGCGGTGATGGATTGATCGGCGCAATCGGCGGCGCACTCAGTGAGGGACCTGTGCCGATGGGGATCATCCCCGGCGGACGAGGAAACGATCTCGCAAGGGTCCTCGGGATCAGCCCGGACCCGATCGAGGCGATCGCCTCGCTTCTCGATGGACAGGTGCGCTCGATAGACGTTGGTGATGCAAACGGACAACGCTTTCTCTGTATCGCGAGTTTCGGATTCGACTCGGACGCAAACCGGATCGCGAATCAGACGCGGTTCATAAGGGGGCGGCTCGTCTACGCCTACGCCGCGCTTCGAGCCCTTGCCTTCTGGCATCCGGCCCGGTTTCGTCTCGCCGCCGGAGGAAAGCAGTCGATGATCACCGGATACACGGTCGCCGTCGCCAACAGCAAGGCATACGGTGGCGGGATGTTCGTCGCACCCGATGCAGAGCTTGACGATGGGCTGTTCGATGTGATCGTGATCGGCGTCGTCGGGAAGTTCCAGTTCCTCCGGAATTTCCCCAAGGTCTTCAAGGGAACCCACGTTGACGATGAAGAAGTCAGGACATTTCGCACTCCGAGCATCCAGGTCGATGCCGATCGCCCCTTCGCGGTCTACGCCGACGGCGAGCACATCACCGACCTGCCGGCGACGATCAGGATCATCCCGCGCGCGCTCCGGGTGATCGTGCCCCGGGACCCGAGTTGAGCCGGACGGCGCCTGGTTTTCGCGTCAAGGTTGCGGTCGCGCGTGGGATCGGTATGGCGAGCCGGACCAGCGGCCGCGGTGGAGGCACCACCCTGCCTGGGCGGGCGCTGATCCGGATGGCGCCCGATGCGCTCAGCCGCTTTCAGGCAAGGCTCGCGGGCGGCACGACGCTGATCAGCGCCACCAACGGCAAGACGACCACCGCCGGCATGATCGCCGGGATTCTCAAGACGGTTGGACGGATTCCCGTCCACAACCGGGCCGGATCCAACATGTCCTGGGGCGTTGCGACCGCCCTTCTCGATCAGGACGGTGACGAGGGACTCTTTGAGGTCGATGAGGCCTGGCTGCCGAAGATCGCAGAGGCTCTCTCACCCTCGCGGATCATCCTCGGGAATCTCTTTCGTGATCAACTCGACCGTTACGGAGAGCTGGAGACCATCGCCTCGCGCTGGGCATCGATGGTGGCCGATCACGCGGGGCAGACCAGCTTCATCCTCAACGCCGACGATCCGATGATCGCGGACCTTGGAAGGGACGAGTCGGGAGCCCGGCGTTCCGGGATCACCCACTTCGGGATCGATGACCCATCCCAGGCATTGCCGGAGGCAGCCCACGCCCGCGATGTGAAGAACTGTCGTCGTTGCGGCCACGTTTACGACTATGAACGGGCGTTCATTGGCCATCTCGGCCATTACTCATGCCCCAATTGCGGTGCCAGACGCCCGGATCCCGAGGTCTCGGCAACAAGGATCGAGCTCCGCGGGATGGCGGGGTCCGAAGTGGAGGTGAAGACCCCCCAGGGCAGTGCCACGATCGCCCTCCCCCTCCCCGGCCTCTACAACGTCTACAACGCGCTCGGGGCATTGGCAGTGGCGTTGGAATCGGGGATCTCGCTCGACCACGCGGTGAAGGGATTGGCCGACACCCGGGCTGTCTTTGGCCGCGTCGAGACGATCGAGGTGGCTGACCGGCCGGTCTCGATCATGCTGATCAAGAACCCGACGGGCGCGAACGAGGTTCTTCGGACGATCCTGCTCGAGAAGCAGATTGGCGGCGACGAGGAGCAGATCGATCTCTGGATCGCCCTCAACGACGGGATCGCAGATGGCAGGGACATCTCCTGGGTCTGGGATGCAGACTTCGAACCGCTCGCAGGAGCGGTCAGGCGGGTCGTCTGCGCCGGTACCCGGGCGCCCGAGATGGCGCTGCGGCTTAAATACGCCGGGTTTGATCCGGCGATCATCGAGGTCGAACCTTCGATCTCCCAATCGTTGGACCTTGCGCTCAGGGACATTCCGGGACGCCTGTTCGCGCTGCCCACATACACGGCGCTGCTCGAGCTCAGGAGACTGCTTTCCGAGCGCGGCCTCGCAAGGGACTACTGGCGATGAACGAGACCAGGATCAGAGAGTCGGACCGGATTGCGGCGTGGCATGACGCCGAGTGCGGCGTCTACACGGCCGATCTCCCGATCTGGGAGGATCTCGCCGACGCAGCCGCGGGCCCGGTGCTCGACCTGGGTTGCGGGACCGGAAGGGTCTCGCTGCACCTCGCGAGGCGAGGTGCCGACGTCCTGGGGGTCGATCTCGACCCGGTTCTGGTTGGAGAGCTGGAGGGGCGGGCAGGCGCCGAGGGCCTGACGGTGACGACGCTCGTCGGCGACGTTCGCGAGATCGATCCGGCTCGTGGGTATCGGCTGGTGCTGGCCCCGATGCAGCTCTTTCACCTCCTCCACTCGCCTGAAGATCGAGCCGCCTGTCTTGCCGCGGTCCGCAGATCCCTGGCGCCGGGCGGACGTCTCGCGGTGGCCCTGCTCACCGAGCTCGACGAGCCGCTCGGCGAGCCGGCGGAGGACGTCCTTCCAGATGTGCGGGAGATCGACGGCTGGATCTTCTCCAGCCTTCCGCTTGGCGTCGACGCGGATGACCGCTGGATCACGATCCGTCGTCTTCGGCAAACGGTGTCCCCCACCGGTGACCTGGCTGAGGAGAGCCACCAGATCACGCTTGCGGTCCTGAGGCCGGAACGGTTCGTGGCGGAGGCGGGTGAACAGGGATTCCGCCTCGTTGAGCGCCGGGAGATCGAACCGACCGCAGACCATGTCGGGTCCACAGTGCTGGTGCTGGAAGTGGTGCGCTGATGGAACTCCGGCTGCTTGCCCTCTATCCAGACCAGATGAATATCTACGCCGACCGCGGAAACATCCTGATGCTGCAGCGGCGCTGCGAGTGGCGGGGGATCGACTTCACCTACGAGGCTGCCGGACCTGGCGACCTGATCGACGCCTCGGACCATGACTTCATCTACATCGGAGGCGGCCAGGACCGCGACCAGAGGCTGGTTGCCGCTGACCTGGTTGCGACAAAGAGAGCCGGACTCGCGGAGGCGATCGGGGACGGCGCCGTTGTCCTGGCGGTCTGTGGCGGCTATCAGCTTCTCGGGAACAGCTACCACCTCGATGATGAGCGCATCCCGGGCCTCGGCCTCGTTGACATCGAGACGATCAGGAGCCCGGGGCCACGTCTGATCGGAAATGTCGCGATCGAAACAGAGCTGAGCGGCAGAAGTCGCCTATTGGCGGGCTTCGAGAACCACGGTGGCAGGACTCATCTGGGTCCCGGAGTCACGCCCCTTGGCAGAGTGCTCAAGGGAAACGGCAACAACGGCGAGGATCAGTTCGAAGGCGTGCGTCACCTGAATCTGATCGGCACCTACCTGCATGGTCCGCTGCTGCCGAAGAACTCATGGCTGGCAGATCATCTGACCGCTCTGGCGCTCGAGCGGCACCATGGCACCCCTCCCGATCTTGCGCCGCTCGATGACAGGCTCGAGGTTGCTGCCCACGATTGCGCGCGCGCAGTCGCGATGGCCCAGTAGACAGGCCGCGCTCCGGTCAGCGTCCCGTTGAGCCGAAACCGCCGTCGCCGCGAGCAGACTCGCCGAGGCTCTCGACCTCGACAAGATCTGGCGTTGCAATCGGGGTGATGACCAATTGGGCGATCCGGTCGCCCGGGGCGACCCGGAATACCTCTGCCGGGTCATTGTTGTGAAGCAGCACCTTGAGCTCGCCGCGATATCCGGCATCGATCAACCCTGGGCCGTTTCCGAGCGTGACGCCATGCTCGCGGGCAAGGCCCGATCTGGGAATGACGAAACCGGCGTGTCCCTCTGGAATCTCGACCGCGATACCTGTCGGGACGCTCCAACGCTCCCTCGGCCCGATGTGGGCGGCCTTGACGGCGTAAAGGTCGAGACCCGCGTCGCCGGGGTGCGCCCGGGTGGGCAGGACAGCATCCGGATGAACTCTGGTCGCGCGTAGTTCCATATCGGTCAACCCTACCCGTGATGTTCGGCGGGACTTCTCAGGTCCTCGAAGCGGTGTCGCTCCGATGCCGGCACCAGCGCGCGAACGTGGACGCCATCCTCGCGATCTTCCCGCTCGAGGTCGCCGGCAATCTGATGGAGCTCGCTGAGCCTGCCTCCCGACTCGTATGGGATCAACAACTCGAGCGGCTCCAGCGTGTGCTGGAACTCGGTCTCGATCCTCGCGCGCAGACCCTCGATCCCCTGACCGGTGAGCGCTGAAACCAACACGGCATCCGGGTGGCGCAGCGAGATTTCATGCCGCTCATCCTCGGAAAGAAGATCGGACTTGTTGAGGACCATCAGGCGCGGCTGCTCGCCTGCCCCGATCTCCTCGAGCACCTCATCGACGGCATGGAGATCGGCGAGCAGGCGATCTTCGGGAACGGCGGCATCAACGACATGGAGGATCAGATCGGCAAGGATCGTCTCCTCGAGAGTTGCCTTGAATGCATCAACGAGCTCGTGTGGAAGCTTCTCGATGAAGCCGACCGTGTCGGTCGCGAGGTATCGGCGCCCGGCGTGATCGTAGGCACGGGTGGTCGGATCAAGCGTGTGAAAGAGCCGATCCCCGACACCGACCCCGGAATCCTTGTCGGACCCGGTGATCGCGTTGAGCAGCGTTGACTTTCCGGCGTTGGTGTAGCCGGCCAAAGCCACATGCGGCAGGCCGGAGCTGCCGCGCTCTGATCGCATCACCGAGCGGCCGCTCTGGAGGCGGGCAAGTCGCCGTCTCAGCGCTGAGATCCGGTCTCTCGCGAGTCGGCGGTCGGTCTCGATCTGGGACTCGCCCGGTCCCCTCGTCCCGATTCCCGCTCCAAGCCGTTCGAGGTGGGTCCAGAGCCCTCTCATCCTCGCGAGGTTGTATTGAAGCTGGGCCAGCTCGACCTGAAGCTTTCCCTCTGCGGAGTGGGCGTGATCGGCGAAAATATCCAGGATCACTGCGGTTCGATCTATCACCGGGACACCGAGCGCCGCCTCGAGGTTCCGCTCCTGGCGAGGCAGCAGCTCGTCGTCGCAGGCGACGACATTCGCGTTGGTCTCGGCGATCAGCTCCTTGATCTCCTCGAGCTTGCCCTTGCCGAGATAGCGATCAGGATCAGGACCCTCCCGCTGCTGCACGGCCTCGCCCGCTGTGGCGACACCGGCGGTACGCAGCAGCTCCTTCAGCTCGGCGAGGTGGTTGTGCTCCGGGTCGCTCCCCGGAGCGGTGATTCCGATCGCGAAGGCCCGCTGGCGGGCTCTCGCATTCGCGAACCCGGCCTCGGTACCCGCGTGGCGGGTCTGGGTCTTTCGTCCGGTTCGGCTCTTCTGCGCTTTCTGCACCTCCAGTGATTGTAGGCGCACGGTCGGAATCGCTAGGCTGGCGCGCATGAAGATCTTTCTGACTGGCGGTACAGGGTTCATCTGCGGACATGTTGCAAGGCTGCTGCGCGAGCGCGGGGACGAGGTCACCTGCCTGGTCAGGGACCCGGCCAAGGCAACGAAGCTCACCGATCTGGCCTGCGAACTCGTGCAGGGAGATCTCTCCTCTGTCGAGGTGATCCGCGCCGGAGTCGAGGGCGCCGACGCGGTGATCCACGGCGCGGCGATCTTCGAGGTCGGAATCCCGAAGAGTCAGCACGCCCAGATGTTCGAGGCCAATGTGAGAGGGACCGAGAACGTCCTCGGCGCCGCGCTGGCCGCCGGAACACCCAAGGTCGTATACGTCTCGACCGTTGCGGTCTTCGGCGATACGCACGGAGAAGTGGTCAATGAGTCCTATGAGCATCCCGGTGAGGCCTACACCTCGTACTACGAGGAGACGAAGACCGAGGCCCACAGGGTCGCAAGACGCCTGATCGGCGAGGGATTGCCCTGCGTGATCGTCCAGCCAAGCGGTGTATACGGACCCGACGACCACTCCTCACTGGGCTCCGTGATCGAGCAATTCGTCGACGGCAAGCTGCCGATGATCGCCTTCCCGGAGATGGGGATCTGCATGGTCCACGTCGAGGATGTCGCCGCAGGAGTCCTGCTGGGCCTGGACAAGGGCGTCCCCGGGGAGTCATACATCCTCAGCGGCGAGACGATGCGGATGCGGGGAATCATCGAGGCCGTCGGATCGCTGGTCGATCGCAAGGCCCCGAAGCGCTCAATGCCGACCGGAGTGCTCAAGGTCCTCGCTCCGGCGGGTCCTCTGATCGGGAAGCTGATGAAACAGCCTCCGACCCTCCGCGAGCTGATCAGCTCAGCGGACGGAGTCACATTCTGGGCAACCCACCAGAAGGCAACGTCTCAGCTCGGCTTCACCCCGCGGCCCTTCAAGGAGGGAATGCGCGAGACGCTGATCGCCGAGGGCAAGCTGCCCGCCGGCGCCTAGCGACCGGTCTATTTCGCGAGGTGCTCGGTCAGCCGCGCGACCGCCTCGGTGATCCGGTCGTCGGGTGTGGTCAGCGAGATCCGGAAGAAGCCCTCGCCGCTCGGGCCGTACATCGACCCGGGAGAGACGATCACCGCCGCCTCCTCGAGGGCAAGTTCCGCAAAGGAGGTGGAGGTGTGTCCATCCGGGACCGGAGCCCACACGTAGATCGTTCCCCTGGGCGAGGCGGCATCGACGCCGATCTCGCGCAGAGCGTCGACCACCAGATCACGGCGGCGGGTGTAGATCGCGTTCATCTCCTCCATCGGCCCGCTGGGCCCCTGCAGCGCGGCCACCCCGGCGAGCTGGACGGCCTCGAAGAGCCCGGAATCGACGTTGGTCTTGAGCTGCCAGTAGGACTTGATCGCGGCGGCGTTGCCGAGGATCGCCGCGCAGCGCCAGCCGGTCATGTTGAAGCCCTTGGACAGCGAGAACACCTCTACGCCGACGTCCCTCGCGCCAGGGGTTGCGAGAAAGCTAGGTGCGACATATCCGTCAAACGTCGTCTCCGAGTATGCGTTGTCGTGGACGACGAGGATCTCGTGCTCGCGCGCGAACTCGACCACCTGTTCGAAGAAGCCATCCGGGACGACGGCTCCGCAGGGGTTGTTGGGGTAGTTGAGAAACATCAGGCGCGCTGCCGAAGCTGCCTCGGCCGAGACGGCCCCCAGGTCCGGTGCGAAACCCAGCTCCGGCAGCAGCGGCAGCAGTTCGGCCGTGGCGCCTGCGAGCGTCGGGCCACCGGTATAGACCGGGTAGCCCGGATCCGACGCCAGCGCGACGTCACCCGGGTCCAGAAAGGCGAAACAGAGGTTGTAGATGCATTCCTTGGCCCCGATTGCCGGGATCACCTCGCTGTCGGGGTCGATCTCGACGCCGAATCGCCGCCCGTAGAACTCCGAGAAGGCTTCACGGAACTCGCTGCGTCCTCGATTGCTCGGGTATTTCTGATTCTCGTTCTCGGCCACAGCGGCCTGCATCGCCTCGACGATGTGCGGAAATGTCGGGTGATCGGGGTCTCCGATCCCGAGACTGATCACGTCGATGCCGGCGGCCCGCTTGTCGGCGACCTTGCGCTCCAGCTCGGCAAACATGTAGGGCGGCATCGCCTGCACTCGCTTTGATGGATCGGTGATCGCCAAGAGTTCCTCCATTTGGTCAGATAGGAGCGGTCAAGCCTACGCGTCAGGAGAGGCAATCTGCTTTGAGAACCCGATCGCGGGCATGTGGTACATCTCGAGGAATGTCCCGGTGCCGTCGGGCGCCCAGCCCTGTGCCATGTAGAACGCCTGTGCGGGTGCTCCGACCGGAGTCAGGAGCCTTCCGGTGGTCCTGCCGTCGTCGGCCATCTGACGCTCGGCGCTGGAGAGCAGAAATGCCGCGATTCCACGGCGCCAGGCCCTTGGGTGGACGAAGAGATCCGAGATCCAGCCGACGTCGTCACGCAGCTCCCCGGAATCGTCGTGTCGCATCGGCCGGACCACAACGAATCCGATCAGGCCCTCGGCGTCGGAAGATGCTCCGAGCATCCAATGCTTGGAGGACTTCATCGACTTGAAGAGGTCTCGCGCCTCCGTCTCTCCGCCAAGCGGCGTCCAATCAGGAGGAGCCCACTCCATGTAGGTGTGGTCACACGCGTCGACGATCGCTCCAAGCATCGGTGCATCGGCCTCCGACAGTCCTCTGGCCGAGAAGCCATCCGGCAGGCCGCTGGTGCTATCCGTCACCGAGAGCTGCCAGTCGATCAAGCACCTCGCCGCCGAACTCGCCACTGCAGATCTGCTCGGCCCAGCCGGTGATGCGCACGTCCAGATCGGCGCTGATCTCGATCTCCAGCTCGCCACCGTCGAGCTCGACGGTGATCGGGCTTTCCGAGCCCGTCAGAAAGGCCGTGACTGCGGCGCCCGCGGCACCTGTTCCCGACGAGAGGGTCTCCCCCACGCCGCGCTCGAAGATCCTCGCACGCACCCGGCTGCCGTCGATCGATAGGAATGAAACGTTTGTACGATCGGGAAACTGGGGATGGATCTCGATCTCACCACCAAATGTGGCGATGTCCAGGGACTCGATCTCGTCACCGACCTCGATCGCGCACTGCGGATTTCCGATCGAGACGTGCTGGAAACTCCACTCGCGACCTCCGGCGGTCAGCGTGCCCCTGCCGTCGGGGCCGCCCAACGGGTACTGATCTGAGGCAAGCGACGCACGCCCCATGTCGACCACACATGTACGGTCGGAGGTGATCGTCGGGGTCACCGGCCCGGCGGCGGTCAGGATTGAGAATGTCCTCTCAGTGGTCCACCCGTGGCGATGGACGTAGAGGATCGCCTCCCTGGCGCCGTTGCCGGATAGCTCTGCCTCCGAACCATCGGGATTGAAGATCCGGAGATCGGCGACGTGGGCATCGTTCCTACTGCGTGAAAGCAGGAGGATCCCATCAGAGCCGACTCCGTAGTGGGCGTCGCAGATCAGCCGGATCCGCCCTGGTCCCAACTCCCAGGGGAGCTGATCTGCCTCGAGGATCAGATAGTCGTTGCCAAGTGCCTGCCACTTCTCGAATCGCATGATCGGGAAGCTATCTGGGATCAACTCTCGTCGCGATCTC
>JBBQZL010000025.1:0-19208 GCA_038207745.1 Solirubrobacterales bacterium
CTGCGAAAACGTCGGCGCTGCTGGTGATCCGAATCTCGACCGGTCGCCTGCCCCTTGCGAGCCTCGGGCCTGTCGCTTCGCCCTTTGCCGCGGGGACCTCGAGCGACTCCTGGGTCAGATAGGAACCCGCCGGGATCTCGATCGCAGTTCGCATCCCGATCGCATCTTCAGGATGTGAAAGCGCGCCGACCGGCACGAACCTTTCCGGCAGGCGCCGGATCGTGATTCCCCTGGTCAGTACCTTGGGGCCTATCGAGGAGTGAGCAGAGAGTCGTTGTGTGGCAACGACAACCGGCCGAAGCGGGCCATATGAGTCCGCGACGCTCGACCGATACCCGCTCACCATCGAGGCTGCCGCGAGTGCTGCGGCGCCGGCCAGCACGAACAGGACGATCGCCCTGGTCCGACGACCCACGACTTCTACGCCCCCAGGTCGGGAACGACCGGGTCCGGGGGCTCGACCGGGAGTTCGAGGATTGCCTCGGAACCCTGTGGTGAACACTGGAGCGCGAATCGACCGCCACAGACCGCGGCAAGATCGCGGACCACGCGAAGGCCATTGCCCCGCTCGGCGGCTGTCCCGGAAATTGCTGCAGCAAGATCGGGGCAGGGCATTGAAACGGCAGGCGCGGGCGCAGCCGATCCACCGACCGTCGCATGCTGACCGTCGTCAACCACCTTGAATCTGACCGTCCCGCCCCTGGCTCTGGCGCTGAGTGTGAGACGCGCGCCGCCATGCTCGAGCGCGTTGACGATCAGGTTGTCGAGAGCCTGTGAGAGGTCGATCCGATCTGCCGAGACCAGGCACTCCGCGACCTCCGCCGAGATCCTGATTCCTCCGCCTCGAGCCTCGGCCGCCTTTCGCCATCTTCCCGCCGCCGCCTCGATCACGCCACGGCACTCCGACGATCCGCGACCTCGTGACCGCGCCTGCCACCAGGCCCGCTTCGTCTCACGCTCGAGGTCCGAAAGCGCTGCAGCGGTGAGATCGAGACACGAGGCTGCGATCTCCGGCGGCCCGGCAAGAGCAAGCGCCTGAAGTGGCCGCCTCGCCTCATGCAGGTGTCGTCTGATCGAATTGCGGATCTGGACAGAAGTGAGGCGCTGACCCAGAGCCACCGATGCGAGCACGGCCGAGGCAAGCCAGCCCGCGACCATGATCAGGTCGACCACGGTCATCCGTCGATCAACCGGTAGCCGACACCCCAGACGTTGACGATGAAGCGGCCGCGCTTGGGGTCCAGCTTCCGCCGCAGCCTGCTGGCATGGGAATCGAGGGTCCGGGTCCTGCCCAATGAGCGATATCCCCAGACGTCTCTGAGCAATTCCTCCTTTGTGAATACCCGGGTCGGCTCGGCTGCAAGCGCCCTGAGCAGCATGAACTCCTTGTTCGAGAGCTCAACTCTCTTCCCGGCCACCTCGACCAGCCTGCGCATCGGGTCGATCGTGATCTCCCCAACCCGCCGCGGGCCTTCCGGCGCACGCCGCTCGCGCCTCAGCACCGCGCCGATCCGCGCACGCAGTTCCAGATAGGAGAAGGGCTTGACCAGGTAGTCGTCGGCGCCGGCCTCGAGACCGCGAACCCGGTCGTGTTCCGAACCCCGTCCGGTCAGGACGATGACCGGAAGGTCGGGATCGAACCGCGACGAGACACCCTGCGCGGCCCGGATCTCGCGAAGCACATCCAGCCCCTGTGCATCGGGGAGCCCGAGATCAAGCACCAGCAGGTCCGGCTGGTTGAACTGACAGATCCGCAGAGCGTCGGAAGCCTCGGGTGCCGGCAGCGCCGCATAGCGATCGGCGGTCAGGTGATCGCAGAGCAGCTCCAGGGTGAGCGGATCGTCTTCACAGACCACCACTGTCGCGATCTCGTTTCGCTGCGGGAGCATGTCGTCCTAAGGGCACGAGCGACGGCGTCTCTCCCCCTGCCGATCTATCGGGCGCCGAGGTCAGGCGGTTTCGACGCGAGTCTGTAGGTCGATCGGGTTACGGATGCAGTAGGCGCCCGGGCAGTTCTCGTCGGAAAGCCGTTTGATCTCCTCGAGCGCTTCGGCAGATCCGTCAGCGTCGACTTCGAGCAGCCAGTTGATCTGTTCGACCGGCGGATTCTCCGAGACGCCAAGAGCCCGGCTGATATCGACATCGGTCTCCACCCGTGCATGCAGCGAGCGGATCTCCACCCCGTGGCGCGCGGCTTCCTGGGCGTATGTCATCGCGTAGCAGGCGAGCCCACCCCAGAAGCAGTAGGCGAGCGGGTTGGGCGCTGACCCGGTGCCGCCCATGGCCGGGGGGAAGTCAGCCGCGAAGACGACCGGATCGCCGTCCGGGATCTCGATCTCGGTCCGGAATTGTGGCCTTCCGGTTTCGGTCTGCCAGTCGCCTTCGAACGAGGTCGGCTGGATGACGGCGGCGGGGTCGCTTCCGGCCTTGGCGGCGGTCATCTCGACCGCTTCAACGTTGACATTGTGCATTGGGATCTCCTATTCGGTTCAATTTGCCGAGAGCGGCCGTCAGTGACCGAAACGGACATCGGGAAGCAGGCGGTCGAGCGGCTTCGGCAGCCACCACGCCCAGCGACCGAGCAGACGGAGCATCACCGGCAGGAGCAGCAAACGGACAAGCCCGGCGTCGAGCAGGACGGCAACGCCGAGGATCACGCCCATCTCCTTCGGAGGCAGCGGGCCGCTGAGGGCGAAGGTGAAGAAGACCGCGACCATGACCGCACCGGCGGCGAAGATGACGCGGCCGGAATGAGCCATGCCACCGACCATCGCCTCCTTGGGGTCGCCCGTCCGGTCCCAGTGCTCCTTTGCGCTGGAAAGCAGGAAGACCGTGTAATCCATCGAGATCGCGAAGATCATCGCGAAGAAGAAGACAGGGGCCCAGGCGTCGAGAAAGCCCTGTGGTTCGAAACCGAGAAGCGAGTGCAGATCCCCATTCTGGAAGATCAGCCTGGCGACGCCGAAGGCCGCAGCGGTTGCCAGCAGATTGGTGAGCACACCAACCGCCGCGATGATCGGGGCGCGAAGGGCGATCAGCAGGAGCAGGAACCCTAGGGCGAGCACCACGCCGATCACCAGCGGGGTCTTGGCCGAAAGCGAGGCCTCGAGGTCGTGGTTCTCGGCCACCGGGCCGCCGACGTATGCGCCGGATGGGAGGTCGGTGCGCAGGCGGTCGATCGTCGCACCCACTGCGGGGTCGGACGGGTCCTGTTTGGGCACGGCCTGGATCAGCACGAGCCCACCGGAGCCGGGCTGCGGAGGCATCACCTGGGCGATGCCCTGGTCCTGCCCGGCAATCGCGGCGACCTTTTTCGCGTTCGTCCTTCCGGTGACGATCTGGATCGGGCCCGCTGAGCCCGGGCCGAATGCGTCCTGAACCTGCGTGTATCCCTCTCGCGACTGGTCGCCGGTCGGGACAACCTTGATCGACGGCATTCCGGTCTTGAGGCCGAGCACGGGCAGCGCCAGCCCGACAAGCGCGATCAGCGCGATTGCCGCGTAGGGCAACGGGTTGCGCCAGAGGCGCTCGCCCCAGGCGGCGAAACGGGCTGAGCGGTGCTCGCCCGAGTGCACCCATTTGAGCGCCAGCTTGTCGACGCGCGGACCGAGCTTGGCGAGGACGGCCGGGAGCAGGGTGAGCGTTGCCGCCAGGACAAAGAAGACCGAGAGCATGATCCCGAGGCTCATCGACCTGAAGGCGGGGCTCGGTACCAGCATCACCGCGCTGAGCGAGATCAGAACGGTTACGCCGCTGAACAGGACGGCCTTGCCTGCGGTATCCATGGTCACCGCCGTGGCCTCCTCCGCCGAGAGCCCGGAGCCGAAGAAGGCGCCGCGGAATCGCATGATCACGAAGAGTGCGTAGTCGATGCCCAGGGCGAGCGCGAACATCAGCGCGAAGTTCATCGCCCAGATCGAGATGTCCATGATCTGGGTGCCGAGGTAGAGCGAGCCGGCGGCGGCAATAAGGCCGATGATGGTCAACATCAGCGGCAGACCGGCGGCGACGAGGGAACCGAAGGCAAGGACGAGGATCGCCATGGTGACGGGCCAGGAGATCACCTCTGACTTCAACATCGCGCTCTTGTTGGCCTCGTTGAAGTCGGACCACATCCCGGACGCGCCGGTCAGGTTCACCTGGACTTCATCGGCACTGAGGTCGCCGAGCGGACCCTTGAGGTTGTCGGCCGCGCGCACCATGTCGTTGGGATTCCTGGCTGCGCCGGCCTGGACGATCGCGGTGTGGCCATCGGGTGAGATGGACATGCCGGGACGGGGCGGAAACACGGTCGTGACGGCCTTCTCTGCGCGGAGCGTCTGCTCAACGCCGGTGACCGCCTGCTGGAACGACTGGTCGCCGACGGTCTTGGTCGGCGAGTGGACCACAACCATCAGGGCGTAGCTGCCGAGACCCTGGAAGTTCTTGTCGACCAGGTTTCGGGCCTGAACCGACTCCGAGCCGGTTGCCTCCCACCCGGCGCCCGAAAGCGCCGTCTCGACACGGGGCGCAAGGACTCCGAGGCCGATGGCGAGGATGAGCCAGCCGGCAAGGACGATACGGAAGTGGGTGGCGGTCCAATGACCGAGCCTGCCTATGGGGCCGAGCTGATTCATCAAACGCCCTCCTTTGGATAGACGACCGAATCGAGATGGAAGAGCCGGGTGATGACAAGCGATGCGGGACAGATTCCGAAGACGACGAACATCCACTGGCTGACCCCGACAAATGCAGTCAGGATCAGAAACCACGGCGAGATGAGGACGGCCAGAAGGACGCTGACCAGCGTCACGGTCCCGGCCATCGCGAAGAGAACCCGCTCGAGCGGCCAGCCGGACCGACTGGCGCAGGTGGTGGAATGGCGCTTCATTTGTTACCTCCGAGTACGGCGTCGAGTTCAGAGAGCTGAAGGCGCAGCCCCCCACAGACCTGCTCACAGAGTTCGAAGACCCCGTCGTCGGCAATCGCGTAGCGCGCCTTCGTGCCGGCCTTGGTGCGACCGACCATCCCGGCGTTATGGAGGACGCCGAGGTGCTTGGAGACGTTCTGCTGCGATGCGCCGAGCGCCTCCTGAAGCTCACCGACCGTCGCCTCGCCGTCGCGAAGGTGATCGAGCAGCCGGATTCGCATCGGCTCGCCCAGCACCCGGAAGCGCTGTGCAATCAGATCGACAAGGGGCTCGGGAATCGGATGTGGGACAGCCGGGAGGTTGGACATGGAGGGAACCGTATCACAACTTAACGGTTGTAAAGATGTGGATAGGCAGAGTGCCCGTCCACGGCATCGAACTCGCTCGGCGCCCACCCTCGTCGATGAACCTGCAAACGTCCGCGCAATGGAGGCGAGCAACAGCCACCCCTACCCGCCGTTCGAGCTGGCGATGCGTGTGCTGACGATCCCGGAGGACGGCTCGGACCCGTTCCTCTCGTACGAGGTGCTCGGTTCGTCGACCAGGTATGAGCTCTTGAAGCTGCTGCCCGACGATTGGTCGTTTGAAGGCAGAAAGGTCTTGGATTTCGGCTGTGGGGCTGGCAGAACGCTGCGCCATTTCCTTGCCGAAGCCTCGAGGCCCGACACCGAGTTCTGGGGCGCCGACATCGACGAGAAGAGCATTGGGTGGCTGGAGGCAAACCTCTCACCCCCGCTCCGCCTGATCAACTCCGAAACCGAACCCCCTCTACCGCTTGAGCGGGACAGCTTCGACCTGGCATGGGCGATCTCTGTTTTCACCCATCTTGCGGATACCTCAGCCGAGTGGATCCTCGAACTCCACCGGATCCTCAAACCAGGCGGGCTGCTGATGGCCAGCTACATGGGTGAGTGGAACTCCGAGCAGATCGCCGGCGAGCCGTGGAACGAAAACAGGGTCGGGATGAACGTGCTCCGCCACGACCAGGGATGGGACAAGGGCGGCCCGATGATCTTGACGTCCGATTGGTGGGTCAGGGAGCATTGGGGTCGCGCCTTCGAGATCGTCGCAATCAACCCGGAGGTCCACAATCAGACCTGGGTGCTGCTCCGGAAGAAGCCTGTTTCGATCACCGCCGAAGAGCTGCTCGAGGCAGGATCGGATCCCCGCGAGGCCGCGTCGCTCCGGCACAACGTCGTCCAACTTCAGCGAGAGATCGAGGATGTCAGGCTCGAGGTTCGCGACCGCTACGAGAACACGCTGAGCTGGAGGCTCACCGGGTGGCTGCGCAGGTCCAGGGCCCTGGTCGCGCGCCTGACCGGGCGACTGAAGGGCCGTTCCCGGAGCTAGGGAGTCAGATCGTCCTGACCGCCGCCGCCACGGAGGAAGTCCCGGCCCTGGCCGCCATCGAGGTGGTCGGCTCCGCCCAGGCCGATCAGGTGGTCATTGCCGTCGCGACCGACCAGGTGATTGGGGCCGCTGTTGCCGATCAGGGTGTCTCCGTACCTGGATCCCTCGAGGTGCTCAACCGAGCTGTCGATTCGGCTCGGACGACAGCTACCCGACTTCGGCAGGTTGTAGGCCTTGCCCTTGCGGTGGCCCTGGCCGAGCTTCGCGTACACAGCTCGCGGAGAGAGGGCGAAGACGATGTTGTCCTGGCCGCTTCCTCCATGGAGAAAGTGTCCGTAGCAGGGGTGGAAGACCGTGAGCAGGTCAGAGCCCTTGCCACCATCGAGGTAGTCGCCCTTGTCCTCACCCGCGATCAGCACGTCGCTTCCGCCCCCGCCGAACATTCTCGCGCTCCCGGAGATACCGCCGTAGAGGTGATCCTCTCCGCGGCCGCCGGTCAGCGTGTCGTCTCCGGTGCCCGCGTCGAGTGAGACTGGAATCGACGATCGGATCGACCGCGAAACAACGATCCGATCGTTGCCGTCGCCGCCCGAGGCCATGACACCGTCGATCGGCATCGGCCCGCCGTCACAGTTGGCAGTCTGCTTGTCGACCAGCTTGCAGCCTTCGCCGGCTATCACGCCTGTGCCGCCGGTGTCGGTGACCCGATAGGAAGAGGAGCCATAGGCGATCGTGATCTCGTTGCCGGACTCATCGCCAAGGACATTGAGGTGGCGTCCGGCTATGCCGTTTCGAAGCTCGACCAAGGTACCGCCGTTGGGCGGCGGCTCGGTTCGGTCGCAGCGATAGCTGGTCGAAAATCCACTGCACCTGGAGGTTCCTGAGCCGCCATAGGAAGTGTCGCTGCCGCCGCCGCCTTCGAGGACATCGCGGCCCGGCCCGCCTTCGATCACGTTATCGGCGCCGTTGCCGATCAGGTGGTCGTCGAACGCCGATCCAGAAATGTCCTGAATGTTCTTCAGGTAGTCGTATCCATCTCCAAAGGCAATGCCGCGCGGAAGGTTGACCACGACTCCATCCCAGGTGTGCCAGCCGGTGCCCTTTATGTATTCGCGCCAACCGGGCGGGGCGTGGTCGACAAAGGAGGCGACGTTGTGATTGCCGCCGCCGCCATCGATCCGGTCATACCCGGGCCCGCCGTTGAGAATGTCGCTTCCCCCACCCCCCTGGAGGAAATCCGCGCCGTCGCCACCATTGAGATGGGTGCCGTCGCCGGAGCCGCCGTGGAGCGGGTCATCGCCAGGGCCGCCGTTGAGGGTGTCAACTCCGCCGTTGGCGAAGATCCTATCGTTGCCACGGCCGCCGATCGCGACGTCGTTTCCGCCGCCGTTCCGGATCACGTCAGATCCGTCCTCGCCGTAGAGAAGATCAGCACCGCCGCCGCCCCAGATGTAGTCGGTGCCGCGGCTGCCGTGGATCCGATCGTCGCCGGAGTCACCATGCAGATAGTCGGTTCCACCTGCTCCCGAGATCCGGTCGTCGCCGGAGCCGCCCCAGATCCGGTCGTAGCCGCCGGCACCGTAAATGCGGTCATTGCCCGAGCCGCCACGGATCCGGTTGCTGCCACCGAGCTCGTAGATCGCATCATTGCCGGCGCCACCAAGGATGGTCTGGCTCGCCTTTGCGCCGCAGATCAGGTCATTGCCTCCGCCTCCCCTGGTCAGGTGGGTCTTCCAGCCGCCGACGATCACATCGTCGTGCGGTGTCCCGACAATCACGCCCCGATTGAGTGCAATCGTCACCTTGTGACCGTGACAGCGGTCGGGAACCGGGCGCGCCATCACCTGGCTGCCGATTGCCATCAATGCCAGAACAGCCATTGCCGAGGCTGCCAGGACATTTAGATATCCCCGCCGGATCTGAGTCATTGCCCCTGTTATCGGGCTCTGGGGCGGATCACTTTAGCCACGGACAGGGTCCCCGATTATGCGTCTACGACCACGATGTACCCGACCTCTATCTCTCGTCGACAGGCGTGACGAGCTTCTCGAAGTCATCGAGGACCGAATCCCATCGCCTCTGCATCAATGCGCGTTGCGAGACGTCGCCGAGTTTCTCCTGGCGGATCTCGAGGATCGATCCATCTGCGGCCGGCGCAATCCGCACCTGCAGCATCGACGGGCGAGACCATCCTTTTGGCATCCAGGCCAGGCGAATCCGAGAACCGGGTTCGATTGCCCGGACCTCGACGGTCGTCCCGTTGGGCAGCGTCGTCCTGGCTCGCTCGGCAATCTCCATCTCGCCGCCGAGGATGATCTCGGTCCCCTTGCTGGTCAGCAGCGCCTTCCATGCGTCGATCTCCCCGATCGAAAGCACCCTGCTTGCGGCGACCGAGAAGCCAAGCTCGGCTGAAAGCCCGGTCGTCTGTTCCTTGCGGATTGACATCGGCACCGAGCCTACCGAGTCAGTTCACCCGTCCCCTGCGCCGAACGAACCAGTTCGAGTACCGCCTGCGCCTCACGGCAACAGGCCACCCGCCTCGGTTTGAGCGACTCGATGGCTCGGATCACATCTCCATTGTGATCGAGAAACGCAACCTCGATCGAAAATCTCATCCCGAAAGTGTGAACGCTTGAGCATTTGGGAATCAGGAGACCCCGTCCAGCCCATTGACGGTCCAGATGCGCCAACCCCAGCAGTCGCAGGAGGTGCCCTGAGGCAACCGGAACAAGCTCACCGTTGACGTTTTCCCTGGAAACGCCGGAGAACCTACGAGCTTCGCGGATCTTCGCCATCCTGACCCAAGGGCAGACCGTCAGCCGTTCGCCCCCTGCGCACGAGATCGCCCGCTGTGCAAACCCTCTTTCAGTGACCAGCGATGGTTGGCATCTGGCTACCATCCTGGGCATGATGCGGACGTCGCTTCAGGGGATTCTCCTCAGAAGTAACTGGCTTCAGCTTTGAATAGAGAAACTGCCCATAGAGGGAACTACGAGTCTGGCTCGGACTATGTGCTCGAGTACGGCGAGCTACGCTTTTCGTTCAACGAGAAGGACTTCGCGCAACGCGTGGAGCAGGCGGCCGTGAAGCTTGGATTCGTGGATCAGGGACTCAGCATCGAGGAGATCGACGACCTGCTCGACCTCTCGGTGAGTGGGGAAATCGCAGAACCCGCCTCCCCGCTCGGCGAGCACATCAACGAGAACTGGGAAGAGCTGGTCGGCCCCGCCAACCGCAGCCTTGTCCACTGGGTTCGCCGACTCGTCTTCCGCGGCGCCTGGCTGGACCAGCGGGTCAAGGAAGGCGAGCTGGACATCGTCTTTGACGATCGCAAGCAGACCTTCGGCTACATACAGCCGGACCGCAGCGCCGAGATGATCGAACTTTCCAAAGAGCCGTCCTGGCGCCGCATCGCCTACCGGCGCTGACCGCCCCGAACTCTCAGGTCCCCCAAATCGCCGACTCCACGTTGTCGCCGAGCCGCGCCCGGCTCCGTCGCCGACCCATGGTTGTCGGCTGTCGGCTGTCGGGTCTGTCTAGCGGTCGAGGAGCTCGGAGTTGGTGACGCTGCCGCGGATCATGTCTGCGACGAGACCGGCGGCCTTTGCCGGGTCGAGCTGACGGAGCTCTGAGCGGAGGCGACGAGCTGCTTCCAGCTCTGCACCCTGGCGGAGCGACTCCTCGGCGGCGACCGAGCAACGCGCGAGATCGAGCGGCGGGGTGATCCCGGCCGCGGCGAGATCGGCATCGAGGACGATGGTTGCGTTCTCATTGGTCCGGACCGCCTCGGTGACGGCTACGCCGTGCTCGACGCCCGAGAGCACGGTCGCGATGATCGTCAGCGAGCCGGCGCTCTCCTCCTCGAGCTCACGCCCGGCTCCGAAGATCGGCTTGACCGCGGCCGGATCTCCGTACGCAACGCCCAGCCTGGTAAGCGAGTCGATGATCACGACGACGTCCTCACCACTCTCGGTACGGCGCTTTGCGCGCGCGATCGCGAGCTCGGCATGGCGGACGTGCTGATCAGTGGTCAGATCGGCACCGTACGCCGAGATCTCCGCCTGGGGCACGGCGCGCCGCCACGCGGTTATCTCCTCGGGACGCTCGTCGACAAGCAGGACGACAACGCCGGGAGGATTCTCGGAGGTCGCCATCGCAACGGCGAGCGAACGCAGAAGAGTGGTGCGACCCGAACGCGGAGCTGCATGGATGAGGACCCGCTGGCCATAGGCGAGCGGGGCAAGCAGATCGGCTGCCCGCGCCAGGACGTCGTCGCGAGCCAGGAGAAGCGGGATCCGGCGGGTGGGCCGGATCGGAGTGAGCTGGTCAAACGAGCCAACACGCTCACCACTCGGTTCTGCACCGTTCACCTTCTCGACCCGGACAAGCGCGCGATGGCGCTCGCCACGGCGGGCCCCGCGCGCGGGGCCCTCGACCGTGTCGCCGGAGCGAAGCTCGCAGCGGCGAATCTGGGACG
The DNA here is from genome assembly GCA_038207745.1 of Solirubrobacterales bacterium. Classification (GTDB taxonomy): domain Bacteria; phylum Actinomycetota; class Thermoleophilia; order Solirubrobacterales; family 70-9; genus JBBQZL01. Next base: position 10,737 of record JBBQZL010000025.1, read on the forward strand.
CCGATACATAGACGTCCTCATCCTCGGCCTCAACGCCCTCGAGGCGGATCAGACCGTGGCCCTGCGGAAGCACGTCGAGAACACCGGTGATCGATTCAGCCGGCTCGTCTCCCGTTGGCTTGTCGGTTTTCTTTGCAGACCCGCCGTTTGAGGACCGCGACCTCGATCGGCCGCCGCGGCTGCGGCTCGGGCGACTGGTGCGGGCGGCGCGCTGCGTCCCGGGCTTGTCAGCCTTGTCCCCGGACTCTGAATCGGAATCCGGCTCGTCCTCGGAAACCCCGGCGTCCGAAGTCGGCTGATCGCCGAGACCAGAGTCCTCGAGATCGTCGACATGCTCTTCACCGATGTTTTGATCGGAGCCTGACTCCTCGAAGTCGTCGGACTCCGAACGGCGCCTGCGGCGGCGGCGGCGGGGTCGGCGAGCGGCGCCTTCCTCCTGGTCGTCGTCTCCTGAAGCCGGCCCCCCGGACGCGGCTGAATCACCCGACGACTTGTCGAGCAGCTTGGCGATCAGAACTTCCCGATCGAGCATTCGAAACTTCTCTATTCCGGACTCGGCGGCCATTTCATGCAGGTCCGCCAGGTGCTTGGACTCCAATTCAGCCTTGCTCATCTCTCGCTTCCGTAGGGGGGATTGCGAGCGTCAGCTTAACGTCACCGCTGCCTCCGAGCGGGGTCGATCCCCTCGGCATCGGCCACATCAAGCCAGTCCGAAGCCTCGATGGTCATCCGTGACCTGCTCCATCCGAGCTCCTGCCCGAGCAGCTCGGCGACCGGCCGGACCGCCTCGGCGCTTCGCAGTTCGGGCGCCGCCAGGATCCCCAGACGCGTCCGGCGCAGCAATACGTCGGCGACCGATCGGGCCTGTTCGTGGCGTGCCGCGATCGCGACCTCAGCCAGGATGTCAGGCCGTCCGGCGACGATCTGACCGCCGAGCCCGGGGCGCTCACGGACCAGATCCAGGACCGCACGGGCGGCATGCCCGTAGCGGAAGGCAAGCTGCACGATGGTCTCTTCGGAGATCCCGTCGGGCGCCGTGATGTCTTCGGCGGAGGCAGGCATCCCGAGCGGGATCTCGGCGGTGTGACAGGGCGCCTCCCTGCCCTCCCTCTCGACCAGGCGATCGACGGTCTGCTTTGCCATCCTCCGCCAGGTCGTCAGCTTGCCGCCGGTGATCGTCAGCATCCCCGATGAGGTCTCGTAGAGCTCTGCCCTCCGGGAGATGTCGACCGACTTCCGGGGGTCCCCGGTGGCGATCAGCGGTCTGACGCCGGCAAATGCACCGGTCAGGTTCGAATCGGTCAGCGAGGTGCCGAAGAAATCATTGGCGGCGCCAAGCAGGTACTCGATGTCGGACTCCGCCGGCGCGACATGCGCGATATCCCCCTCGTAGTCGTTATCGGTCGTCCCGATCATCGTCCGTCCATACCAGGCGAGCGCGAAGATCGTGCGTCCCTCACCGGCCGGGATGATGCAGGCTGCGTTGCCCATCGGCAGGTCGGCCTGGTCGAGCGTGACGTGGCTTCCGCGACTCGGCGATATCCGCGGAACGTCCTCCTCGTCGGCGATCTCCCCGGGGCGGATCTGATCAGCCCAGACTCCGGTCGCGTTGACGACATGATCAGCGCCGACCTCCGCTCTCTCCCCAGACTCGGCCTCGGTGAAGGCAACGCCGATTGCCTGACCGTGCGAAACCATCACCTCGGTCACTTCAGCGCCGTTCAGCGAGACGGCACCGAACCGCTCGGCCTCGCCGAGAGCAGTCAGGACCAGACGTGAGTCGTCGGTCTGACAGTCGTAGAAGAGATAGGCCGAGCGGGGATCCCGCGATGCCAGCGCCGGAATCAGCTCCTTCACCTCGTCGCCGTCGATCGTGCGATGCCGATCAGGCGACCAGCTGAATGCCTCGTCGGCGTCCTTTGAGGATCGCATCTCCCTGCGGCTGCGTCCGACCCGGGTGGTCGCCATCACGTCGTACATGTTGAGGCCGATGCCGATCTTCCGGTCGGCCTTCTCGTCGGCAAGGGTGGGGACCAGATACGGCGTCGGGTAGACGAGATGAGGAGCGAGCTGGACCATCAGCTGGCGCTCGAGCAGAGCCTCCCTGACCAGTCCGAGGTCAAAGTTCTGCAAGTACCTGAGCCCGCCATGGACCATCTTCGAAGAGCGGCTCGAAGTACCCGCGGCGAAGTCTGTGCGCTCGAGCAGCGCGACCGAATAGCCGCGCGACGCAGCGTCGAGCGCCACCCCGGCCCCGGTGATGCCGCCGCCGATCACAACCACCTCGAAGTGTTGTCCTGCGATCGCCTCGATTGAGTCCTGTCGGGAGAGCATTACTCGAGGAACTCGATCGTCTCGTCCAGATCCGGGCGCCTGGGCGGGGCCTTCGATTGCATCCCTCTTCCAAGATGAAGCAGACCGACAAAGCGCTCGCTGTCGGGCAGACCGACCGCCTCGCGGCCCCCGGTTGTACGCAGGAAACCAGGTGTACGCCAGTAGCCGGCAAGCCCGCGGCCGTGTGCGGCGAGAAGGACGATGTAGGAGGCGACGGCAACAGCATGCAGGTCCTCCTCGTCGGTCTCGGCGTCACCGGTCATCCGGCAGGAGGCGACGACGAGCGTGGGAGCGCGGTTGAGCTTTGCCGCGCCCTCTTCCCCGGCCGCATTCTCGAGTCGCTCCAGCGTCTTGGGACCGACGACCCGGAACCTCCAGGGGACGGTCAGGTGATGGTTGGGAGCCCATCCGGCAAGGCGCAGAAGCTCCTCGACCTGCCCGGCCGCCACGGGCTCAGGGGCGAAGGCCTTGATCGTGCGGCGCGTCCTGATTGCGGTCTCGACCTCCATCGTCCAGGAACCATAGAAGAGCGGGAACCTGACCACCACGGACGGCCGGCCGCGGCGGACCTCACCACTCTCGCCGGCGCACCAACCAGGACGTACCGCCGATGATCAGCAGGCTGACCCCCAAACCGATGCCGGCCGAGGCGATCGGCGAGCTGTCCTTCTTGGCCGGTGATGCTGTCTCGGCGGTGGCGCCGGTCGTTGCCGGGCCGAGCGGAACAGTTTCGCCAGGCCTTGATTCGCCCTCCCTGGAACCTGGGTTCTTGCCCTTGCCGCTGCTCCCAGACCCCGGCGACTTTCCGGAGCCGGAACCGCTTGACGAGCTTCCGCTGTTGCCCGGGCTCGAGGACCCGGAATCAGATGGGATCGACGGCGGGATGACCAGGCCGGGAGTCCCGGTGTTACCCGGATACGAGTCGGTGCTCGATGGGTTGCTGCTGTTGTTTGGCGCGGGCACCGGCGCCAGCGGGACCTCCGGGATCGGGAACGTCTGCCCTGCCACCGGCACAACGGCCTGGGCCGTAACCCAGACCGGACTCTGATCGCTGCTCGACGAGTAGCGGTAGTGGCCATCACTCGCCCTGCGGCCTGCCAGGTAATCAAGCGGCGATTTTCCGTGGTTTGTGAACGACGATGGTTTCTTGCCGGCAGCGATCAGGCCCTGGGTTGCCCAGGCGGTCGACTGTGAGTTGACCGGTCCGCCGCCCCCGGTGGCAAAGCCGCCGCTCTCCCGCTGGATCTTGTTGAGATAGGCGACTGCGTATCTGACCAGCTTTTCCCCACCGACAACCTGGAGCACCGTGCCGGTTGTGTCCGCGTCGCTTGCGGCGCCGGCCACCACACCCCAGCCGCCGTCGTCGTTCTGGACCTTCCGAAGCCACGTGAAGGACTGGTCAAAGCCCTGGGTCTGCCCCGACGAGCGCAGCGCCATGATGCCGAAGGCGGTCATGTTGGGCCAGCCCCCGAAGGATCCGTTGCTCTTCATCCGGCCGCGAAGATCTTCGTTGAGGTTGCGACCTCCGAAGTCACCGGGATTGAGCCCGGAAGCGTTGATCGCGAGGATCGAACGGGCAAGGTCGCCGGTACTGGTCAGGTTGGCGATATTCGAAGACAGATACTGGACCGCCGTCCTGCCGCCCGGGACGGAGACATCCCGCGGGTTGAACCCCGCGGATTCCATGCCGAGCATCACCCAACCGGTGACGGCGATGCTGGAACTGCTGGCAACGGATGAGCCAAACCCTCCATCACTGTTCTGCGCGGTCTTCAGCCAGCTGATGCTCGTGTTCACCCCCCCTGCGCTTGCACCGGAGGGCCAGGCACCGACGCAGATGGCCAGCGCGACAAGAACGAGCGCAGTGCTTCCTCGAACTCCGCCCAGCGCAGATCCGAGACCACCTGATGGACCCGATGCGGGCTCTGGCGATCGGGGTGACCCGCTGGCGCGACGCCACTCGAATCGCTCCTGAAAGCGCAGCAACATCCGGATCAGCGCCGGGCCGGCGATCAGGGCAAGGGTTATGTTGCCGATCGCGTGCGCCGCGTCGAAGGGGATCGCCCGCGCCTGGAGGGTCGCAAAGCGCTCGAGGGTCATGTCCCCACCGTATGTGGCCATCAGGGAAAAGTTCATCAGCGCCCCGAATGCTACGCCCGCAGCGCCGCATACCACCGCCAGCGGCACCCTGGCAATCCTTCTGCCACTGATCTTCGCCAGCAGAGCGCCGAAAACCCCACAAAGTCCCCAGGCGACCATCTGCCACGGGGTCCAGGGGCCCTGGCCAAGCCAGAAGTTGGAAACGAGCGCCGTCAGGGCGCCGACCGCAAACCCCGGCGCGGCGCCCACCGCAAAGCCGGTGACCAGGACGATGTCGGTCGTCGCCACGACGTTGGGAATAGCCGCAAAGGCCAGCCGGCCGGCGATTGCCATCGCGGCAAGTGCCGCCACAAGGGCGACGATCTGCGAGGGAGGGCGAGTCCTCTCATACCAGACGAACCCACCGGTCAGCACGGCGAGAACGACCCCGAAGCTCGCGACCTGCCAGATCATCGGGTGCCCCGCATCGCGGCCGCGCCCTGCTCGGGGCTGATGACTCCGGGAATGCCGAGAATCCGCGCGACCTCGGTTGCGAAGTACCAACCGCCAGAGAGGATCTCGCCCACCGGACCGTCGGCGATGACGCGGCCGCGGCCCAGGAGGACAACGCGATCTGCGAAGGATGCTGCGAACTCGACGTCGTGAGTCGCGACGATGACCGCAGACCCCGCCTGCGCCTGCCGGTTGATCAGGCCCTCGAGGTCCACCTTGCAGTCACGATCCATCCCCCTGGTCGGCTCATCGAGGCAGACAAGCGCCGGGCCCTCGGAGTCCCTGCCGGTTCTGCCGGCCATCGCGATCGCCAACGCGAGCCTCTGTCGCTCTCCACCGGAGAGGTCCCGCGGGTCACGCTCGATCGTGACTTCGAGACCGACGATCCGAAGTGCCTCTGCACCCACCCCGCCCGGAAGCTCGTCTCCAACCCGCTCCCGGACCAGGAAGTCCGAGGGGTTCTGGGTCAGAAGCGCAACCTCGCCCGCGAGGTCGACCCGGCCCTTGGCGACTTCGAGGATCCCCGCCAACGCTCGGAGCAGCGTGCTCTTGCCGACTCCGTTTCTACCCATCAGGGCGACACGCTCTCCCCGGTTGATCGCCAGGTCGACGCCGCCCAATACCTCGTGCACGACCCCGTCGCGTTCACGCTCGACCCAGACGTCCCGCAGTCTGAGGGCGATCTCCCCGGTCGGTGGCCTCGGGTGATCCCTGGCTGTGAGTTTCCCGGTTGCGGCGTGATCGGCCCGTCCGGCGGCCTCGAGCGTGCGGCGCGCGTCCCGCACTCCGGTCGGCAATCGCTTGATGCCGGCCAGCGAGAAGAGCCGCGCCGCCGGTGTCGCCAGGACCGGCTCCGCCTCGAGGGACCAGCCGAGGAAGTCCCGTGGCCTGCCGTCGAAGGCGATTCTTCCTGCATCCATCGCGATCACGCGGTCCGCGGCCGGCAGACATCGCTCGAGCCGGTGCTCGGCAAGCAGGACCGCCATCCCCCACTCCTCATTGAGTCGGCGAAGCAACCAGATCAGCTCGTCGCCGGCGACCGGGTCGAGCTGGGAGGTCGGCTCATCGAGGAGGACGAGTGAGGGCCGCGTTACGAGCGCGGCGCCAAGCGCCACCCGCTGCAGCTCACCTCCCGACAGCGTGTCCACGGTCCGGTCGACCAGATGCGGGATCGCAAGCGCGAGCGCCACCTCCTCCACCCCCCGGGCGCAGGCCTCGGCCGGGTCACCGCGCATCTCGAGCGGCAGGCCCAACTCCGCAGCCACGGTGGTCGAGACGACCTGTGTCTCAGGATCCTGCGCCAGGTAGCCGCAAACCGATGCCAGCTCGCCGGGGCCCGATTCCACCGCGTCGATCCCCACGGTGGCCACCTCACCAGATACCTCGCCGCCATGGAAGTGTGGGACCAATCCACATGCCGCGGCCATCAGGGTCGACTTTCCGGACGCCGAGGCTCCCGCAAGGACGACAAACTCGCCGCCCGCCAGATTCAGCGATACGTCATCGAGCGCCGGCGAGACGGAATTTGGATATCGGTAGCTGAGCCCCGCCATCGCCAGGGCCGGCAACGTCCTGCGTCGGACTGCAATCTCAGGCACGTCGCAGCTCCCTGCGGGCAGGGCGACGGAACGCCACGAGGTCGGAGAACCTCCGGACCGGCACCAGCCCGCTGAGTGCGATCAGGACCGCAAGAGCGCAGGTCCCGAGGCTCGTTCCGATCTCAATGCCGGGAAACGATGAGTAGACGCCGGCGCCCCCGAACTTGAAGCCGATTGCCAAAGCCAGGATCGCAACCCCGGCAAGCAGGAAGCGCAGGTCATGCCGGGAGCGCTGCCTCGGCCCGCGTGAACCAGGACCGTCGAGGCCGTAGCCGCGCAGCTCCAATGTGGCGGCGACGTCGACTGCCCGGTCGAGGGAGCCGGCCAGCACTCTTCTCGCCAATGCGCCGCGGCCGACCCCCGCCGCGCCGGGTCCGCGCAGCTTCGCCGCCTCGCCCAGCCGGGTCGCATCGGACACCGCGACAGGGACCATCCGCGAGATCAGGCTTGCGGTCAGCGCGGAGCGCCCGGCGATCGGCCGAAGGGCCCGCAGGATCCGATCGGGGTCGACGCAGGCCGAGTAGACGACAAGGACGAGGGTGACCGCTGCCGCACGAAGCCCTATCACGGCCCCGGCCGCGAACGACTCGGCGGTGATCGTCATCTGCCCGAGCAGCGGCCAATCGCCAAGACGGGCGAGCACCGTTTCCCCCCGGTGATTGACCAGCATGTTGACGACGGCCATCAGGATCGCCAGCGAGAGCCCCATGCGGAGCCCCACCCTGACTGCCGGCGCTGCGCCGGCAACCGTCCCGGCAATCACCGCTGCGGTGCCGATACCCAGCAGGACGATCGGGTTGGAGAACAGGAAGGCGGCGACAACCAGTGCGCCGAGATAGATGACCGCAGCGAGGGGTGAGGCCGACTGGAGCAGCCCCGGTCTCGGCGCGTAGGCGAGGGCAGACCTCATTGCTCCGGGAGCGCGACGGGTCCTTTGTCACCGATCGAAACCGCGTAGTGGTTGTGGAGCGTCTCCGGATCCAGTGCGCGGGCGGCAGCTTCGACCGCGGACTGCGTTCCACCGGTGACAACCCACACGGGAGGGTCTTCGAGCCTCCGGGTCGCCGCAATCAGGCCGGCCGCACCACCGAGATCATCTGCCTCCCCACCCTGTTGATCAAGCGCGATCAGGTGGGCACCTTCGGCGGTGCTGTCAAACCTGGCAAAGACGCCGCTGGTTTCGGGTCCGGCATCGATCCGGTCCGCAACCGCGTCGCGGCTGACCTTCGACCAGGGTCCGACGAGGACCCGGATCGCATCCCCCGGCTGCACATGGCCGGCCGCGTCACCGCCGGGCTGCCCGGCATCGGCCGCGCCGCCCCCGGCCAGGTTCGCCCCCAGATTCTCGAGAGTGCCGCGGACCCTCTTGCAGGCCGGGCCGACGCCCATGCACTCGACCACCGTCGGCCAGGTATTACCGTCGTAGCCGCTCGCGAACGGTTCCGGGAACTGGCCCACCACCGCCGGCACGCGCGAAGCGGCAACCCAGTCGCGGTGGTCCCACCAGATGCTTTCGCCGCCGCGAAGCCGGAAGTCAGCGCCGCCACGTCCTGACTCAACCCCGTTCACGTAGAAGAACCAGTCAACCGCGCGACCGCCCGACGTGCCGCCGGAAACCCCGTCGATCGACTGGACAAACCCACCGCCGAAGCGCGTCGTGACCGTGGCGCTGCGGTCGAGCACCCGCATCACCGTGTCGGACTCACTGACCCCGTCAATTGACATCTCGAGCATCAGATCGTTCCCATAGTCCCGGGACACAGTCATCTCGGCTCCTCCAACTGATTCGCCGGCGCCGAAACCGCAGCCGGTCGCCGCGATCGCCGGCACGAGGGGTGCGGCAAGCGCGCCGGGCCCGCTGCGGCGGATCACCGCGGCCCTGGCGCCCACCCGGTGGTCACGTCCGGATCACCGGCGGGCCACCGCGGTGCCCGGCCCGCCGGGCGGC
>JBBQZL010000026.1:0-19194 GCA_038207745.1 Solirubrobacterales bacterium
CGGTGACCGCCCACATCCTCGGCGGCGCCGTGATCGGCGAAACCGCCGGCGAGGGTGTGGTCGACGCGAGCCATGAGCTTCACGGTTACCCGGGTCTCTACGTGGCCGACGCCGCCGCGATCCCGGTCAACCTCGGCGTCAATCCCAGCCTCACGATCACCGCGATGGCGGAGCGATTCGCAGATCGGTGGCCCGAGAAGAGGGATCTGCCGCCCGAGGATGAGCCCGAGCTCGGAACGAGCTGGTCGCGTTCGGTTCTGCCCAACTCGCTGACGGGGCTGGCGCGGCTGTGGAGGGCGTTGCCGGCCCCCGCGCCCGAGGCGCTTTCCGGGACTCACCGCGCCAGCTTCATCGGGCCGGCTGCGCTCCGGGCCACTGCTTCGCGCAGCCTCGGCCCGCTCGGACTCCCGGGGTGGTTCGGGAAGCGCTTCGAGCTAGTTGACGAAGGCCTGCGCGGCGTCAATCTGCTTCGCGAAGGGGAGGGAGGTGGCTTTCGCGAGCATCTCGAGATGCTCGCGGCGATCGGGCCGTCGCGTCTCGACGGCGCTCCCGCCCTGGTCATTACCTACGGCGCGGATGCTCCGCTGCCCTGGCGCCACGTCCGCGACGAGCTCCGGGCGGCCGGCTCGGGTGCGCTGCTGGGGATGACCCTGCTCGATCTTCCCGGCGTGAGGTCGATCGGCGCGCCATTTCTGCTGGAGCTCTGCGGGCCCGGGCCGGCCTGACCGGGCACGGTCCACGGCCCGCTACCCGGGGATGTCGCGCCACTCGAACAGGGCAGTGCCGATCACGGCCAGAACGATGGCGCACGCGGAGACCCCGACGAAAGCGACCGGGTCGATTCCGTTCTCGATTGCGCTGCCGTAGTACCTGAACACCGACCCGTAGCGGACCCACTCGATGTCCGGGGAAAGCCGGCCGACCAGGTCGACCACATACATCCCGACAAGGACCCCCGAGGTCAGGCCGGTGACAAACCCCGACTGGATCTGGGCTCCGGTCACCAGGGTTGCGCTGCCGGCGAAGAAGAGAGCCAGCGGCAGGACGTTCATCGACCCGGCCAGGATCCGGTCGAGGGGCAGTCCCGCGCCGGCGAGAGCGCCGGCGATCCAGGTGATCAAGGTCACCGCGAGCAGGATCACGATCAACTCGATCGCGGTCGCCAGAAAACTGGCTGCAACCAGAAGCCGACGCGACAGAGGCACCGAAAGCAGGACGTCGAGATAGGAGTGCTCGGCGGCATCGGCCAGGTCACGTGCGATCGCGCGAAGCGCAAAGAATCCGAGTGCGATCGGCACGATCAGACTGAACATCTCGGCATTGAGGAATTGCTCGACCGTGTCGAGGTTCCCGATCGCGAATGCCTCCTTCAGAGCCTTCGGATAACTCTCGACGGCGACGCTGATCGAGTCCTGAACGGAAGGGTAGATCGCGACTTCCAGCGCGCACATCAGTCCGATGGAGAGGCTCCAGACGACCAGCGAGCGCCGTCGAACGACAATGCCCTGTCGCACCAGGGTGAGGAGCTGGCCGTTGAGGTTCAACCGACAGCCTCGGCGTAGTAGGAGATGAACAGCTCTTCGAGGCTGGGGTGGGTCAGATCCATGTCTACAACGGTGTGCCGCGCCAGCGCCTTGATCATCGGATCGATCGGACCGCTGACGGTGAATGAGATCGTCACCCCGTCGGACTTGAAGTCGCCGACGCCCGGAAGCGAACTCAGTTCATCGGGGTCCGCGAGCGGAGCCGCCAGCTCGAGCGAGACCTTGCGGTGGCTCTTGCGCATCAGATCGGCGATTCTCTCCACCGCAATCAGACGGCCGCTGCGAATGATTCCCACCCGGTCGCAAAGGCGCTCGACCTCGTCAAGTTCGTGGGACGAGATGAAGACGGTGCAGCCGCGGGAGCGATGCTCTGCGACCACCGCCATGAACTCCTCCTGCATCAGCGGGTCCAGACCGCTGGTCGGCTCATCGAGGATCAGCAGCTCTGGTCGGTGGAAGAGCGCCTGCAGAAGGCCGATCTTTTGCCGATTGCCGCGGGAGAGCTGGCCGAGCGGACGATCGAGATCGGCGCGAAAGCGCTCACCGAGGGCTTCGGCATCGCCCAGATCGCGCATCCCGCGCAGCCGTGCAAGGAGCCAGAGCATCTCGCGACCGGTCGCGGTCGGGTTGTACGAGAACCCACCAGGCAGGTTCCCGACCCGGGCCTTGATCGATACGCCGTCGAGGCGGGAGTCGAGGCCCAGCACCTTCGCCGTGCCGTCAGTTGGGTGGAGCAGATCCAGGAGGGTCCGGATCAACGTCGTCTTGCCGGCTCCGTTCGGTCCCAGCAACCCGAAGATCTCGCCGCTTTCGACCGTCAGGGATATCTCCTCGATTCCGCGATGGCTGCCGTAGCGCTTGGTCAGTCTCCTGGTTTCTATCGCCGCCATCGCGCCGATCCTATTCACCGTGCGGCAGAGTCAGGTGACGCGGATCCCGGGAAGGGCACGAGCGGGGCCGGTCGGATTGGATCAGGGGGTTTTCACCGGCCTCTGATGCGGTTACGCTGCTCGCATGACTGAGGTCGCGGTTCAGACCGCAGACGGTCACAGTTCGCCGCCGCCGGCTGAAGTGCGCCCGGATTTTCAGATAGTCCCATTGAAGGGACTCCCGATCGTGGCACTCGTCTTTGCTGCCCTGGTCGTCGTCATAGCGGTCGACGAACTCTGGCCGCTCGTCTTCTTCCATGTCGCATTCGGTGCCGCGTGGACGATCATCGATCTCTACCTCGGCTTCGTGCTGGGCCCGATCATGGGGAGCATGTCGATTCCCGCGAGGATCGAGTTCACAACCCGGCTGATGCCGAAGATGCTGCTGATCATGCCGACCGTGGTGACCGTCACCCTGGCGGCCGGCTGGATGCTCGGAAACCACCTGGGGACAGTCGACAGCTCCTACTACAACCACGGTTGGATGGTCGCGAGCTACATCATCGTCGGCTTCATGGCGGTGATCGCACTGGGGCTGCTCGAGCCTGCCAATGTTGCGGTCCTGGTCGAGCTCAAGAAGCCCCGGCCGAACCCGGCCGTTATCGAGAGGCTGATGAAGCGGTTCATCTACACCGCCGCCTTCACAGGGGCCCTGCAGGTCGCGACTCTGGTGATCATGACCAAGCTGGCCTCCGGATGAGTGAGCAGAGGCTTCCACCGGTTACCGAGGTCGGGATGACCTCGCTCGGGCTGATCGTCGCCGGCGGCATCTACCTCGCCGCGCACATCCCGAATCACGTTCCGCTGACCCCCGCGATCGTCCTCTTGATTGCATCGGCATTGCTGCTGGCGGGAAACCTCGTTTCCCTCGGCCGGGTCGACGGATTTGCGTGGGCACGATTCAGGGAGGTCGGGAAGTGGGCGCTGCTCGCCTATTCGATCACCGCGGGGCTGATCGAGTACGCATTCCTGCAGGCCGGGCTGAGGGGAGGAGCGCTGTTGGTGCTGTCGCTCTCACTCGTCGTCTACGCGGTCCATGTCCCGGTGCTCATCGCCTTCACCGTCGCCCGTTACGAGTAGGCCCGCCTCACCCCGGTCGGCTGGGTGCGGAGATCACGGTCCGTCGTTGACGTGGGTGGACCGCGGCGGCAGTCCCGTCGCAGTTTTACACAATCCATATGTGTAAAACTCGTCCAGATGGATCTGCCAGTTTCACGCGGGGGCGCCGCTCCGCAGACTGATTCACCGCGGTCGCGCCGTTGTAGGCCCCGGCCGCAAGCCCGCCAGCCAGGCGACCTGCGGCCAACGGATGTGGTCGGCGCCTTCTTCGTCTGCGGGCTCGCATTTCTTGCCTCCGCGGTGGTCTGTGGCGTCTGGCAGTGGGTCGCGCCCTGGCCCTGGGGCCACTGGCTGGCTCTGCATCTGGCCTTCGTCGGAGGGGTCTCACAGCTTGTGCTCGGCGCCAGCCAGTTCTTCGTCGGGGCATTTCTGGCGACCGATCCACCGCCCCGGGTACTCGTCCGGGCGCAACTCCTCCTCTGGAATCTCGGGGCGATACTGCTGGCGATCGCCGTTCCGTCCTGGGCCTCCACGCTCACCTGGATGGCCGTCGGTCTGCTGCTCGCGGGGCTCGCCTTCTGGGCCGCGGCGATCGCCGGGATGGTTCACCGCTCGCTGAATCGCTCTCCCTGGGCAACGCGTTGGTACCTGTCGGGATGTGGCTTCCTGGCCCTCGGCCTGGTCGCCGGCTCGATCCTGGCCCACGCCACGCTGTGGAGGCACGGTGATCTTCTGGGCGCCCACATGGCACTCAACCTTGTGGGCTGGTTCGGAGGCGCGATCGTGGGGACCCTCCACACCTTCTATCCATCGCTCACGCAGACGAAACTCCGTTTTCCGAGACTGCAGGGCGTCACCTTTGGGGCCTGGACCGGGGGCGTTGCCGCTCTCGCGCTCGGATACGCGTGGTCGCTCGACCCGATCGCGATCACCGGCTGGCTTGCCCTCTGCGTGGCCAGCGTCACCCTGTTGATCAACCTCGTTGCCAGCCGGCTGGGCGCGACTGGCAACCTCTCACTTGCCGCCCGGATCGTGGGCGCCGCCCAGCCCTTCCTACCGGTCGCCCTGTTGCTTGCCACCCTTGCGGCAGTCAGCGACGGTCCCGGCCAGGCATTGACCGGCTCGACACGAGTGGCGGTTGGGACGCTGCTGGTCGCAGGATGGGTGGGCCTGACCGTTCTCGGCTCTCTTCTCCACCTTCTGGCGGTCGTCGTGCGGGTGAGAAACCTCGGTAATCCGACACCGATGCCGGAGCCCAGGCCGCGACTCGATCCGGCCATTGCGGCGATGGCGGCCTTCGGCGCTGCGGGGCTGGCTCTCTGCCAATTCGCCGGTCTCGATGGCTGGGACGCTTTGGCCAGGGTGGTTCTCGTTGCCGCATACCTGATCCTGGGAGCCCGGATAGTGATGCTCGCCGGCCGAGTCCTGATCCGCGCCCGGCCCGCGGTATAGCCGGGAACACCAACCTCACGATACGTCGTTGACTCGGCGCAGGAACGCCCGGCGACGGTCCGGGAGCTGACCTGCATCACCTCCGCTGCGAGACGGGTTCTTCGGCGGGCCGTGTCGGTGTCGGCGGCGGTGGCCAGGGTGGCGGCCATGCGCCCGCCCGGGCGGGTCTCGGGCTTGGAGAAGATCCGGACGTCGACAGAGAGGTGGACGGAGAATGCGTCCTCGAGACCGATCACCGTCGGTGCGTCGCCGTTATAGTTGGCAAGGATCACTGCGCTCGCCCCCGGGGCGAGGATCGGAATCTCACCGTCGGGGATCGGCAGGCCGAGGATTGCCCGCACATGCAGTGCAATCTCGATGAGCCGCTGGGTTGCCATCGTCACCATGCCGGTTCATGCCGGTGTGCTGCGGCCGCGCGGAGACCTCGCTGGAGATCACCTCATCGCCTACGACGAACTGCTCTCGACGCCGAAGACGCCTCGCCCGCCAAGAGCATCGGTGGGCGTCCCAGCCGTCGTGCGCGCCCGCGTGCCAGACGATCAGCAGCGTGATCTCGGTCTCGAACTCGACGAAGCCTTCGACAATCACCCTCCCGGCGCCGACGCGACCACCATCCTGCGCATAGGACCATGCCCCATCACCACCGTCGGCTTCACAGGCAACCGATTGACTCTGCCCGCTCGAGCTCACCACCGGCCTGACCACGCATGGAACCCCGGGCGCAGCCACTGCATCAAGCAGCGCGCGAAGCGCCTCGGGGCCGGTCATCTCGGCCGTCCGGCTCCGATGGGCGATCTGCATTGCGGGCGCGCCGGCGTACCGATCAACCCTGGATTACGAGTACCTGTCAGCCGACCCCGTTACCGCTGTTTCGCTTGAGGATGTCCCGGGTCCGTTTCTGAGCGGCCTTGGCGCGCATCAGCGTGCTCTCGGCACGAAGAACCGCCGCGTCCGCCCGAGCCTGTGCTGCGAGTTTCCGGCTCGCGGGCGCGTCCGGCTCGCCGATCGGGGCGCTTCCTGGATCGTCGATCTCGTGTTGCGCGATGCCGAAGAGCTCTTGGCGGAGATCCTGCCCGTCCTGCGCCTGGTCGAGCTGATCCTGCTGGGCGGTGCGGCGCTCTTGCCGGAGATCGAGTTCGCGTTGCCGGAGGGTCCTGCTGGCCGAATCGGTGACGCTGGCGGGTGCGGTCTCGGTTTCGATGTCAAGAGCCGCCTGTTCCCGGTTGGTCGATTCCTGACCGAGTTCACTGAGGGCCTGGTCGCGGTCGGCGATCTTCTGATCGAGATCACTGAGTGCCTGGTCGCGATCGAGACGCTGTTGTTGGTCGAACCCATCCTCGGGCTTCAATTCGCTGTTCAAGTGGTGTCTCTTTCTGGAGCGAATACCTCGCTTATCGGAGCGGGTCTGCTGATCACATACCCCTGGGCCATGTCAACACCGAACTCGACAAGAGTTCTGAGGGTCTCCTCGTCCTCGACACCTTCGGCGATCGTCCTGTAACCGAAGCTCTTCGCGAGCTTCACCATCGAGTGCACGACGTTTCTGCTTGGCTCGCTGTGGAGCAGATCGCTGACGAACTCAATGTCGATCTTGAGGTAGTCCACGGGGAGTTGCTTCAGGTAGCTGAATCCACCGTAGCCGGTGCCAAAATCGTCCAGAGCCATCTGAAAACCGATCGCCTTGATCGCCTTGACGAATACGACCGCCGCCGTCTGGTCGCCGGCCAGCGCAGTCTCGGTCAACTCAACCACAATCAGCGAAGGGTCGGCGCCAGACTCCTTGAGGCAAGTTTGAAAGTGTTCGATCATGCCGTCGTTCTCGACCGAGCGCACGGAGAGATTGACCGAAACCCGGTGCCCCCTGGCAGCCAGATCGGTCGCCTTGCCAACCATCCACCGGTCGATCTCGCTGACCATTCCATACTCCTCGGCGATCGGCATGAACCTTGCTGCGCTGACGATGGCGCCGTTCTCGTCGCGCATTCGAGCCAGCAACTCGCGCATGACCGTCTCGCCGCTGTCCAGCGAGACGATCGGCTGCGCAAACGCGACCAGGTGTTTATTGTCAAGGGCAAAGCGAATCTGATGCAGCCACCGCAGCCAGTCTTGGCGAGTCTGAAGTTCCAGTTCCTTCCGACGCCGTTCGGTGTTGTCGGAGAAGATCACGACGGAGTTCACCACGCCCGCCGTGATTTCGTAGGGCGTGGATGTGTAGCTGACCTGTATCTCGGTCGCGTCCTTGCAGGTGAAGGTCGCATCGCTCACCCTGATCGGTTTGCCGTCGGAGCGGCCGTTGAGCAGGGGATCCGCCTCAACGCGTGTTCCTGAACCGTTCGAGGCCGGCTGCTGGGTCATGTCACGCATCACCCTTCCGACCAGCTCCTCCTCACTCCAGCCGAGGAGTCTCTGCCCGGACGGATTCAGGTGCGTGAGCCTGCCATCGGAATCCAGGGTGAACATCCCTTCGGTGACGGCAACCAGGTAGCTGCGCAGATTCTCGCCCGATGATTCAGTTCCGAGATTCATCCCAACATCCGAAATGTGTCTCATGTCTCCACATGGCCAAAGTCTAGTGCCAAATCTTGCAAGGACGTGAATGCCGGCAAGTACCCTTGCATTCCGGGTGACTGCTCATTGTCGGGTAGGCTCTCAGGATGGGGTGCTTCCTCGTCCTCTTCGCCTTGATCTCGCCGCGTCTGGCCCTCTTCTTCGTCTGGATGTTCTCGAACGACCTAAGTCGCGCCTTCGACAGCTTCTGGATTCCGCTTATCGGCTTCTTCATCCTGCCATGGACGACGCTTCTCTACGCGCTGATGTGGGTCACCGGTACCCCCGGCATCCATGGCTTTGAGGCCTTCATCGTTGCCTTCGCGTTTGTCGTCGACATCGGATCCTTCGTCAGCAGCAAGCGTACGCAGGATCAGCGGGCCTGACTCAAGGTCCGATCCCGGCGGAAGTATCACCGTCGCCGGAAACTTCGCGGGACATCTCGAGCAGGCCGGGCTGCTATGCGCAGTCGAGTACTCATCCGACGGGACCGTCACCGCACTCGTCCCGCGGGCAATCGGAGCGTTCAACGACTGTTCGATCCGCCGAACCGCTGCATCGAAGATCAGCCAGAAGAAGAATTGGGGCCCGGACTCGAAGGGTGTTGCAGGGCGGCTCTTTCCGATCGAGGACCTTGATCCTGCGGGTCCCACGGCCTCACTTCGGCTCGGGAGCCTCGGAGCCGTTTCGGTCCTAACCCAGACGGTCTACGAGATCGGCTGAACTCAATTCTGGACGCGGTGAGCGGATTCGCCGCCGCACCGACGACATAGGCTCGGGTGCGATGCCCGAGGAGTCACGAACCGGGTCGGGCCGAACATTGGGCTTCGATCGGGCCAGCCGCCGGCGCCAGCTGGGAGTGGCCGCACTCGCACTTGGCGCACTCGGCGTCGTCTTCGGCGACATCGGCACCAGTCCGCTGTATGCGCTGCAGACGGTCTTCTCGGCCGACGGCTACGCGGTAAAACCAACGGAGGTCGATGTCTTCGGGGTGATCTCGCTCGTCTTCTGGTCAATCACGGTGATCGTCTCGATCAAGTTCGTCACCTTCATCATGCGCGCCGACAACGACGGCGAGGGCGGGATCATGGCGTTGATCGCGTTGATCCAGACCGTGACGCTGAAGCGGCCCTGGGCCAAGGCTGCGCTGATTGCGGCGGGGCTCTTCGGAGTTGCCCTCTTCTATGGCGACGGGATGATCACCCCGGCGATATCGGTGCTCTCCGCTGTCGAAGGCCTCGAGGTTGCCGCCCCGGGACTCTCCTCGCTTGTCCTGCCGATCACGATCGTGGTGCTGACGTTGCTGTTTGCGATCCAGCGCTTCGGTACCCACGCGATCGGGAGGCTGTTCGGGCCGGTGATGGTTGTCTGGTTTATCGTGATCGCCGCCGCCGGGGTCGGGCAGGTGATCCAGGATCCGTCGATTCTCAAGGCGCTATCGCCGACCTATGGGTTCGAGTTCTTCACGGCCCACCCCTCAATCGCCTTCATCGCGCTCGGGTCGATAGTCCTGACGATCACCGGCGCAGAGGCGCTCTACGCGGACATGGGGCATTTCGGTCGCTCCCCGATCAGCCGCGCCTGGTTTCTGCTCGTCTTCCCGGCCCTGACGCTCAACTACATGGGGCAGGGCTCGTTGATCCTCGTCTCACCTTCGTCGATCGCCAACCCCTTCTTCCTCCTGATCCCGCACTGGGGCCGGGTCCCGATGGTTCTGCTCGCCACCGTCGCAACGGTGATCGCCTCCCAGGCGGTCATCTCCGGTGCATTCTCGGTCTCCCGGCAGGCCGTTCAACTCGGTTTCCTGCCGAGACTGTCGATCAAGCACACATCCGATGCGGAGATTGGTCAGGTCTTCGTTCCGGCGATCAACTGGGCTCTCTACGTCGCCGTCGTCGTGCTGGTGATCGGCTTCGGATCCTCAGCAGCCCTGGCGTCCGCATACGGGATTGCCGTAACCGGAACCCTGACCATCGACACACTGCTGTTTCTGGTCGTGGCCCGAACGCTCTGGAAAAAGCCCCTCTGGCTGGCGATCGGCGGCGGCGTCTTCTTCCTGACCATAGATCTGACCTTCCTCTCGGCCAACCTGACCAAGATCTTCCATGGCGGCTGGTTCCCGCTGGGGATCGGCGCGGTCGTCTTCGTCATCCTCTCGACCTGGGATCGCGGCCATAGAAAGGTCACCGAGGCCCGAATAGAAGAGGAGGGTCCCCTCCGCGACTTCGAAACCGAGATCCGGAGATCCGAGCCGCCTGTTCTGGTGGTGCCGGGAACCGCCGTCTATCTCAACTCGCGCCCCGAGACCACGCCGCTGGCGCTGCGTGCCGGGGTTGAACGCGATCACGTCATCCATGAGACGGTGATCGTGCTCTCGCTGCAGACCACGAAGGTCCCCTTCGCCGACGCGGCCTCTCTTGTGACCGTTGACGAGATCGGTGCGCGGGACGGGGGAGTCATCCACCTGACGGCGCAGCTCGGCTTCATGGACACGCCGGACGTCCCGAAGATCCTCGAGATTGCAAACGAGACCGTCCTCGAGCATCCAGTCGATCTCCAGGATGCCGTCTACTTTCTCTCCAGCGTCGCGGTCATACCGGCGCACACGTCAGGCATGCCACGTTGGCGCCAGCGCCTCTTCATTGCGATGGCCCGCAATGCCGGCAATCCGGTCGAGTACTTCCGGCTGCCACCCGACCGCGCGGTGACGGTGGGGTCGTCGGTCGAGCTCTAGGTCTGGGCGGGGAGGCCCTGACCCTGCTGCACGAAGGCGGCCTGGCCGAAATCCCTGGTCAGGTCAACTGCGGCGCTGAGAAAGTCGTGCTCGACGCGGCGGATCGTCCTGCCGGCCCAGACCGGGGACATCAGAGCAGGCAGGGATTTCGCGACCACCTGGAGCCGGCCGCTCGGCCCGGGCCACGGCCGGTGGCCGGTGCGAAGTGCGCAGCCGCGGTAGTGGAGGTCGGTGAAAAGCAGCATCAGCACGGCCGCGGTTCGCACGGCGGCGGTTCCGCCAAGGTCGAGTCCGTCGAAGAGCCGCCGGTAGGCCGGCGCACGATCGAGGGCCATCGCCAGATGCTCCTCGCGCACCTCCTTGACGACGACCCTTGTCTCCGGCTCGTAGCCGGAGCTGCCAAGGAACGGCTTCAGTGCCGGGTGATACGAGACTCCTCTCTCGAGGTCTCGCTCGATGTCGCGGGTCACGTTGGCCAGCTGGATCATCTCGCTGACCAGAAATGCGTCCTCACGGCTGCCCTCGGTGAGCGGGCGCTCCGCAACCTGACCGAGTGTGAAGATCGCGGGATACCCGATCACGTTGCGGCAGTAGAGCGCGAGCTGATCCTGATCGAGGAGGACGCCGCCCTGGCGGGCAAAGGCGTCTGTCGACCAGGCCATCCCGGCTGCCATCGATCGGACCAGTTCCCCGATCTGCTCCCGGACCTCGACCGGAAAGGTCATGAAGACCGAGTCGACAAGCCTGCAACGCCTGATCAGCAGCAGATAGACGCGATCGCGCTCGTCTCTCGCAAGGGTGTCGGAGATCGGCGTCGGAGCAACCGGCATCTCGGCGTCAAAGCGCGCAGCAAAGTGGTGGAGCTCGGTGATGCAGGCATCGGAATCGGGGATCAGGTCCTCGTACGTGTCGAGCATCCGGCAGTACAGGTAGGCCACGGCCGCCGCTCGGGCCTGGTCTCCAGGAAGCACGACGATGCTTGCCGCAAAGCTGCGTGCGGCATGCGGCAGGATCCGCCAGACGAAGCGCTCCGGGTCGGTCTCGCGAGAGAGAGCCTCGATGTCGGGCCGACGGCGATTGACCGTCAGGCCTCGCAGAAGCAGCATGGGGCCGGGGCTACGATGCGCATTGATCACGATTTCAACTTAGCAGCGGGAGGCAGGCGGCCACAACTGATCGAGTTCTACTCTCTCCGATCCAGCTCGGAAAGGCCGAGGTTTGCAACCGGGTCGTGTCCACCTCACACCAGACCAGCCTGGTCGAGGACCACCCCCTTCCAACGGATGCCCTATTCGCCTACCACGAGGCCCGTCCGCATCTGCCTCACCTGCGGGCATGCCGGCTGTTGCGACAACTCGCCCGAGCAGCATCCGACAGCTCACAACAGGGAGACCTCGCATCCGCTTATCCGCTCACTCGAGCCCGGCGAGGAGTGGTCCTGGTGCTACCCGGATCAGCTCGGGATGATCAATCCCGAGGTCAGGGGTCAAACGCAGACCCCGCCCTCACCGATGGTCTGGTGGACAAGCTCGGTGGGCGAACACCGGTTCCGAGGCCATCGAGTCAGCGGAATTACCAGGTGTCGACGAAGCTCCGGCCGCTCGGAGGCAATGTCGTCGCCGCGGCAGCGAGGGTCGAGATGACCACCTGACGGGTCTCGGCGGGGTCGACCACGTCATCGATCTCGAACAGGGTCGCGGAGTTCAGCGCCTTTGCGTTCTCCTGCGCCGCCGCAGTCAGCGCCTGCACCCGCGCCTCGCGTTCCTCGTCGTCCTCGATCGCCTCGAGGTCACGCCGGAAGCCGAGACGGACCGCACCCTCGAGACCCATCGGCCCAAGTTCGCCCGACGGCCAGGCGACCGTGAGGAGTGGTTCCCGGAGACTTCCGCCGACCATCGCCTGCGCACCAAGCCCATATGCCTTGCGGAGGATCACCGCAATCAGAGGAACCCTCAGCGAGGCTCCGGTGACAAGGAGGCGGGAGCAGTGCCGAACCAGAGCGCCGCTCTCGGCCTCGGGCCCGACCATCATCCCGGGTGTGTCGACAAGCGAGAGGATCGGCAATCCAAAGACGTCGCAGAGCTGCATGAACCGAGACGCCTTGTCGGCGCCGTCGCTCGTGATCGCGCCGGCCAGGTGGACCGGGTTGTTTGCGATCACCCCTACCGACCGGCCGTCGATCCTGACAAGTGCCGTGGTCATCTCGGGCGCGAACTTCTCGCGCAGAAAGGTCGCCGAGCCCTGGTCCGCGAGGGTTTCGATCACGGGGCCGACCTTGTAGGCCCGGCGTCGCCGCTCGGGAACGGCGTCGCGCAGCGGGGTCTGATCAGTTGGCTCAATGGGCGGAGTTCGGCCCTGGAAGTAGGAGACCAGTTGCCTCGTGACGGCCACCGCTGCGGCCTCGTCCTCAACCACGACGTCGATGACGCCGTTCGGTGCCTGCATGCTGGCCGGGCCAACGTCGTCGGGCGCGACATCTCCGAGCCCGCCTCCCTGGATCATCGCCGGGCCGCCCATCCCGATCGAGGAGTTCTCCGTCGCGACGATCAGGTCGGCACAACCGGCGATCACCGCATTCCCGGCAAAGCATCGCCCGGCCACGATTGCGATCCGCGGCACGACACCGGAGAGCCGTGCCCACAGCGCGAAGGCCGGAACGTCGAGCGCCGAGACGACGGCGAAGTCGGTGTCACCGGGCCTGCCGCCACCTCCCTCGGCGAAGAAGACCGTCGGCAGCCTCATCCGCTCGATCAGCTCAAAGAGCCGATCCTTCTTGCGGTGCCCGATCGCGCCCTGCGTTCCGGCGAGCACCATGTAGTCGTAGGCGAGCACGGCGCAGGCGCTCGTCTCGGCATCGAAGAGATCGCCGTTGATGCGGCCGGTGCCGGTGATCAACCCATCGGCAGGTGTGCGCTCCAGGAGCTCGGGCATCTCGCGGCGGGCGCGTTGCGCGGCGACCGCCAGGCCGCCGTACTCGACAAAGCTGCCTGCGTCGAGCAGGTCGGCGATGTTCTCCCGGGCGGTTCGACCTCCGCGCGAGTGACGAAGCTTCACGGCCTCGGTCCGCGCCTCATCGAGGGTGAGACGCCGGCGCTCCAGCGCCTTCGCCAGGTCATCCCGGGGCCCGTCCGTCTGATCGGCATTCGACATCGCGATTGATCGTATGTGCCAGGCGATCGATGGCTCGCTGCCGACATGGAAGAGCCGGTGTCACACCTCCGCGCTCAGCTAGGGTCGAAGGAAAAGGAGGCCGGCGATGCCGAGCTCGACTCGAAGGTCCACCTGCAGACCAATGATGCCCGCGGCTTCCAGCTTGCGGTCGAACTCAATGTGAAGCTTCCCTCCGTCGATGACGAGCAGGCAGCCGAGCTGGTTCGGATCACACACACCGTTTGCCCGTACTCGAACGCAACAAGGGGAAATATCGAGGTCACGCTGACAGCGAACGGGAACCCGGTCATCTAGCCCGGCAGGCGCAGGACCGCGTCAGCAGCGATGGGCCTTCGCGGCACTGCGAACCACCTGAAATGCCTTGCCCGGGATCGCCTTGAGCTGATTGAGGTTCTCGTCGTTCCAGCGCCTGTCGCTCGTGCCGCTGAAGAACCAATTGGATCCGTTGTCGGCAACGATCAATCCGTAGTGCTTCATCGCCGCTGCGATCACCTTCGCGCCGCCGGACAACCGGCCAAGCCCGTAGCCCGGCTTCAACCTGAGGCGGGTACCCATCGATGGGGCGAGCGCGCTCGAGGTGTCGCCGGCGCAGTGGGTCGCCGGTTTGACCCAGGCGTTTCGCGTGCTCTCGAAGGTGACCCGGATCGCGTGTTTGATCGCGCCGTGCATCACCTCATCGCGACGGACCAGCCCCGGGAAGATCGGAAGCCCCGCCGCATCTGCAGAGGTCCAGCCCGGGTGGCGCAGCTTCGGGGACCGGAGATTCCACCGGACGCCGGAATCGGCATTCCAATGGCCTTTGCCGCCTCGCTTCGGAAAGGCCCGATAGAGCTCGTAGAGCACGCAGTGAGCCTTGTCGATCGTGAGCACGTGACGATCACCGTCGCTGCGCGCGCCGCCCTCGACCGGGCTGCCGAGTGGGATCGGGAACGGCCCCGGGTCGCTCTCGCTGCCATAGGCCGTGTACCTGATCCTGACCTTCTTCTGCCCCCTGCCGACGACCCGGAAGGGGAAGCCGTATGAGCGCGGAGATCCGAAGTCGGGATGCAGGAAACGGTCACCGGTCGAGTTGATCCGCCGGATGATCGCCGCGGAGTTCTTCGCCACCGGCGCCCTCGAGATGTCCTGGCTCCAGGCGGACTGGGTCCGGAGTGAAGGTGATCGCTTCGAGATCGAAGCCGGTGGCTTCGGGAACACCGGGCATCCGGCTACGGATCGATGCGTAACCGGCGACTGATGCTCCAGGCCGGGAGCATTTCCGGCACTGAGCGCCACGCTCGCGCAGATCGACCCAAAGATGACCAGGAAACCGAAGGCGCGGAGAGGCTGCTTCATCTTTGATTCATCGGCAGTGTCCCGGAAAAGCGGAGGCCCGAGCTGGACCGGGGCGACAAACCTACCTATGCGGTCGGAATGTCGTCCATGTCCAGCCACCTGGGCCTGTGGTGGCTCATCCTCCGATCGTCGCCCCGCGCATCTCGGTGAAGACGGCGGTCTTGCCGTCGCCGTCGTCGCGTCGCTCGTCGGCGATCACGTGGGAAACCGCGTTGATCAGTGCGAGATGCGTGAAGGCCTGCGGGTAGTTGCCGAGGTGGCGACCGCTTACGGGATCGAGCTCCTCGGCGTAGAGGTCGAGCCAGCCTGAGGCGGCAAGGAGGCGCTCGCAGAGCAGACGGGCCCACTTCTGCTCACCGATCTCCGAGAGGGCGGCGACCATCCAGAATGAGCAGATCAGAAAGGTGCCCTCCTCGCCATGGAGCCCGTCATCGGTCTCATCGACGAGGTAGCGCAGGACGAGACCGTTTTGATTCAGCTCCCGGGCGATCGCGCGGACCGAGTCACCGACGCGAGGGTCATCGGGCGGCAGAAAGCGGAGCAGCGGGATCAGCAGGTTCGATGCGTCGAGCGCGTCGGTCTCGTAATGCTGTCGAAAGACCCCGTCGCGAACGCCCTTCTCGAGAATCTCGGAGCGGATCTCGGAGGCGATTCCGCCCCAGCGCCAGGCCAGCTCGGCCTCGCCACGGGCGTGTGCGAGGCGTCTGCCGCGATCAACCGCGACCCAGATCATCAGCTTCGAGGAGACGTAATGCCTTGGTTCGCCGCGTGCCTCCCAGATCCCCTGGTCGGGATGGGGCCAGGCCTTGATCGCGGCTTCGACCTGCACCTCGAGAAGCTCCCAGTGCTCATCAGCCAGCTTGCCCAGGGCTTTCGAGTGAAGGTAGACAGAGTCGAGAAGCGCTCCCCAGACATCGTTCTGGCGCTGGTCAAAGGCTCCGTTGCCGATTCTCACCGGGGCCGAATCGTCATATCCCGAGAGGTGGTCCAGGGTGCTCTCGGTCAGGTCCTTCTCGCCGCCGATCCCGTACATGATCTGGAGGTTCGGATCCTTCTGGCAGATATTGGCGATGAAGCGCATGAAGTCCCTGGCCTCCTCATCAAAACCGAGCGTGTGCATCGCCCATAGCGAGAAGGTCGAATCGCGGATCCACGAGAAGCGATAGTCCCAGTTGCGCTCACCGCCGGGTGTTTCCGGCAATGAGGTGGTCGAGGCCGCGAGCATCGCTCCGGTCGGTGCGTACGTGAGGCCCTTGAGGACCAGGGCCGAGCGCTGCAGGTGGATGCGCCAGGGGTGGTCGGGGAACTTTCCGTGGCGCAGCCAGCGGCGCCAGAACTCACGGGTCGATCCAAGCCGCTCGAGCACCTCGGGGAAGCTGCGCGGGGCGCCGAGCTCACCCTCATCCCATGAAAGCGAGCAGAAGCCGCTTTCACCTTCGCGCAGCTTCAGGTGACCACGCGCCGTTGTGCCGTCCTGATCAAGAGAGAGCTGAAAATCACTGGTCAGATGCATCCGGCCGCTGCCGTCCTTGAACTCCGCGACGGCCTCGCCGAGCAACCCGCCTGACCAGGTGACGCCGCAGGCGCCATAGGAGGGACGGGGAATGCACTCCAGTTCGAGTTCCACCTCGCCGTCGATGCAGGTGGCGTAGCGGATCAGGCAGTGGTCGGCCTCGTGGCCGGTCTCAGGTCGCGAGCGCCCGTCGGGATCCTGTTCAACCCACTGGGTGACGGTCAGCGCATCGTGGATGACGACCCAGCCCGTGTCGGTGAACCAGGTGGTCTCGAGCACGAGCGTGCCAGGGTCATAGCGGCGGCTGAGCGGTGCCACGACTCCCTTCGGCGCCAGTCTGAAATGGCCGGCGCCACGGTCCAGGATCGCTCCAAACGCACTTGGTGAGTCAAATCGTGGCAGACAGAGCCACTCAACTGCACCTGTGTACGAGACGAGCGCGCTGGTGTGGCAGTCCGACAGAAACCCGTAACTGCCGATGGTCGGGAACTTGCTCAGGTGGGACCCTCCGCTTCGAACTCCCCGGGTGATGGTCCGGCAGAACCTACCATCGTCACCACCCGCTGCCGGGAGTGCTGACCCACCTCGGTACGCTGGATCTGATGTTTGCGCCGATCGCCCACGTGAGCGGCACCATTGCGCCACTCGAGATCCTCCCCATAACCGTTGCCACGATCCTCTACTTGCACCGGGTGATGACGCTCGCCATGAAGGGCCGCCCGGTTCCGGTCTGGCGCCAGATCTGTTTCGGGTCGGGGCTCGCGCTGATCTTGATCGCGCTGTTCTCGCCGATCGGGCACATCTCCGAGGAGCTGGTCCTCGCCCACATGACAGAGCACCTGCTGCTCGGCGATATCGCGACCTTGCTGCTCGTCCTCGGGCTGACCGGACCGCTGATCCAGCCGATTCTCTCGATCAAGATCTTCGACCGCCTCAAGATCCTCGCCCACCCGGCCGTGGCCTTCCCGCTCTGGGCGGTCAACCTCTACTTCTGGCATATCCCGGTGATCTACCAGGCGGCTTTCGGGGCTGCTCCGGTTCACGCCCTCGAACACGGCGCCTTCATCTTCTTCGGATGCTTGATGTGGATGCCGCTGGCAGGACCGCTGCCGACGCCGAAGTGGTTCGGGGCGGGGTGGAAGATCGCCTACGTGATCGGGGTCCGCTTCGTCGGCGTGGTGCTCGGAAACATCTTCATGTGGTCGGGGTCGGTCCTCTATCCCAAATATGGGCCGGGGGAGGCGTATTGGGGCATCTCCCCGATCGCCGATCAGAGCACCGCTGGCGTGATCATGATGCTCGAGGGCACCTTCCTGATCTTCGGCGTCCTCGCCTGGGTATTTCTCAAGGCGGCACGGGAGGGGATGGAGAGCCAAAGGCTCGATGATCTGGCGGTTTCAAGGGGGATCGCCCTGGCGGAGGGCCGCGCCAGGCGCGCGGTCGAGTCCGGTCACGGCGCCCTGCTCGAGAAGCGTCTGCGCAGCGGGGCGACGAGTGAGGGCAAGTAGGCCCCGGCGCCTGCTGCTGCCGCTGGTCTTCGTTGTCGGGTCCGCGAGCCTGGGCGCCGAGATCGCGGCTGCGCGTCTGCTCGCGCCATATTTCGGTGCCTCGACGATCGTCTGGGCCAACACGATCGCGGTCGTGCTCGTGGCGCTCTCCGTCGGGTATTGGATCGGCGGCAGAATTGCTGATCGTCGTCCGGAGATGAAGGCGCTCTGTCTGACCGTGATGGTCGCGGCCTTCCTGATCGCCTTGATTCCATTTGCCGCCCGGCCGTTCCTGAGCTTTTCCGTCGAAGCCTTCTCCGAGATCTCCGTGGGCGGCTTCCTGGGCTCGCTCGTCGGCGTCCTCGTCCTGGTCGCGGCCCCGGTCATGCTGCTCGGCGCCGCGTCGCCCTGGGCGCTCCGGATTGCCGTCGTCGATGTCGATCGCGCCGGCGAGGTTGCCGGAAGGCTCTACGCGATCTCGACTGCCGGCTCGCTTTTCGGGACGATGATCTCGGCGCTGCTGCTGATCCCGTTGTTCGGGACCCAGAGGACCTTCCTGACTTTCGCATTGGCGCTGGGTCTGATTGCCTGCCTCGGCCTCGGCTGGCGCTTCACCCTGGCGCCCGTGGCGCTGGCCCTCTGCCTGCTCCTGCCGGTGGGAACCATCAAGGCGGCCGACACCGGAAGGGTCCTCTACGAGACCGAGACCGAGCATCAATACGCACGGGTGGTCGAGCGCGATGACGGTTCGAGAATCCTCGAGCTCAACGAGGGACAGGCGATCCACTCGATCTACCGCCCCGGCACCTACCTGACCGACGGCTATTGGGATGCCAACCTGGTCCTGCCTTTCGTCTCGAAACCGGAGCCTCCGGGGCGGGTCGCGATTCTCGGCAACGCGGCCGGCACGACGGCCCGCGCCTACGGTCACTTCTTCCCGGACACCGCCATCGACGCTGTCGAGATCGACCCCGAACTGACCGACATCGGCCGGCGCTACTTCGATCTGCGAAACCCCCGGATGACGACCTTTTCCGAAGACGCCCGGCCGTGGCTTCAGCGCTCAGATGGCGGGTACGACGTGATCATGGTCGATGCATATCGCCAGCCCTACATCCCGTTCTACCTGGCGACTAGGGAATTCTTCGAATTGATCCGCGAGCGTCTGGCGCCGGGAGGCGTGGTGATCGTCAACGTCGGCCACCCCGAGGACGACGACCAGCTCGAGACCACGCTCGGGGCGACGATGGAGGCCGCAGGCCTCACGGTGCTCCGCGACCCCGTTGAGCCGACCAACACGATGCTGGCTGGAAGCGAGGCCCCGATCTCGGTTGATCACCTGGCCGAGGCGACCGGATCGCTTCCCGGGAAGCTGCGTCCGATCGCCCACCGGGCGGTGAGCGTCAGCGGCCCCCGGCTTGCC
>JBBQZL010000027.1:0-18880 GCA_038207745.1 Solirubrobacterales bacterium
AGCTGCCGTCCTGGACCGTCGCCGGTGTCGGCGCGACACAGTCGCCCTTGTCGTTCTTGATCTCCAGCGCCTTCAGCGAACTTGCGTTCTCGGTGAAGTAGGAGTAGCCGAAGTAGCCGATGCCACCTTCGGATCCCTGGACGCCGGTGACCGTCTGATTGTCGTTCTCACCGATGTTGTTGAAGTCCTTGGTCTGTACGCCCTCTGCACCATTGATCGCATCGGTGAAGTAGTCGAACGTGCCCGAAGTCGTTCCCGGCCCGAAGCGCTGGATGTCAGCACTGAAGCTGGAATCGGCACCCTTGACGTCGGCCCAGTTGGAGGCAGGTGAGTCCGGGCCCCAGATCTGCGCGAGCTGCTCGACCGAGAGGCAGGTGTTCGGGTTCTTGGGGTTGACGACGACCGTCAGAGCGTCGTTGGCAACCGTTGCCTGCCCGTATGCGATGCCACCCTTCTTACAGAGTGCAGCCTCATCGGGCTCGATTGGACGAGAAGCGTCGCTGATGTCGGTCTCGCCGGCGCAGAACTTCTCGAATCCGCCGCCTGTTCCCGACTCGCCGACCGTGATCTTCACGTCCGGGTTCTCGGCATTGAACTGCTCTGCAACGGCCTGGGACAGCGGTGCAACGGTGCTTGATCCGTCAATCCGGATGTCGCCGCTGAGGCCACTGCCGGAGCCGCCTGAAGAGCTGCTGGACGAGCTGTCGCTGCTGCTGCCGCATGCTGCAACGCCAACGGCGAGGGACGCTGACATCGCGACAAGCACAGTCAACTTGGGGATATTCACTAAGTCTCCTTTAGGTCTCATTCGAACTTTCAACCGCAGCTTGCAAGGCGGGAGGCCGGTCGATGTAAAGAAGATGTGAAAGCCCGTGAACATCTTCAGCGGGCCTGCCCAGGGCGGGAGCTACTCGTCGGGTGAGAACCGATACCCGATGCCCGTGTGGGTGTGGATCAGCCTCACCTCGGGTATCGCCTGCTCGAGCTTTGCCCGCAGGCGGCTCACATATACGTCTACGGAGCGATCGCTCGGTCGCGGCGGTCCGCCCCAGACCCCCTTGTACAGCTCGTCGCGGGTCATGATCCGCTGCGGATGGGCTGCCAGCACCGTGATCAGCTGAAGCTCCCGGAGCGTCAGACTCATCGGTCTGCCGTCCACGAGTGCTGCATGCTGATCAGGTCGGATCTCCAGCCGACCGGCCTGAACTCGCGATTCGGCAGTCAGCGCAGTCAGATTGGAGGCAAGCATCGTCGAGCCAGACTCCCGGCTCGGCGACCTCAGGCTGTTACCTGGCTGTGAACCTCCGGTGAAGAAGCTGTGAACGATCCTGCCTCGGTTTCGGGATCAAATCGATAGCCGACCCCGAAATGAGTGTGGATGTACTCCCATCCGGGCGAGCGCTTCTCGAGCTTCTGACGAAGCTTGCGGACGAAGACATCGACGGAGCGATCTCCATGCGCCATCTCGTAACCCCAGACGCGCTGATAGATCCGCTCGCGCTCGAGCACCTGCCCCTTGGCCTCCGCCAGCAGGTGCAGCAGCTCGAACTCACGCCGCGTGAGGTCGAGGCTCTGCCCGCCGATGAAGGCCTGGAACTGATCCCCGCGGATTTCCATCTCACCTGCGACCAGGGGTCCCGACTCGGTCCGGACGCGATTTCGGCGACGGCGGCGCGCGACGGCCTCGATCCTCGCCATCAGTTCCTCCGGGTGGCAGGGTTTGGTGACCCAGTCATCCGCGCCAAGCCGCAGACCCCTTACCCGTTGGGCCACCGATGATTGTCCGGTGCAGACGATCACCCCGAGGTCGGGAAGCATCCCGCAGACCTGTTCGAGGTATGGCCAGCCGTCCTCGCCCAGCACCGCTGGGTCGAGCACCAGCGCATTGAGCTTCATCGCAACCAGATCCTGAAGCGGGATCGAGCTGGACAACTGGCGGTGCTGCCAGCCCGCTGAGTGCGTGCGCTTGGCCAGAACCGTGATGAAGCCGCTGTCGGTGTCGATCACCGCGAGCCGGATATTTTCGGGCTGAGTGGTCATGAGTGGCGTGCAGAAGGTGGCGATTGCCTGAGCTCTTCGTTGACGCGCTGATCCCAGTGTAGGGATCGGCGACGACCCCGCCTAGCGCGAGCCGCTGTTCTTCACAGCATTTTCACAAGGGCCGATCAGCCGAACGAAATGAGCCCCGCGGTGGCAATCGCCAGGATCATCCCGATCGCGGTCAGAGTCTGGATCATCCATTTTCGCGGTGCGCGCCGCCTGCCCTCACCGATCACCCCATCAACCTCGCGTGCCATCAGGGTCCCGTAGGCAAACAGGAACACTCCATAGATCGCAAAGGCGGCGCCGAGCACGGTGTACGGAACCTCGTCGTTGACCGTGCCGAGATCCGGAACGAGCTTTCCGACCGCGAGCGCGACCGCCAGGGAGGTGAGTCCGGTGCGCCACCAGGCAAGCTGCGTCCGTTCACAGGCCAGGCGCGACCGGCGCTGGGTCTCACGGTCGTTGATCGAACTCGGTTGACCTTCAGGCATGCCCACACTCTGACATGTCGCCGCCAAACCCCGGCGGTGCGGAGACCTAGAAGGTCGCGGGCAGAACTCCGGTCAGGATCAGCAGCAGACAGCCGGTACCGATGCAGATCCTGTAGATCACAAAGGGTGTGTAGCTGTTGTGCTGGAGGATCCTGAGCAGGAAGGAGATCGCGGCATAGCCGGAGACGGCGGCTGCGATCGTGCCGACGATCATCGGGCCGGCAATGCCCGGCGGAAGACCGTTGTGAACTGACTTGAAGGCGCTGAAGATCGTCGCGCCGAAGACAATCGGGATCAACATCAGGAATGAAAAGCGAGCGGCGCCATCGCGATCGAGGCCGAGGAATCGACCCGCCGTGATCGTGATTCCCGAGCGCGAGGTACCTGGAATCAGGGCCAGGACCTGAGCGAGGCCGACCCATACTCCCACTCGTATCCCGGACTGCTCGATCGATATCCGCTGCGGCGTCTTGTCCGCGATCCAGAGGACGACGCCGAAGACGATCAGCTGGAAGGAGACCAGCCACGGAGCTCCGAGGTGCTCGTTGATCAGGTCGCTGCCGAGCCCACCGGCGATCACGGCCGGGACCGTGCCGATGGCGATCGCGATCGAAAGTCGCTGGGCAGGCGTCGAGATCGCGCGACTGCGGAGGACTTCGATGAAGCCCAGAGTCAGCTGTTTGACCTCGATCCTGAAGTAGCTGATCGCGGCAACGAGCGTTCCCGTATGAAGAGCCACGTCAAAGGTCTTGTTGAACTCCGGGTGGTCGAGCAGGAAGGTGTAGTTCTGGATCCACGGAAGCAGGATCAGGTGACCTGAGGAGGAGATAGGCAGGAACTCGGTGAGCCCCTGCACGACCCCGAGCAGTAGGGCTTCGAGTTCAGACATCAGCGCCGCATCCTATTGCAACGAACCTGAAGTGCAGATGAACGCGACCGTCTCGATCGGGAGACCTCCGCGAGGCCGGGAACGTTGAACCGCGGGTCTGTGCGCTAGATTTCCGGTTGTGAACGCTCGTCGCCGATGCACCGCACTTGTCGCCGCCCTATCGGCGGTAATGCTGCTCGCACTGCTTGTCGCACCACTCGCGATGGCTGCGGACGGCTATGGCCTCGCCGGGCGGGTCACCGACAAGACGATCACCTTCTTCTGCTTCGGCGTCATCGCCTTCTTCCCGATTCTCGTGATCACGCTATCGCTCATCCAGTGGAAGCTCGAGTCGCGCAAGGAACGTCGCCGCTCCGATCTCGAGCGCCTCGGCTAGGCGCCTCAGCACACAGTCGCTCCTGTGACGTTGGTCACATAAGCGAGGAGATCCGCCTTCATCGGGGTAGTCAACCTACTTTGCGCCCTACGGAAGGAAGTCTTGAGTCCCCATCGATCGATCGGGAAGAACGTCCTGTTCACTACAGGCCTGGCAGCGGTCAGCTTGTTCGTTTCATTTGCGTCGACTGCGCTGAACCGGCCCCAAACCGCGCGCGCCGCCGTCGCCGCCGTCTCGCCCACGGCTCCGGTCACAGCGGACGGTCCCTACCTGCCGCTTCGCGCCACGCCTGAATACGGCGATGGGCTCGATGCAGGGCGCGGGCACGAGGGACAGGATCTCTTTGGCCCCGCGGGAACGCCCCTTGTCGCGACGCGGGATGCGGTCGTTCTGGAGACCGGGTCCGATGGCGGCCGGGGCAACTTTGTCGCGATCTACAGCGACGAGGCCGACCAGACCTACAACTACTTCCACATGATCGCGCCGGCTGCGGTCTCAAAGGGCCAGTCCGTCGTCGCGGGACAAGCGCTTGGCGGCCTCGGCTGCACGGGCTCGTGCTGGGGCGATCACCTGCATTTCGAGGTCCACGCGGGACGCAGTCCCTACGGCCCGGTTCTCAGCCCGGTGCCCTACCTCCACGGTCTCGGCCAGGCGCCAACGCCGGGTCAGGCCGCCGCAGTCGAGCCGGTCGACCCTAACCGGGAAGTCGAAATCCGCTGAGCAGTCGCTTCTCGGTCTCGCCGGTGACCTCGGCGACGACCTCAAGATGCGGCTCGAGCGGAGTGCCGCGGATCTTCGTCGCCAGCAGGTCGTCGACCTGAAAGATCCCGGCGGAGTTGTTCATCTCGATCTCGATCCGGATCGCGCGCTTCTCCCCGACCGAGATCCGGACCTCGTCGATCGCTGCCGCCGAGATCGAGTGGATCCCCTCCTGCCCGGCCTCCATCGGTATCCGTGACCTGCCGCCGGCCATGTCGAGCGCGTCCGCGACCCGGACGATTCCCGCCTCCATCGTGTACGGCTCACCCCGCCGCCGGTGACCGATGATCGCATGGAGGATTTCCGAAGCAACCACGGTCCGCTGAGGCTCCTTGTACGAGTCTCCGAGCAACCGGTCGAGCGCGCCATGCGCCATGAAGAGGCTGTAGGCCTCGTGGTCGGAGCGATGAATCGACATCCCGACGTCGTGAAGCAGGGCGCCCCCCGCGACGACGACCTCGGAGTCCCGCTCGGACATCCCGTGGTCGCTCGCCATCGCGCCCTCGACGCCCGCCTTGTCGAGCAGGCGGAGCAGACGAAGCGCGATGTTGAGCACGATCTGCATATGCACCCAGGAGTGGTCCGACATCCCGAGACGTTCCGAGTGAAGCTGGGTCATGTACCACCATGCACGGATCTTCTCGTCCGAGTTGACCGCCTCGATGAACTTCTCGAGCTTGCGGTTTCCCCGGGTCGGAGCACGAACGCGCGCCTCGGCGATCGCCGCGAGCATCGGCTTACGGACCGGGCCTGCCGGGCTCGGGGACGGCACGGCCTCGCGGTCTTCCTCGGGCTCGCTCACAAACGTTCGGCCGACATGGCCCCGGATCGGCGGAGGACCAGGCCCTCCCGGACACCTCCGTGGGCCAGCCGGAGCGGAGATTCGAGCAGACCGGAAACGACCTCGAGGAGTATCAGCGCGGCAGGCATGACCCGGATCCTTGCAGCGTCGAGCTCCAGATCCGCTGCGACCTGCGCACTCGGGGCCGAGCAGACCGTCTCGATCGCCCCCGACAGGACATCGGGGTCAAGGCTGCTTCCGCAGATCCGCTGCAGGGATGTGGACGCCCCACCCACCGCCAGGGCCAGCTGAGACTCGGGGGGATGAAGGGTCGATAGGCGACGTGACGCCACGGCGCGTGAATTTGCGATCTCGGCATCGGTCGGGGGGTCCGAGAGCAGGACCCTCTCGGTGAGGATGCGTGATCCGACCGGTCTCGAGGCGGCCCACGCCGGTTGCCCGCCCGGCGTACCGATCGCAATCTCGGTTGACCCTCCCCCGGCATCGATAACGGCAACCGGATCGGGAAGTTCAGCGGGCTCCGTCCCGGTCGCTCCGATGAAGGCGAGCGTCGCCTCCTGGGTGCCCGCGAGGATCTCAAGCGGCCCGATTCCGAGTCGCCTGCAGGTTCGCTCGACGCTTCGGGCAATCTGGGAGCCTCGCAGCGCCGCGGTGCCGGCAACGACAATCTGCTCGGCACCATGGCCCCGGGCCACGGCGCTTTCGACCTCGAGCAGCCCCGCGTAGCCGCTGCCACGGCCCCCCGGTGTGACGAAATGCCGGCGCTCGACCAGCGGAACCAGGTTGCCATCGGTGACGCGGGCAACGAGAAGCCGCGTCGTGTTTGTGCCGATGTCGATCACCCCAATGACCACGAGGTCGTGATCCTCGCACTTTTCCGGCCGAGGCTCTGATTATGTTGGCTCTACAGCGTTTCTGAGGACCTGCTCAGATGAAGAACTGCCCCCACACCAAGCTGACCGTCCCCGAGTGCTCGTGCAACCACTGCATCGAGCGTCAGCTCTCCGATTTCGCCCCCCATCTGATCACCGTGAGGCGCAACCATGTCGTACCACCGCCCGCTGAGCGGATCACTGTGAGGCGCAACGACGTGGTGCCACTGCCGGCTCACGGCCAACGGGACCGCGAGACGCCATCGGTTGCCGAGCGCCTCTCGCGGCCTTCGCTCTAGCACTGCTTCCTGCGGGCGGTCCGGCCTTCCGGGACTCAGCCGCAGACGGGCCAGGGGCTCGTGCCTGAGCGCGAGTAGAGCAGTGCTGCTCGGTAGTCCTGCTCGGCCTCGGGTGCCGCTGCGGGGTCGCCACTGCCGCCGACCGATGCCCAGGTTCCGTAATCGAATTGGTACTTGCCCCGGTAGCTGCCGTCGGACGAGACGACGGCGGGGTCGCCGCCGGACTCGCAGGATGCGATCGAGTCAAGCGTCGCCTGGGAAACCCCGAGGGCGTCGAATGCCTTCTGCTGCTCTGTGATCTTGTCGACGCGTGCCTGCCTGCGCTGCTCGATCTCGATACGGCGGGACTGAACGGTGACCGCGTGGTCAAGCACGGCTGCGGGCCTGTGGAGTGCCACGGCCAGGGAGCCCAGGGAACCGCTTGCGGTACGAATCACAGGATTGTGGTCGGGCTGTGATGCCGGGGTGATGCCAGGTGACGCGATCAATGCGGCCTGCACTGCAACTGCGCACACGAGTGTGATTCTTGTCTTCAACACGGGTGAGTCAACCTCCAGGGTTTGCCGGGGATCGGCACGGGGTGTGCCGTGGGTCAGCGAGACGTCAGCGGAGCGCACTTGAGCGCCGCTCACATGAAACAAACCTTTTCCAAACAATTGGTATCGGCAGTGTGACCTTTGTCACATAGACCCCCCAATTCGCGCCGCCACGCCTGAAGATGCCGTCGTACGCCAGACTGGAGCCGCCTCGATGAAACCGATCATGCACCTATTGAGGGACTCGTTCCCCGACCGGCCGGAGATGGGCCCGGCGCTATCAAAGGCCCTGCTCGAGCGCGTCGCGGCCGGTTACGAACCCGAGACCTTTCGCCTCAGCAGGCCCGGAAACGTGGTCGCCTTCGGCAGGCGCGACACGGTCAGCCAGGGCTATGCGGATGCCGTTCGGGCGGCGCGCGCGGGTGGGTTCGAGGCGATGGAGCGACTGACCGGGGGACGCGCGGCGGCCTACTCGGCCGGCACCCTCAGCCTCACCCGCACCTCGCGTGAATCAACGCCTGCGCTCCGGACGACGGCCAGATTCACGGAGATGTCCGACCTGATCGTCGAGGCACTGGTCGAGCTGGGGGTCGACGCCCGGGTCGGCGAAGTTCCAGGCGAATACTGCCCCGGCGAGTACAGCGTCAACGCCCGCGGGCAGGTCAAGCTGGCGGGGACCGGCCAGAGGATGATCACCGATGGAGCGCACGTCGGCGCGGTGCTCGTGGTCCAGGCAGGTGCGGAGATCAGGCGAATACTCGAACCCGTCTATGCAGCCCTCGGGCTCGAGTGGAATCCGGAGACGACCTCGGCGATTGAGGACGAGTTCCCCGGGGTCACCCTCGACCAGGTCGAGCAGGCGATCCTCGCGGCCCTGGAGCGACGGTTCGAGTTGGTCAGGGCCGGGCTGAGCCCCGAAACGCTGCGACGGGCCGAGCAGATCGCCGACAGGCACCGCTCGCCTGAACGATGATCCGAACGCAACTCGACCGGGTTCGCCCGGTTGGTAGGGTCAGGCCCGTTGTCAGGGGCAGGAAGACGGGACGCAGGAGGAGAGTTCGTGGGACGTGGACGTATCGCCTGTTCAGTCGTCGCCACCGTCGCAATGGCCGGTGTGATTGCCGCATCGCCGGCAGGTGCAGGCAGAGCCAAGCCGCTCGACACGCCGAATCCACTGGTCGTCAAGGGCACGAAGGGGCCCGGACCGAGCAGGCATAACAAGGACTTTGTCTCCAGGTCCGACAATCCGGATGCGAACATTGTTGTCGTCCTGATGCCGAGAACCATTGGAGGCGCCGGTGACGTCACCCTCGCTGCGAAGGACCTTCAAGTAGCCGCGCCGGGAAGATGACGGCAATCGACCCCGCCACGAGTGTTGGGGCGGTCAGCCTGCGGGTCAACGACCTGGAGGGGGTTTCCGGGTTCTATGAGGGTGTGATCGGGCTCGAGGTACTCGAGCGCAGCCCCGGGAATGTGGTCCTGGGAGTGGGCTCGGAACAGCTGGTCCGCCTGATCGCGGACGTCGCGGCGACGCCCCGTCCGAACGGAACCACCGGGCTGTTTCACCTCGCGATCCTGCTTCCGGACCGGATCGAGCTCGCGAGGGCACTTCACCGGGTCGTGGATTCCGGTGGGCGTTTCAGCGGCGCCTCTGACCACCTGGTCAGCGAGGCCCTCTATCTGAGTGACCCGGAGGGCAATGGGATCGAGATCTACAGGGACCGACCCCGCGGCGAGTGGGAGGATCGGGACGGCGACGTGAAGATGGCGACGCTGCCGCTTGACATCCAGAACCTCTCCGGCGAACTGGGTTCGGACAGGTCGATTCCGGCGAGGATGCCAGTCGGCTCGAGGATGGGTCACGTCCATCTCAACGTCGCCGACATCGATCAGGCTGAGGCCTTCTACAACGGCGTACTCGGCTTCGAGGTGAAGGTTCGCGGATACCCTGGCGCGCTCTTTGTCGCCGCCGGCGGATACCACCATCACCTCGGACTCAATACCTGGATGGGAGAGGGCGCGCCCCCTCCCCCGGGCGGAACACGCGGACTCGAGCGATTCTCGATTCGGATCCCATCCCCCGGAGAGATGGACCGGATCGCCTCAGACCTCGATGCAGCCGACTTCGGGCACACTGCAACCGACGCAGGCATCGAGGTCACCGACCCGTCGGGCAATCGCCTCGCCCTCCTGATCGCCTGACGCCGGCGCCAGTCCCAGCCGAGCCCGGCCCGGCCGAGAACCCAGATCAGAGCCGTCCGGCGTCGAGCAGCCGCCGCAGGAAGCGTTGTGTCTCCGGCTGCTCTGGTGCTTCGAGAATCCGCTCCGGTGTGCCGACCTCGAGCAGCCGGCCCTCGTGCAGGAAGGCGACCCGGTCGGCAACCTCGCGGGCAAAGCTCATCTCGTGGGTTGCAATCACCATCGTCGCCCCCTCATCCTTGAGATCGCGAACCGCCGAGAGGACGTCACCGACAAGCTCGGGGTCCAGGGCGCTGGTCACCTCGTCGAGGAGCAGTGCCCGGGGCCTCGACGCGAACGCACGGGCAATCGCGACGCGCTGCTGCTGACCACCCGAGAGGCGGTCCGGCCGATCCGACTCGCGACCACCCAGCCCAAAGCGCTCGAGCAGCTCACGTCCGCGGTCCTCGGCCTCACGTCGTCCGGTTCCCCGGGCGTGCACGTCGCCCAACACAACATTCTGGAGCACGGTCAGATGGGGAAAGAGATTGAAGGCCTGGAAGACGAAGCCGAGCCTCCGGCGGATCTCGACCGGATTGACCGATGGGTCTGTGATCACCTCGCCATCGAGGAGGATGTCGCCGTTGCCGATCCCCTCGAGCAGGTCTATGCATCGGAGCAGCGTCGACTTGCCGGATCCCGAGGCACCGATCAGCGCCAGCGCCTCGTGCTCATGGATCGAGATGTCAATTCCGCGCAGGACCTCACGATCGCCAAAGCTCTTGGTGACGCCGCGGACCTCGAGGACGGGCGTACCACTCATGATCGCGCCGCGCCGCCGCTTCCGAAGCGATCGACGATCCTGGCGAGTGGAATGGTCACGCAGAGATAGAGCAGGGCCGCTGCGACGAATGGCGTGTAGTTGAAGTTCTCCCCCGCGAAGATCTGGGCAACGCGGTAGGCCTCGAGCACCCCGAGTACCGAGACAAGCGCAACGTCCTTCTGCAGCGAGATGAAGTCGTTGAGCAGCGGCGGACCGACCCTGCGCACCGCCTGGGGCAGGACGACCAATCGCATCGATTGGGACTCGGTCAACCCGATCGCGAGTGCCGCGTCCCGCTGGCTGCGATGGATCGAGGCGATCCCCGCCCGATAGACCTCCGAGACGTAGGCGCTGTACGAGAGTGTGAGGGCGAATCCTCCGAGCAGAACCGGATTTGTCGGGACTCCGCTCAGCTCGAGGGCGGGGATCCCGAAACCGACCATGAAGACCAGCAGGATCGTCGGTACCCCGCGAAAGACATCCGTATAGGCAGCTGCCAGCAGGCGCAGCGGAAACAGCGCCGGCAGCGAGCTTGTCCTGATCAGCGCGAACACCAACCCGACGAGCAGCACCGCCACCTCGATCACCACGAACATCTTCACGTCGAGCCAGAAACCGCGAAAGATGTCGGGGAAGGAGTTCTGGAACTCATCCCAGGACAGGAATGTCTGCTCGAACCTCGGCCATCCGGGGCTGGTGACCGCAAGGGCGATCAATCCACCGATCACGACCACACTCGAGACCACCGCGATCAGCTGGCCGCGTCTCGTCTTCTCCCGTTGCGCCGCCTCACGGGCGACCCGGCGACGCTCCGCCACGGAGGCCCCGTCGCCATCTGAGTTCTGCCCGGCCACCGCAGGATCATCGCGCTTGCTCAATGCACTCCGTCCAACTCACGGCCGGCGGGCGGGGCGGCGATCGGTCTGACCGCCGCCCCGCACCGGGGACCTAGTTCAGCTCAGGCGCGCCGGCTGCCTCGGACATCCACTTCTTCTCGATCTTTCGGAGCTCACCGCTCTCGCTGAGAGCCGTGACTGCCTTGCTCACACAGGGCGTGAGCGCCGAGTCCTTGGTGAGCAGTGCTCCCCACTGGTCGCCGCCCGGGGCCGGGAACTGACCGACGATCGTGGCGTTCTGCACCTGGGCCGACGTTAGATAGAAGGCGGTCGGAACGTCAACGACGACCGCGTCGACGAGCTCCTGCTTGAGCGCCGTGACGACATCAACGGAGTTGTCGAAGACCTTCGGAGCCGTGCTCGGGTCAATCACATTGGTGACCGCATCGAGGCTGGTCGTGCCGATCTGAACGCCGATCGTGGTGTCCTTGAGGTCGGCAAGCGAGGTCGCGTTTGCGGCATCCGAGCCATCGAGGGCGACAACGGCCTGGTTTGCCGTGTAGTACGGCGCCGAGAAATCAACCTGCTGCGCCCGCTTCGGGGTGATCGAGATCTGGTTGACATCGAAATCGAAGTCCTTGGGTCCCGGTGCATACGAGGAGTTGAAGGGAACCGTGGTCCACTTCACATCTGACTTGGCGAAGCCGAGTTGATCGGCGATCGCATATGCGATTGCGCTCTCGAAGCCCTTGCCGTTGCTCGGATCACCGTCGATGAAGTACGGCGGATAGGCCGGCTTGTCGGTGCCGACGGTCAGCATGCCTGCGGTCTGCGTGTCGAGGTTGGCGGGCGTGCAATCTTCGGCGCTGGGGGTGCCGCCGGCGACAGTCGAGCTGTCATTGCCGCTGCTCCCACAACCGATCAATAGCGCCAGCGAGGCGAGCAGGACCAGTGCGATGCGAAATCTGGACAAGGTGATGGTTCCTCTCTGAGGTCAGGTGGACCGCGAAATCGTAGTCGTTCCGTCGTCCAGACCGAACTTTTCCCCGCGGACTAATGATTAATGGGTATTCCGGGGACTGATTGGTTTATGATCTTCTCACCCGGGTAGAAGCTAAAAACCGGAGACTCCCACTCCGGTCAATCCGGTTGGACACGACTGTTTGGGGACTCCCATTCCGAACAGCGTTCTCCCTGGCAGATGCCGCGTACCCAGTACGCGGCATCTGTGCGTATGGGGCCGGGTTCGGGCGAAATGGAGATCCGCCCGGTGCGAGGCGCAACTTGTGGATCGCGCCGCGGTTGTCAATAGGATGACAGCGGCTTCGCACACACCCCGAGAAACGACCCAGAGATGAGACTCTCCTCAAAGATTGCCGCGTGCACGGTTCTTGCACTCCTCGCCGCCAACGCGGCGCCGGCCCCGGGCAACACGAAGTCGGACAACGCATGGCCGCACATCAACGTGCGCCACGCAGCGCTCTCGCAGAAGGGTCAGAAGCTGGTGCTCGTCGCCAAGACCGACAAGGTGGTCAACCTGAAGCGGCTCGAGCGGTTTCCCGATCCTTCAAGGAAGCACCTGCCCTACCTCTGCTTCAAATTTCACGCGGCAGGCGAGGTCAATGGCAGCGATGTATGCGTTGGCGGTCCAGACGGCTCCAAGCACTCGGTCGGGTTCTCGAGAGTCAACTCGAAGGGCAGGGTGGCGAAACAGCACAGCGAGGCCGCAACCGTCCGGCGCATTGGCGGCTCCAAGCTGGTAGTCGCGCTCACTCCCGCAGATGTGGGCCTGAAGCCCGACACGTATGAATGGCAGGTGGTGGCCCGTGAGGGTGGCCCGTACTGCCGCAAGAAGGCACGGATCGGCAGGTGTTTTGACTTCTCTCCACGCTCAGGTCCAAAGTCCTTTGAGCTGCGGCCGGTCCGCGCAGTCGGCTGCACACCAGACAGCCCCGGATTGGTCTACAACGGCTCCCGCAGCCGCAAGGTCGTGGCGCTGACCTTCGATGACGGTCCAAGCATCTACACGCCGGGCTTTCTCAAGGTCCTGAAGCAGAAGCACGTCCACGCGACCTTCTTCGAGATCGGCGAGAACATGGGCGGCCAGGGCAGGATCCAGCGCCAGATCCTCGCCCAGGGCAGCGAGCTCGCAAACCACACGATGCATCACGGCTCCTACCCGGGGTATGCCGACCTTGCCCAGACCAGCGCGCTGATCAAGTCCCAGACCCACTTCGAGCCCTGCATGTTCAGGCCTCCGGGCGGCGCGGTCAACTCTGCCGTGGTCAGCGCTGCAGGCCAGGCCGGCATGAAGACGATCATCTGGGATGTCGACACCAACGACTGGAGACTTCCCGGATCGAGCTCGATCTACAGCACCGCGGTCAGCGCAAGATCGGGTTCGGTGATCCTTATGCATGACGGCGGCGGCTACCGCAGCCAGACCCTTGCAGCGCTTCCCGGCATCATCGACACACTGAAGAGCCGCGGGTTCGGTTTTGTGACGATGAGCGAGATGCTCGGCGGCTCGATCAGGTACCGGCCCTACGGCTGAGAGTCCACCGGCCGACCCGCGGCGTCGCCACCCCGCGTCCGGCCTCTCTCATACGGTCCGCACGTGGTCAAGTACATCGGCTCAAAGCGTCTGCTCGTCCCGGCAATCCAAGTGGTGGCCGGTCGACTTCCGATCGAGAGCGTTGCCGATGTATTCGCCGGAACCACGAGGGTCGGCCAGGCGCTTCGCAAGAGCGGGCTGAGGGTTCAATCAAATGACCTGGCCACCTACAGCGAGGTGCTGGGTCAGGCGTACATCGTTGCCGACGAGAGGCTGGGCCGGGACCGGATCCGCGATCTGATCGAACACCTCAACTCCCTGTCGCCGGTGCACGGCTACTTCACCGAGACATTCTGCATCGAGTCGCGCTTCTTCCAGCCGGACAACGGAATGCGGGTCGACGCGATCCGCGAAGAGATCGACCGACTGGCGCTGACGGCGGTTGAGCGCGGAGTTCTCCTGACCAGCCTCGTCGAGGCCGCCGACCGGGTCGACTCGACCTGTGGTCTCCAGATGGCCTACGTGAAGAGCTGGGCGCCGCGCTCGTTCAACAGACTCGAGCTGCGTGAACCGGCTGCCGTCGGGGGCCCGGCAGGAAGGGTGACGAGGATGGATGCCAACGAGCTCGGCCCAACGCTCGGCGAGGTCGATTGCGCCTACCTGGACCCCCCCTACAACCAGCATTCCTATTACTCGAACTACCACATCTGGGAAACGCTGATCCGCTGGGACGCGCCAGAGCACTATGGGATCGCCTGCAAGCGGATCGATTGCCGCACCACCAAGAGCCCATACAACGGCAGGCGCTCCGCGTGGAAGGCATTCAGCGACCTGGTCGAGAGCCTGCCGACACCTTGGATCGTCGTCTCATTCAACAACGAGGGCTTCCACGACCCGGTCGAGGTTGCCGCCCTGCTCTCGGAGAAGGGCCATATGCGCTCGGTGGCGATCAACCACAAGCGTTACGTCGGGGCGCAGATCGGCATCCACAACCCCGAGGGTGAGGTGGTCGGAGAGATCTCGCACCTGCGCAACGAGGAGATGCTCTTTGTGGTCGGTCCAGATCAGCAGCTGGTTGAGGCCGCCGTGGACGGTCTTGGCGTCGCCGCACCAGGCGCCGGCGCCGGACGTTCGGCTACCAGCGCACCGGCAGCGACTTGAGCTGATTGACGAAGGGCGAGATCGCCGGCTCGGGCGTCCCTGCGATCTCGATCTTCGGGAAGCGCTTCAGCGTCTCCTCGAAGAGAACCTTCAGCTCCAGACGTGCAAGGGCCGTGCCGAGGCAGAAGTGCCGCCCCCCGGCGCCAAATGCCTGATGCTCCGGATTGCGCAGTACATCAAAGCGGTCGGGGTCCTCATATACGTCCTCATCCCGGTTGCTCGAGACGTACCACATGACCACCTTCTCGCCCTTCTTGATCGGGCACCCGGAGAGCTCGGTGTCCTTGGTCGCTGTGCGCCGAAAATGGGCGAAGGCCGGGAACATCCGCAGGCACTCCTCCACTGCGCCGGGGATCAATGACGGGTCGTCGACAAGCATCTTCATCTGATCCGGGTTTTGCATCAGCGCCCGCATCCCGCTGGCATAGGTCGCTCGCGTGCTGTCGTTGCCGGCGGCCATGAGGAGGAAGAAGCCCATCACGATCTCGTCCTCAGAAAGGCTCTCTCCGTCGATCTCGGCATGGACCAGGGTGCTGGTCAGATCGTTGATCGGGCTCTCGCGTCGCTCGGCGATCAATGCCTGGCAGCGCTGGAACACCTCCATCAGACCCTCGGTGATGATCTCCTTGAGCCCCTCTGGATTCAACTCCCCCTCGCCGACGCCAAGGGTCGTGTTCATCAACTCGGCCCACTCGGCGTCCTGATTCTCCGGGAGGCCCATGAAGCTGCCGATCACGCGGGAGACGACCGGCTGGCCGACATCCATGACGAGGTCGCACTCGCCACGATCCGCCACCCCATCGAGAGTCTGCTGGGCGATCAACCGGATCGCAGCCTCGTGCTGGGCAATCCGCTTGGGTGTGAAGCCCCTCTGGAACAGCATCTTGATCCGGTCGTGCT
Source organism: Solirubrobacterales bacterium (assembly GCA_038207745.1). GTDB lineage: Bacteria > Actinomycetota > Thermoleophilia > Solirubrobacterales > 70-9 > JBBQZL01. The sequence continues at coordinate 15,520 of JBBQZL010000027.1, forward strand.
TGGGCGGGTCCATCGCGATGAACATCGACTGCATCAACTCGAGTGGAAATGCGTGCGTCAGCGCGGTGATGCCACCGACCTCGGATGAGAACGTCCTCCAATCGAGGCTTATCGTCCGCACGTCCCTGGCCTTGGTGATCGACCACAGTCCGTCCTCGTTGCCGTACTCCTCGATCTCGCTCCAATGGATCGGGCTCTCGCTCCGCATCCGCTTGAAGATCGGATACGGAGGGCCGTCCTCCCAGTACTCGGCGCTCGTTATCGCGACCTGATCGAGATCCTTCTCACTGCTCACGCTCATGCCTGCTCCCTCATCTGATCGTCGGTTTGCGGTCACCGGAACCGTGGAGCCGAGACTACTGGCTGGCGAGCCAGTTTGCCAAGGAAAGAGCCTGTCATCGGCTCCCGACAGTGTCGGGCCGTGCCGCCCGCTCGGCAGCCTCCCACTTTTCGTAGAGGTCGGCGACCGCCAGTTTCGCGGCTTCGTGACGCTCCGTTGCCTCTTCAGCCCGCTTCGGATTCGCCCAGGCGGCGGGGTCGGCCAGCTCGTCCTCGACGTCCCGCAGCTTCGCCTCGGCCTTTTCGATCTGCTTCTGCAGCCTGTCGATCTTCTGGAGCGCGTTGTTCGACGGCCCATTCGATCGCTTCGGCCTGCTCTTCGCGCCGTTGGATTTCGAAGACTGCGAGGTGGAGGCCGCCTCGCGCTCGGCCTCCTCGCGCTCGCCTCTGGCCCGCTGATATTCGGCCCATCCGGTCGGGTAGCTGCGCAGGTCACCGTCCTCACAAACGAGCGTGCGACTGCCGACCGCCTCCAGAAGGGCACGATCATGAGAGACGAGGACCACCGCACCCTGGAACTCGGACAGCGCGTCCTCCAGAGCTTCGCGGCTCTCGACATCGAGGTGGTTGGTCGGTTCGTCGAGGACCAGGACGTTGGCACCCGATGCAACAAGGATCGCGAGGGAGAGCCGCCGCTGTTCACCGCCCGAGATGTCCCCGAGCAACTTGTTGACATCGCCCCCGGAGAAGAGAAAGCCACCAAGTAGAGCGCGTGCCTTTTGCGTCGAGAGGCCCGTCTCACGCATCGCAGCCTCCAGAACGGTTCCGTCCCCGGCGGCCGAGTCAGCGTGCTGCGAGAGATAGCCGAGCCTGACGTTGTGCCCGACCCGGACAATCCCGGCAGCCGGCTCCCGCTTCCCGGCGAGGGTGTCGATCAGCGTTGTCTTTCCGGCGCCGTTCGGCCCGACGAGCACAACATGCTCACCACGTTCGATTTCGAGCCTGGCCCCGGAGAGCAGGACACGCCCGGGGACCTCGATGGTCGCGTCGACCATTTTCAGGACCACCTGGCCCGGGCGCTCCGGAGGCGCGAACGAGAACCTCAGGTTCTTACGGTCCTTGGGGTCGAAACTGGCCGCGTCGCGCTTCACCTTCTCGATCTTCTTGACCTTCGACTGGGCCTGCTTGGCCTTTGAGGCCTTGTATCGGAAGCGCTCGACAAAGCGCTCCATCCGCTCGATCTCCGCCGCCTGGCGGTTGATCGTCTTGCCGAGCGCGATCTGCCGCGCAGCCTGCTCCTTTCGCCACGCATGCCATGGCCCTGAGAAGTACCGGCCCCTGCCGGCCTCGAGCTCCAGGACCGATGTCCCGACGGACTCCAGGAACCATCTGTCGTGGGCAACGAGGACGACGGCGGCATCCAATTCGACGAGGTAGCCCTCGAGCCACTCGAGGGTCGGGATGTCGAGGTGATTGGTCGGCTCGTCGAGCAGCAGCAGGTCCGGCTTGGTCGCCAGCGCGCGGCCGAGAGAGGCGCGGGTGAGTTCGCCGCCGGAAAAGGTCGAGAGCGGGCGCTCCGCCTGCTCCTCTGTGAAACCGAGTCCATTCAGCACCAAGAGGACATCATCGCGCCAGCGGTATCCACCCGCGTGGTCAAATCGCTCCTGAACCGCGGCGTAGGAGCGCATCGTCCCCTCCCCGTGGGTGCCGTCAGACATCCTGGCCTCGAGGCGCGCGAGCTCCGCCTCGGTATCGATCATGTCGGCGCGTCCGGAAAAGACGTATTCGCCCAGCGACGTCCCGGTGTCCCTTGGCGGCCGCTGGTCATGGAGCGCCATGCGGGCGTTCTTCTGGATCACCAGATTGCCCGACTCCTGCGTCAACTCTCCCGCCAGAACCCTGAGCAGGGTTGACTTCCCGGCGCCGTTTCTACCCGAAAGGGTCATCCGATCCCCGGGCACGAGTTTGAACGAGAGGTCGGAAAAGAGCGACTTTCCGCCTACATATACGTCCAGATTGGTTGCGGTTGCGATGGCCATGAGGGGTTGGTGCGGGACTGGTCGCACGACCCTTCAGGCTAGAGGCTGCGAACCGGCGGCGAGCCCAGCCCTGAAAGCGCGCCTGCGACGTCCGTCCACGATCGCTGGATCCGTCGCTGCCCGGAGTACCATTGAACGATGAAAATTCGCCTTCTCTCATCCCTTGCCCTGGTTTCAATCCTGGTCCTGGCGTTTGCCGGATCGGCAACGGCCCGAAAGCCGATCCCGCCGATCACCGCCACCGGCCCCTACAAGGTCCTCAAGCAGTACGTGAATGAACTCCGATCGAAGTCCAACGTGCCGGTCAGGCCTTCTCGCCGCTCCGGCTACAAGTCGAAGCTGAACAACAAGTCCGGCAACGCATTCCGCCAGGTCAACAACCTCTTCCAGAGGCGCAAGATCCGCGCCTATGGCGATGACCTCGCCGTGTACAAGGCTGACTCCAAGGCGGCGAAGCAGTCCCAGAAGCGCAGGATCGCGGCACTTGCGAACGGTCTCGCGAATCGGCTGAACAACATCCAGGCCGATTACAACAACGCGATCGATCGTCTCAACCTGCGTTTCGCACCGTCAGTTGATCCGCTTCAGCGCAAGATCAAACTCCTGGTCAAGAAGCTTCGCAAGACTTCGAAGCCCGCCAGGCGGGCGAAGATCCAGCAGTCGATCAACAAGACGGACGGAAAGCTGAACGTCGTCCAGGCAAGGAAGCAGAACTTTGCCAACGCGATCCTCTCGAAGTTCACGCGGAAGAAGAACTTCGTCACTGCGCAGAACAAGGTGAACGTCGCTGGAGTCAAGGCCGACACCAGGCAGGCGATCCGCGGGTTCAAGCGTGTTCTGACCAGGAAGAACAACGAGCAGCTCGCAGCCGCCCGGGACCGCAAGGGCAACGATCGTGAACTGGTCGACAACCTCAAGCAGGGTGGCCAGGCCGCGATCGCCAGGATGCCCGCCGCCTGATCCGGCCGCAACGTCGTTCCGGGCTCGCAACCGCGACCCCGTGCAGGGAGAAGGCCCGCCGGTCGGCGGGCCTTCTCCCTGCC
>JBBQZL010000028.1:0-18850 GCA_038207745.1 Solirubrobacterales bacterium
CCTACAAGGGCAAGGGAGTGCGCTATCGCGGCGAACTGGTGACCCGGAAGGTTGGTAAGCGCGCATGAGTATTCCGACCAAGCAGCAGCGCAGGCTGCGCAGACGGCGCCGTGTGCGCGCCAAGGTCACAGGCACCGTCGAACGCCCGCGTCTCTCGGTGTACAGGTCCAACCGTGGTGTCTTCGCTCAGCTCATCGACGACCGCGCGGGCCACACGCTGGCCGCGGTCAACTGGATCGAGCCGGATCTCAAGAAGTTGCAGCCCACCGAGCAGGCCAAGAAGGCAGGCGAGTTGCTCGCGGAGCGGGCAAAGAAGGCCGGGGTCGAGACATGCGTCTTTGACCGCGGCGGATACCAGTACCACGGGCGCGTCCGCGCCCTGGCTGAGGGAGCCCGTGAAGGAGGGTTGAAGTTCTAGCCCGCTAGGGTGGATCGTCGCTTATGAAGGGTTCGAACACAACACAGGTTGAAATGGTCAGTCCGCGAGGGCTGGATCTACAGGAGCGCGTGATTGAGATCAATCGCGTCGCCAAGGTCGTCAAGGGCGGTCGTCGATTCTCCTTCACCGCGCTGGTTGCGGTCGGGGATGAGGAGTCGGTCGTCGGAGTCGGCTATGGAAAGGCGCGGGAAGTTCCGCTCGCGATCCAGAAGGCCGCCGAAGACGCCCGCAAGAACATGATCCGGATCCCCAAGTACGGGCAGACGCTGACACACAAGATCATCGGCCGCTATGGCGCCGGTCATGTTGTGCTGCGTCCGGCCAGTCCGGGTACCGGCGTCATCGCCGGCGGCGGAGTTCGCGCCGTGCTCGAGTTGGGAGGCGTCCGTGACGTCCTCACCAAGAGCATCGGGACGCAGAACCCGATCAATCTGGTCAAGGCGACGATGGACGGCCTGATGCGCCTGCGCCGCCCAGAGGATATTGCCGAGCTGCGCGGTCTCACCGTCAATCAGGTTCTCGGCATCGATGTTCGCAAATCGAGCGAGATCCTCGCCGCGCACGCCGCCGCCGAGGCACCAGGGGCTGAGGAAGTTACCGCTGGTGCCGAAGCACCTGAGGCCGATGAGGCTTCAGCTGAGCCCACGGCTCCGGAGGTTGATGAACCCGCCGCTGAGCCCGCCGCCGTCGAGCCTGAGGTCGAAGATCATGGATCACCGACCGCACCCGTGGCCAGTGAGCTGATCGATTCAGCAGATCTTTCCGACCCGTCGGAGGCAACGGAGGCAGCAGAAGCCCCAGGGGCTGAGGCACCCCAGGCCGACGCTCCCGCAGCCGACGCTGCCACGGAACCCGCTGAAGAGAAGAGCGATTCCTGATGGCGCACGACCTGAAGATCACCCAGACACGGTCCTCGATCTCGGCGAACCCGAAGCAGGAGGCCACACTCAGGTCCCTGGGCCTCGGTCGCATCGGCAGCACTGCCGAGCGCAAGGAGACCGACCAGCTCCGTGGCCAGATCCGCGTGATCGAGCATCTTGTACAGACCGAGGAGGTTTCCTGATGGCCGAGACACCCCGCTCTGAGGAGATCGGACTTCACAATCTGAAGCCGAAGCCCGGCTCGCGTCGCCGTCGCAAGCGCGTCGGCCGCGGCGAGGGTTCCGGACTTGGCAAGACCGCCGGCCGAGGCCAGGACGGTTACGGCTCACGCGCAGGCTCGAAGCAGAAGGCCGGCTACGAAGGTGGCCAGAACCCGATCCACATGCGGATGCGCAAGCTGCGCGGCCCGCACATGAAGAAGTCGATGCCGTTTGAGAATTTCCGTACCGCAACGCAGCCGATCAATGTTGCCGACCTGGAGGAGCGCTTCGACGCAGGCGCCGAGGTCACTCCGGAAACGCTCCGTGAGAAGGGTCTCGCCAAGCGCCACGATCCGATCAAGATCCTGGCCCGTGGTGAGATCTCGAAGAAGCTGACGGTCAAGGCCAATGGTTTCAGCGCCACTGCGCGCGAGAAGATCGAGGCAGCGGGCGGCACCTGCGAGGAGCTCTAGGTGCTCCAGACGCTCGCGCACGCATTCAGCGTCGCAGAGATCCGCAAGAAGCTCGCCTTTGCCGCGGCGATGCTGCTGCTCTACAGGCTCGGTTCCTACATCCCGGTTCCGGGCGTTGATGTCAATGTCGTCAAGGACATCGAAAGCAACTTCCAGGGGTCGAACATCCTCGGCTTCCTCAACCTGTTCTCAGGTGGAAGCCTCTCGCGACTTTCACTCTTTGCGCTCGGGATCATGCCGTACATCACGGCCTCGATCATCTTCCAGCTTCTTTCCGTCGTCGTGCCGGCGATCGAGAAGCTCCAGAAGGAGGGCGAGGTCGGCCAGCAGAAGATCACCCAGTACACGCGCTACCTCGCCGTCGGCCTGTCCGCCGGCCAGGCGGTCGGCTACGTCTTCCTCTTCCGCTCATTCCAGTCCAGCACCGGGCAGAGCGTTGTCGGAAATCTGACCTTCGCGAAGCTCTTCCTGATCGTCACCTGTCTGACCGCCGGCGCGACGCTGCTGATGTGGCTGGGCGAGTTGATAACCCAGCGTGGCATCGGCAACGGCATCTCGCTGATGATCTTCACCTCGATCGTCTCGGGCCTGCCCCGGGGCATCTCCGCCTGGTGGAACAATCCCGATCAGGTCTTTGTCGTGATCATGCCGTTCCTGGCCCTGGCCGTCGTCGTCGCGATCGTCTTCGTCCAGGAGGGTCAGCGCCGGATCCCGGTCCAGTACGCGAAGCGGGTGGTCGGACGCAAAATGACCTCCGGCGGCTCGACCTATCTGCCGCTGCGGGTCAACATGGCCGGCGTGATCCCGGTCATCTTTGCCGCATCGATCATGGCCTTTCCTCCGACCGTCGGGCAGTTGATCAACACGCCATTGGCGCTTGATTTCGCGGCATTCTTCAGCCCCAGCAGCTGGGCATATGTGGTCGGTGAGGTCTTCTTCATCATCATCTTCACCTACTTCTACACAGCGGTCACCTTCAATCCTGTCGACCAGGCGGACAATCTGAAGAAATACGGCGGCTTCATACCCGGGGTCAGACCCGGGCGGCCTACGGCCGAGTACCTGGACAGAATCCTCTCGCGACTCACCTTCCCGGGAGCCCTGTACCTGGGCGCAGTGGCCGCCTTCCCGACGATCTTGATCAACCAGACTTCGGCCAACTTCTTTTTCGGAGGCACCTCGATCCTGATTGTGATCGGCGTCGCCCTCGATACGGTCAAGCAGCTCGAGGCGCAGCTGATGATGCGCAACTACGAAGGCTTCCTGAAGTAGTCGTGGCCTGGTCATGTCAGAACTCAATCTCGTACTACTAGGCCCTCCGGGGTCAGGCAAAGGCACCCAGGGCGAGCGCCTGCAGGAAATTCTCGAGCTTCCCTACTACGCAACGGGTGACATCCTTCGCGCCGCCGTGCGGGATCAGACTCCGGTCGGCAGGACCGCCGAGGAATACATGAACCGCGGTGACCTCGTTCCCGACGAGGTGATCATCGGGGTGATCTCCGAGCGCCTCGCGAGTCCGGAGGCAGCCGATGGCTTCATCCTCGACGGCTTTCCGCGGACGATCCCGCAGGCCGAGGCACTTGACGGCGAACTCGAAAAGCTCGGGAGGTCCCTGAGCTCAACGATCCTCGTCGACGTGAGTGACGATGAGGTGGTCCGCCGACTTGGCGGTCGCCGCACCTGCGCCGATGGGCACGTCTACCACGTCGAGTTCAACCCGCCGGAGCAGGAGGGCATCTGCGATGTCGACGGCAGTGATCTGGCGACTCGCGACGATGACGAGCCCGAGGTGATCCGCAACCGTCTCGAGCAGTACCACCTCAAGACCGAGCCGCTGGTCGAGTACTACGACCGCAAGGGCATCCTCCGCCGCGTACATGGGTTCGGCAGCCCCGACGAGGTCTCCAGCGAGATCCGCGGACAGCTCACGACCCTGAAGCTCGAAGAAGAGCTCGACGGTTGATCCGCCCGGCGAAGGCAGGTCATCGATGATCATCAAGAAGTCCCCCGCGGAGATCGAGCAGATGGCTGTGGCGGGCCGCATCCATGCGCGCTGCCTGCGGATGCTGATCTCGAAGACCCGTCCCGGCTTGACGACGCTCGACCTGGATCAGGCGGCCGAGAAGTTCATCGTCTCCCAAGGCGCCGTCCCGACCTTCAAGGGTTTCCGGGGATTCCCCGCATCGATCTGTGCATCACCGAACTCTATGGTCGTCCATGGCATCCCGGATGACCGTGAGCTCGAACGCGGCGACATCCTCTCGATCGATGTCGGGGTGACCAAGGATGGATGGGTCGCCGATGGAGCCGTGACGATCCCGGTCGGTGATATTGACCCCGAGACCACTCGGCTGCTCGAGACCACAAAGAGCTCACTCTTCGCCGGTATCGAGCACGCCCGGCCGGGGAGTCACCTCAGCGATATCTCCGCGGCCGTTCAGCAGACCAATGAGGCCGAGGGCTTCGGAGTGATCAAGACGCTTGTCGGACACGGGATCGGCCGCTCGATGCACGAGGATCCCCAGATTCCCAACTTCGGTGAGCCTGGCAAGGGACCGAAGCTCGAAGAGGGCATGGTCCTGGCGATCGAGCCGATGGTAAACGCCGGCGCCCCGGGCATCAGAATGGGTGATGACGAGTGGGCGGTCTTCTCGGAAGATGGCTCGCAGGCGGCGCATTTCGAGTTCACGGTTGCGGTGACCGCCGACGGACCGCGTATTCTGACCCCCTGGCACGAGGCCGAGCCTCAGCAATAGTGCCTGTCCTGCTAATCTTTCGCGTCGGTCCTTGGACCACGTTTCATTCTCCCTGCCTATCTCCTGAGGCGGGCGGAAATCCTAATCAATGTAGAAATCGGGGACGATGAAGGTTCGAGCGTCCGTAAAAACGATGTGCGAGAAGTGCAAGGTCATCCGGCGCAACGGCGTCGTCCTGGTGATCTGCCCAAACCCTCGACACAAGCAGAGGCAAGGCTGAATGGCGCGTATCGCCGGGGTCAACATCCCCGTGAACAAGAGGGCTGAAATCGGCCTGACATATATCTACGGAGTCGGCCAATCGACGGCGCAGGAAGTTCTCGCCAAGACTGGAATCGACCCGGACACCGCGGTCAAGGATCTGACCGAGGATGAGGTGATCAAGCTTCGCGATGCCGTCGACGAGTATCTGGTCGAGGGCGATCTCAGGCGTGAGCGTTCGCAGAACGTCAAGCGTCTGATGGAGATCGGTGCCTACAGGGGAATGCGCCATCGCCGCGGCCTGCCTGTCCGGGGCCAGCGCACAAAGACCAACGCACGCGGCCGCAAGGGTCCGCGCCGTATGAGTGTCGCCGGTAAGCGCAAGGCGCCGGGACCCAGGTAGGGGAGAGTAAGTGGCACCGAAGAAACAACCCAAGGGTCGTTCGCGCCGTCGTGTTCGCAAGAACATCACGATCGGTCAGGCGCACATCAAGACTTCTTTCAACAACACCATTGTCACCCTCACCGACCTCGAGGGCAATGTGATTGCGTGGGAATCCGCCGGAAGCGCCGGTTTCAAGGGCTCTCGCAAGTCGACGCCGTTTGCCGCGCAGGTCACCGCCGACTCCGCTGCCAAGAAGGGCATGGAGCACGGGCTCGAGAAGGTCGAGGTCTTCGCCAAGGGCGCTGGATCCGGTCGCGAGACCGCGATCCGCTCGCTGCAGGCGGCCGGCCTCGACGTGACCACGGTCAAGGATGTTTCACCGCAAGCCCATAACGGCTGCCGTCCCAAGAAGCGCCGGAGGGTCTAGGCATGGCCAGAGACACATCACCACCTTGCAAGCAGTGCCGCCGAGAGGGCCAGAAGTTGTTCCTCAAGGGCGAGCGATGCTTCACCGACAAGTGCGCCGTCGACCGTCGGGCATATCCGCCCGGCGAGCATGGCCGCGGCCGGATGCGTCAGTCGGAGTACCGGACACAGCTTCGCGAGAAGCAGAAGGCCAGGCGCTACTACCAGGTGCTCGAGAAGCAGTTCCGCGCCTACTACGACAGGGCGACGCGGCAGCCCGGAGTCACCGGTGAGAACCTGTTGCGGCTGCTCGAGTCCCGTTTCGACAACATCCTTGTCCGGCTTGGCTTCGCAGCGTCGCGACGTCAGGCCAGGCAGTTGATCCGGCACGGCCACTGGTTGATCAATGGCCGCCGCGTCGACATTCCGAGCTACCAGCTTCGCGCCGACGACGTGATCATGTTCAAGGCGGGTTCCGACGCCACTGAAGTGGTCCGGCAGGCAACCGAGCTCGTCTCCGCGGTCCCGGCCTGGCTGCAGGCCGACCATGACGCATTGACGGCAAAGATTTTGCGCCTTCCCGAGCGCTCCGAGATTTCGGCGCCGGTCGAGGAGCAGCTCATTGTTGAGCTGTACTCCAAGTAGCGCAGCCGTCTTTTTCTTCAAACACGCATACCGAAGGAACGCATGACTACTGAATTCCAGGTCCCACGAATCAGCGTCGAAACGAGTGACGAATCAAAGGGCTCCTTCACAGTCGAGCCGCTCGACAAGGGCTTCGGGTACACATTCGGCAACAGCCTTCGTCGTGTCCTGCTCTCTTCTCTTGGAGGAGCGGCGATCATCAGCGTTCGCATCGAAGGTGTTTCCCACGAGTTCTCGACCATCGACGGCGTCAAGGAAGACGTCACCGACATCGTCCTGAACCTCAAGGACATCGTCGTCCGCATGCACACCGATGCCGACGAGATCGAGGCTCCGCTGGTCGCATCCGGCCCCGGTGAGATTCGCGCCAAGGACATCGACCTGCCCTCGGGCGTCGAGATCCTGACCCCGGACGCACCGATTGCCACGCTCGAGTCGAAGACCAAGATCGAGATGTACCTGACCATCGGGCGAGGCCGCGGTTACTCGCCGGCCGAGGAGAACAAGTCAGATGATCAGCCGATCGGCGTGATTCCGATCGACTCGATCTTCTCGCCGATCCGCCGCGCGACCTACATCGTCGACTCGGCACGAGTCGGGCAGCGCACCGACTTCGACAAGCTGACGATCGAGCTCGAGACCGATGGTTCGATCGAGCCGACCGCCGCGCTTCGCGAGGCCTCGGAGATCCTGATCAAGAACCTCGCGATCTTCAGTGATCCTGACACCGTCGAAGATCTGACGACCCGCGATCCGGTCGCTGTTCAGGACTCCTATGTCGAGGTCGATGGCATCGGTTCGTCCGGGGACGGCAACGACGAGATCCTGATCGAGGAGCTCGAGCTGGGTGTTCGTTCGTACAACTGCCTCAAGCGTGCCGGAGTCCAGACCGTCGGTGACCTGCTTCGTAAGTCAGAATCAGAACTCAACGCGATTCCGAACTTCGGCCAGAAGTCGATTGAAGAAGTGACCGAGACGCTGCATTCCCGTGGCCTCGACCTTCGCCAGGACTGACCGGGCCGAGCGGACCCAGAGAGATAGGTAAGAGGAGAACCGATGCGTCACGCCAAGAAGCGCAACAAGTTGAGCCGGGATCCGGCGCATCGAAAGTCACTCATGGCCAATCTCTCGAAGCAGCTGATCGAGCACGAGCGGATCAAGACCAGCCAGGCCAAGGCCAAGGCGGTCAAGCCCGAGGTTGAGCAGCTGATCACGCTGGCCAAGCGGGGAGACCTGCATGCGCGTCGGCAGGCATTGGCGTCGCTTCACAACGACAAGTTTGCCGTTCACAAGCTTTTCGAAGAGGTTGCCCCGCGCTACTCGGATCGTCCTGGTGGATACACCCGGATCATCAAGCTCGGCCCACGCCGCTCCGACTCGACCGAGATGGTCTATCTGGAGCTGGTCTAGCACCGGTTCGATGTGACGACGTACCGCCTCGACATCGCCTATACCGGCGGCGATTTCCGAGGCTGGGCGATACAGCCAGATCAGCGCACGGTCCAGGGAGAGCTCGAGGCCGCGCTGAGTGAGATGTTGAGGGTTCCGGTGGCCCTGGTCGTCGCGGGCCGCACCGATGCCGGGGTACACGCCCGCGCACAGGTTGCGAGTTTCGAGACCGAGGCTGCCGTCCCGAAGGACCTGCGCCGGAGGATCAACGGCATGACCCCGCCCGCGATCGCGATACTCGCGGCGGGTCCGGTGGCCGACGGCTTCAGCGCGCGACGGGATGCGATCTCGCGCTCCTACGGGTATCGGCTGATGCCCGACTCGATTCCGGACCCGTTCGAGAAGGGACGGGCGCTCTGGTGGCCCTACCCGCTCGATCTTGATCTGCTCCAGGGCTGCGCGGCTGTTCTGCCCGGCCGTCACAACTTCTCCGCCTTCACACCGACGGACACCGCCGAGACACGCTTTGAGCGTGACATCGTTGCGGCCTCCTGGGGTTGGGAGGGTGGCCGCGAGGAGAGCGGCATCCTGGTCTTCTCGATCGAGGGCAACGCGTTTGTCCACAAGATGGTCCGGATCATGGTCGGGACGATGCTCGAAGTCGGGGGCGCGAAGCGAACGCCTGACTCGTTTGCCGCATTGCTAAAAGGGGCAGATCGGGCAGAAGCCGGAGACACCGCGGCCGCGCACGGCCTCTACCTGACGGCGGTCCGCTACCCCGACCACGGCCCATAGAATCGAAGCGATGCGAGTCCTGCTGACCAACGACGACGGTATCGAGGCAGACGGTCTCCAGGCGATGAGGCGCGCGCTGAACGAGATCGAGGGCGTTGAGCTTGACGTGATCGCGCCGGACTCGAACCGCAGCGCGACTGCACGAAGCATCACGACGCGGGTGCCTCTCTCCGCCAAGGAGATCGACTTCGGCGATGGGACCAGGGGCTTTGCCACCAACGGCACCCCTGTCGACTGTGTCCGATTCGCCGACCTTGGCCTGCTCGACGGAAATCGACCCGAGATGATCGTCTCTGGGATCAATCACGGCGCCAATCTGGGCGACGACATCACCTACTCGGGCACGGTCGCGGCAGCACTCGAGGGCATCGTTCTCGGTATCCCGGCAATCTCCGTCTCACAGCAGTCGGCAAAGCGGGAGATGGGATTCAGATATGGCCGCATCTTCGATTTCGAGACCTGCGCCCGCTTCGCCGCCGACATGGTGCGGTCGCTCTTGGACGGCGGAATCGCCGAGGGAACGCTGGTCAACATCAACTGCCCCGCCGGCATCCCGGGCGGGGTCGACATCACCCGGCTCGGCAAGCGGATATACAACGATGAGCTGCGCCTGATCGAGGAGGACTCCGAAGACGGCACGCGGCTGTTCGACATCTACGGAATCGAGCCCTCCTATCACCACGAGGAGGGGACCGACCTATCGTCCATCGCCGGCGGGCGGATCTCGGTCACGCCTCTCCACTTCGACCTTACCCACCAGCCTGGGCTCGAACAGCTCGAGGATTGGAAGCTCGACGAGATGCTCGAGTCGGTTCTGAAGACCCGATCAGGGGACACCGCAGAGGAATGACCGGCACCGGGTCCTCAGATGCCGCCGCCGCAAAGGAGCTGCGCAGGAAGATCGAGCGCCACAATCACTCCTATTACGTCCTTGATCAGCCGGAGGTCGGCGACGACGTCTACGACGCGCTGATCGACGAGCTGCGCGAACTCGAGCAGGCAAACCCCGGGCTGCGCACCGCAGACTCCCCGACCCAGCGTGTGGGCGCCGAACCGCTGTCGCGCTTTGAGCAGGTCGAGCACGCAGAACCGATGCTCTCGCTCGCCAACGCACGCACAGAGGTGGAGCTTCGTGCCTGGGAGGCGAGAATACGCACCTTTCTCGAGCGTCGCGATATCCCGGTCAAAGATCTCAGTTATGTGACCGAGCCCAAGATCGACGGTCTCGCGATGTCCCTCACATACCGTGATGGCGTGCTTGTCCGTGGCGCGACGAGGGGCAACGGGACGGTCGGTGAGGATGTGACCCAGAACCTCAGGACGATCCGCTCGATTCCGCTGCGGATCCCCGATGCGCCGGCATTGGTCGAGGTGCGGGGCGAGGTCTACCTGCCGGTCGCAGCCTTCAGGGAGCTGAACGAGCGGCGCGTCGCTGACGGGGAGCCGGCGTTTGCAAACCCCCGCAACTCAGCGGCCGGCTCGATCCGCCAGCTCGACCCGAAGCTGGCGGCAGCGCGCCCCCTCGAGGTCTGGTGCTATGGGATCGGTGCTGCCGAGGGGCTCGATCTCGCGACCCACACCGACGAGGTCGAGTGGCTACGGGAGCGCGGCTTCAGAGTCAACTCCGACACCTCGCATCACGACGGGATCGAGGAGGTGGTCAAACGCTGTGACTGGTGGCAGGAGCGCCGCGAGAAGCTCGACTTCGAGATCGATGGCGTGGTTGCGAAGGTTGACGAGCGGGCATTCTGGAAGGAGCTGGGAGTTGTAGGACGCGAGCCGCGCTGGGCGATCGCCTGGAAGTTCCCACCCACGACCGCGACGACAAAGCTCGAGAAGGTTGTCTGGAACGTCGGCCGGACCGGGCATCTGGTCCCGTTCGCGATGCTCGATCCGATCCACGTCGGCGGTGTCACTGTCACGACCGCGACGCTCCACAACGAGGAGGATCTGGCGCGAAAGGACGTACGGCCCGGGGATCAGGTGATCGTGATGCGTGCCGGTGACGTGATCCCGCAGGTCGTGGCTCCGTTGATTCAGAAACGACCAAGGGGCACCCGGCGTCCGAAGCCCCCGAAGAAGTGCCCGGCATGCGGCACCCCGACTGTCAAGCCGCAGGACGGGGTCTTCACGATCTGTCCCAACCGCGCCGGCTGCCCCGGGCAGACCTTTCAGCACGTCAAGCACTTCGTGAGCAAGGGTGCGATGGATATCGATGGTCTGGGAGAGAAGCAGGCGATGCGCTTCCTCGAAGAGGGTCTGATCACCGATGTCGCCGACATCTACGACCTCGACGCCGAGCGCCTCAGGGCACTCGACCGGGTCGGTGAGACCTCGGCGGAGAATCTGCTGGCCTCGATCGACTCATCCCGAATCCGGCCCTTTGCAAGGGTCCTCTTTGCGCTCGGGCTGCCGGGAGTAGGGTCGGTTACAGCCACCGCATTGGCGAATCACTTCGGCTCGATCGACGCGATCCGGACCGCCGATGCCGGGGCGCTCGCCGAGGTCGAGGGCGTCGGCCCGATCCTTGCGGATCAGATCATCGAGTCGCTGGCCGAGGAACGCAACTGGGAGCTGATCGAGAAGCTGGGGGCAAAGGGCCTGCGGATGGAGCTGGGGGAGGGTGAGCGCCCGGCGGTCGGCGGACCGCTCGAGGGCAGGACCTTCGTACTGACCGGAACCCTCCCAGGGCTGACCCGCGATGAGGCTTCGGAGTTGGTCCGGTCGGCGGGCGGAAAGGTGACGAGCTCGGTCTCGAAGAGGACCGACTACGTGGTCGCCGGTGACAGCGCCGGCTCGAAACTCGCCAAGGCCGAGAGCCTCGGCGTCGAGGTGATCGACGAGGTGGCGCTGCGGGACCTGGCTGAGCCCGCCTCGGAAGAGGCGGAGCCCGGGTGACTCTTCGCACGGCTACCTGAGCCGTGCGAGCCGGATCGCGATCCTGTCCTGGTGATTACGCGCCGTGGTGCTGTCGCTGACGCCGTTCATCAGGATCGAGAAGACAACTGTCCGGCCTGACCTGGTCAGGCAGTAGCCGGAGAGGGCGCTGGCGCCGGTCAGGGTGCCGGTCTTTGCCCGGCAGCGGCCGTCGGCCGCGGTTCCGTTCATGCGGTCGCGGAGGGTCCCGGTCCGACCGGCAATCGCGAGTGAGTTCCGCAGGTCATCACCCCATGACTTGTTGCGCGCGACCTTGAGCAGGGTCGCGACCTGCCTGGCAGAGGCACGGTTGGATTGGGTCAGGCCGGATCCGTTTGTCGGGTCAACCCCGGAGCCGATTGATCCGATGAACTTCGAGACGACCGCAGTGCCGGCTGCGGTGCTTCCCTCGCCGCCGAACCTGGCTCCGAGCAGTTTGACCAGCATTTCCGCAAAGAAGTTGTTCGAGTTGGTGTTGGTCTCGCCGACGATCCGGGACAATGCAGGTGAGCGGACGGCACCGATCCGCTTCGGGTCCCGCTTCCACGGCACCTTGTGGACGTCCACCCCCTTGGTGATCCTGACGCCCCTGTTCCTCAGTGCGCCGGCAAGGGTCCGGCCGGCCACGAGGGCGGGGTTGCGGGCGAAGCGATTGCCCGACGTGTCGCTGAATCCATAGTTGAGCGAGAGGCCCGAGAGCGGGCCGATGTAATAGCTGGTCGCGTATCCGGAGTCGGCCACTCCGCGGACCCGGTCAAAGATCGTGTCGTCGGTGAACAGGTGCCCGCGGATCTTCCTGATCCCTCTGGCCCTCAGTTGCTTCTTGAGCCCGAAGATGTTGGTGCCGAATCCGATCCGGGCGTTGTAGAAGCCAGGCGTGCCGAGGGTCGGGTCACCGCCGCCGCGCAGGTAGATGTTCCCGCGGAGCACTCCATGCTTGTCCAGCCGGCCGGCCCTCCAGAGGGTGGTCGGGATCCGCGCATCAGGCCCGATCCGGGCCAGAGCGGTCGAGGTGGTGAAGAGCTTGGTGTTCGAGGCCAGCGTGCGGGATCTTGACGATGACTTCCTGCAGAGCGTCCGGCCGGTCGAGGCATCGATCACATAGAGGCTCGAGGCGCTGCCTCCCTGGCGGAGTTCATTGACGAGATTCGGGCAGAATGATGCCGCGCTGGCGCCTGAGGCTGCGAAGAGCAGCGACAGGCAGGCAAATGCGAGTGTCAGTTTGATCTTCAACGTAACCTGGAAACACCTCTGAGGGCCAAGGTAGCGGCCATTGCGGGAGGGCACTGGATGCCCTCGATCACGGAAATGTCGCTCCGGCCTGCGATAATCACCCCATGGGCAAGGTTGTCAAGCTCGAGTCCGCGCCTTCCAAGGGTCGCACAAGGTCGCGACCTCGCAGGAAGCCGTCAAAAACCGCTCTGGTGCTGGGGGGCGGTGGCTTCACGGGCGGGGTCTATGAGATCGGCGCGATGCGGGCCTTCGACCTGCTGGCCGTCAACAGCACCGTCAACCACTTCGATATCTACGTGGGAACCAGCGCCGGTTCCTTCGTCGCGAGCATGCTCGCCAACGGGGTCACGCCTGAGGAGATGATGAGGGTGCTCAACAAGCACCTTCCATCCCCGATCGAGGACATGGACCTCGGCACTGTGCTTCGACCGAACTATCGCGGCTACGCCGATCGCGCGATCAGGCTGCCGCTGAACATGATCGGTCTGATCAGGAGCATGTTGCCGCGGCTCGGCGAGGTCTCCGCGATGGACCTCGCAGCCGGCCTGGCGGAGAGCATGCCGTCGGGCATCTATTCGGCTTCCGGTCTCGGCGAGTATGTCGAGACCGTGCTCTCGGATCCGGACCGGACGAACGATTTCCGGCAGCTCGATCGCGAGCTCTACCTGACCGCGACCGACCTCGACACCTGCGAGCGCATTCTGCTCGGTGACGGCGAGTGGGCAGATGTCCCGATCTCCAAGGCGGTCGAGTGCTCGACCGCTCTTCCGGTCGTTTACAAGCCGGTTGAGCTGAAGGGCCGACACCTGATCGACGGCGGGATCCGATCGACCACCAACGTCGACGTTGCGGTTGAGCGCGGTGCGAGCCTGATCATCGTCGTCAACCCGCTTGTCCCCTATGTCAACGACTTCAAGCGCCAGATCCCGACCGTCTTCGGGACCAGGGTGCGCCGGGTTGCCGACATGGGTATGCCGGCGATCGCAAACCAGACCTTCAAGTTGATCGCCCACGCTCGTCTCCACCAGGCAGTCGCCTTCTGGAAGGAGAAATACGAGGGCGTCGACATCATCCTGGTCGAGCCCGAGCCCAATGACGAGTTGATGTTCGGCACATCAGTGATGGACTACTCGCAGCGGCTCCGGATCGCGCGACATGGCTTTGAGTCGGTGACCCACGCGCTTGGCAAGGACTACGACCACTACAAGGAGATTGCGGAGCGCCACGGAGTCGAGATCTCCGGCAAGAGGGTCACCAAGGTGGTCAACCGGGTCAAGGAAGAGGAGCCGGAATCGACCTCGGCATGGCGTCGGGTCCTCGAACAGACGACGAGCACGCTGCTGCGGCAGTCGGGTCAGGCAAACTAGCCCCGAGCGCCGGCGTGCAGGTTTTGATTCCTGGGTAGGAATCCGCGACCTGGGCTGAAAGCTGAGGGAGTGCGATTCGTTTCACGACCCTCATGCCGTGCCTTGACGCCGACGCTGGCCGCCGTCCTGGTGATCGCCATGCCCGCGTCCGCGGGCACCGCGCGAACCGTTGGAGGCTCCTGCCGCGTTCTGGCCTGCCAGAGCAGGATCGTGATCGCGGATGGCGCGAAGACCGAGTTCAGCACGATTGAGGTCTTCCGGCCCCGGAAGGAAAAGGTCAGCGTGCGCCTGATCGCCAGGGGTCACGAGCTGTCGATGATCCGGCGTTCGGGGCCGTTCAATTGCTTCAGGAGATTCAGGGGTTCGGGCATGGCGGCGAGGGTGAGCGTCTGCGGAAGAAAGACACCCGTGAACGTCACAGCATGGCCCACCAGGGGTGCCGGCGGCACCCTTTACCTGCTCTACCGCGGCAGGTCGATACCCCAGGCGGTGCTTTCCGTTCACGGATCCTCGGGTACCCAGGCCGGGGGAATCTCGGGACCCCGGAACCCCGGCGGCATCGGATTCGGCAAGAAGAAGTAGTCAGCCGGTCGGGTCCGCGCCGAGACCCCCGGCTCAGTTCGAGTAGAGGTCCTCGATCTCGCGCTCGTACTTCGAAGAGACGACGTTGCGCTTCACCTTCAGAGTCGGTGTCAGCTCGCCACTCTCCTGGCTGAGATCGTTGGGCAGGATCGCGATCTTCTTGACCTGCTCGACCCGGGCGAACTTCTCGTTGATCACGCCCAGGCGCTTCTCGATCGACGCCCGCACGTCACTGTTTTCTGCAAGTTGATCAAGGTCCGCCGACAGGCCGTGTTCCTCCGCGAACTTGACCGCCTCCTCAGGGTCGAGGGTGACCAGGGCGACCAGATATGGGCGACGGTCCCCAACCACGACGCATTGCGAGACCAGAACGTGCTGCTTGATCTCCGCCTCGAGATTGGCGGGGGTGATGTTCTTGCCGCCGGCAGTGATGATGATGTCCTTCTTGCGTCCCGTGATCTTGATGTAGCCATCCGAGTCGATCTCACCGATGTCGCCGGTGTGCAGCCAGCCGTCGACCAGCGTCTCTGCGGTCGCCTCCGGGTTCTTGTAGTAGCCCTGGAAGACGTTCGGGCCCTTGACGAGGATCTCGCCGTCGCCGGCGATCTTCACTTCGCAGCCCGGGAACGGGCGACCGACGGTTCCGATCTTGAAAGATTCAGGTGTTGAGATCGTCGCCGCGGTCGAGGTCTCGGTCATCCCCCATCCCTCGAGTACGAGAACTCCCGCAGCGTCGAAGAAGCGAAGGATCTCCGGGTTGATCGGGGCCGCGCCGGTCACGGCCTGCTTCAACTCGCCACCGAAGAGTGCCCGGATCTTCGAGAGCACGATCTTGTCGGCGAAGGCGAACTGGCGCTGGAGTATGAAGCCGGGCTTGCCGCCGGATCGCTCGACCTTGCGCATCTTCGCGCCGACCTTGATCGACCAGTGGAAGATCGACTTCCTGAGGCCGCCCTCCTTTTCGACATTGCTGGTCGCGGCGGTATAGATCTTCTCGAAGATCCTCGGGACCGACGGGAAGTAGGAAGGCTTGATCTCACCGAGGTTCGGAATGATCTTGAGGGGGTCGCGCTCCCAGTATGCGATGCAGCCACCGACATCGATGCTCGAGAGCTGGACAAGAAGTGCAAACGAGTGGGCGAGGGGGAGGAAGAGGTAGACCACCTCACCGCTCTTGAATACGCCCTCGGATGCGGCCATGTCGAGCATCGCGCGGTAGTTGCCGTGCGAGATCACGCATCCCTTGGGTGGGCCCGTTGTTCCCGAGGTGTAGATGAAGGTGCAGATGTCGTCGGGGGTGATCGACTTCCAACGCGCCTCCCAGGCGGCAGGGTCACCTGTCTCGGTGCCGCGCCTCGCAAGGTCCTCCATCGAAATCGCGTCGTCGCTGGTACCGGTCATCCGGATCACGTGCCGCAGCTCCGGAAGCTGGTCGCGGACCGCCCGGACCTTCTCGATCTGGATGTCATCCTCGACAATTACGACGCCGGAACCGGAATTCTCGAGGACGTACTGACACTCCTCATTGGAGTTGGTCTGGTAGATCGGGACCACCGTGGCGCCCGCCGAGAGCGCCGCCATGTCGAAGTAGGTCCACTCGGGTCGCGTGTTGCCCAGGATCGCCACCTTGTCGCTCTTCTGGACTCCGAGATCGATCAGGCCGAGCGAGAGCGCCTGGACCGTCACCTCGACCTCGCGGAAACTCCGCGTCACCCAGGCGCCCGAGTCATCTTTGAACTCGACCACCGGAAGGCTGCCGTACTCGGCGGCAGCAAGTGGCATCAGGTCAGCAAGCGTCTTTGATCCAAGGCTCATGGCCCGGGAGTCTATTCGTGGCGCAACCGCAGTTTGAGCTGCGATTTCAGCGTTGACCCGCGGCTGATCGGGCTAGCTGGCCCTGGCCTCGTCCATCGATGGCTCCGGAAGCGTCCGAAGCGAGGTCTCGAAGAGGCTGCGATCGATCCGACCATGAAAGATCGGTACTCCCATCTGCACGCACTTCTGAATCACCTCCTGTCGATCCATGCGCATCTCGTCGGCGAGTTCAGCGGGCGTCAGATGATTGGCCAATGGTGACCTCCGTCTCGTGTGCGACCAGAATGCAGAGGTTTATCGATTCGACCGGATGTGTCAAACCGGGTTCGGGATTTCGATGAAATCGTGCTCGATCCCGAACTTCTCGGCAATCAGCTCCCCCAGCCTCCGGATGCCCAGCGTCTCGGTTGCGTAATGCCCCGCGGCGATGAAGTGGATGCCTCCCTCGTTTGCGTCGGCCATCGCGTGTTCCGACGGCTCACCGGTGATGAAGGCGTCGAATCCGAGTGAGATCGCCTCATCGATCTCCCCGGCCGCCGCTCCGGTCACCACCCCGATCGTGCGGATCAGGTCCGGTCCATCTCCCTGGATCAGGGGTTCGCGGCCGAGCAGTCGATTCACACGTTCACCAAGCTCCGAAACCGGGATGCCGTCGGGGTGCTCACCGATGATCCCGATCTCGCGGCCCCTGACTTCGGCAAATCGATCACCTCGCCGGGAAAACCCGAGTCCCTCGCAGAGCAACGCGTTGTTTCCGATCTCGGGGTGGGCGTCGAGTGGAAGGTGATAGCCGGCCACGGTCAGGTCGGCGTCAAGCGCGATCCGCAGTCGCTGCGCCATCTGCGGGCTGAGGGCCCGCGGATGAAAGTCCCAGAAGAGGCCGTGATGCGTCAGCAGAAGGTCTCCGCCCGCATCGACGGCACGTTCGAGGAGCTCGCGATGGGCCGAAACTCCCGTGATCACCTTGCTGACCTCGGGTGATCCGGGCACCTGGATTCCATTCGGACCGTAGTCCTCAAATGCATCTATGTCCAGCAGTTCGTTGCAGAAACCGGTGATCGCATCGCGGTCGGCCATGCGCTCAATCTACGATAGGTGCATGGCTGACGCATCAGACACCTCATCCGCGGTCGGTGGCGGTGACACATTCATCGAATCCCTGATGGACACGGACCTCTATTCGATGGGCGCCTACTTCTGTGATCAACACCCTGAGCTCGTCGACGAGGTGGTCCGCCGCAGCGTCCTGATCGAAGAGGGCGGACTCCGCAGCTTTGCCGACGACGAGGGAGTCAGCGTCGAGGAGGGTTTTCGCACCCTGCTCACCGGGCTTGCCGTTCGCTATTACAAAGCGGTCGCCGGATAGTGCCTGAGCAGACCGGGACACCCAAGGCCGGACCCCGGTCCGGTCGCTGGTGGGTTCTTGCGATTCTGCTGGTCGGCGCCGTCGCCCTCTCCTCGGCGATCTGGCAGCTGGCAACCGAGAAGGGTGGCGTGGCCCCGATCAAGATCTCGGGTGTCAACGACGCCCAGCGGATCTTCGGCGGTCTGCGCCAGGACGGTGACCGGCTTGGTGATCCTGCGGCGCCGATCCAGATTCAGATCTTCACCGACGTGCAGTGCGAGTCGTGCGCCACTCGCTTCTTCGACACCGTGCCCGGGATGGTCGAGCGGCTTGTCCGCACCGGGCGTGCGCAGCTTCTCTTCCGAAATGTCTCCGCTGGACCCAACCCGGTGCAGGAGGGCGCGGTTGCCGCCGAGGCGGCCGGCGAACAGGGATACCAGTGGCAATACGTCCACCTCTTCTTTGCCAGCCACGATGAGATCAAGCGGATCGGCCGGGTGTCGCCGGAATTTCTCAAGTCGATTGCCGGGTCGATCGGCGAGCTTCAGGTACCCGATTGGCAGAAGGCCTTTGACGATGGCGGTGGACCCGATGGCCCGATCACGAAGTCGATCAAGGAACAGGAGTCGGTCGCCGACGGTCTCGGGATCGCAACCGAGTTTGCGGTGGTCGTGGCTGGACCGCGGGGTACCGAGGTCCTCCAGGACTCCCCGACGCTGGATCAGATTCTCAGCGCAACCGGCAAGGTCGAGTAGACCGGATCCAAGCGGAGCGCCGGATCGCCGTCGCTCTGAGATAATCCCGGACCCTCGGGGCGTGGCGCAGCCTGGTAGCGCGCACCGTTCGGGTCGGTGAGGTCCTCGGTTCAAATCCGAGCGCCCCGATGTCTGAAGCACCTCACCCGGACCGTCGCCCACCCGCTGGGCGGCGGTCCCGCTTCAGAGGCGCCCGCCGATGAGCGTGCAGGGCCCCCCGGCAGTCTCCACCTGCTTTCCGCCAACGTTCCTCATGGACCGGGGCGAC
>JBBQZL010000029.1:0-18633 GCA_038207745.1 Solirubrobacterales bacterium
TCGCGGGTCTCCCCGGACTCGACCAGTGCCGTCAGGGCCCGCTGGCTGAACAGGGCACCGTGGGTGATCTCGAGGTTCGAGCGCATCCGGTCTGTGTGGACGACCATCCCCTCGGCGACCCTTGTTCCGAGATGCTGCATGTAGTCGATCAGGATCGTCGCGTCGGGCAGGATCACCCGCTCGGCGCCGGAGTGGGAGATGTCTCGCTCATGCCAGAGCGCCACATTCTCGAGGCCGGTCTGCGCGTATCCACGCAGCACCCTGGCAAGGCCGGTGATTCTCTCGGTGGTGATCGGGTTGCGCTTGTGGGGCATCGCCGATGAGCCTTTCTGACCCTTCGCAAACGGCTCCTCCACCTCGCGTACCTCGGTGCGCTGGAGGTTGCGGATCTCGGTCGCGAAGCGCTCCAGCCCGGCACCCGCCAGCGCGATCGCGCTGAGAAGCTGCGCGTGGCGATCACGGGGGACGATCTGGGTCGAGATGTCCTCGCGGCGAAGGTCGAGCGCCGCCATCACCTGGGCCTCGACCTTGGGTGGGATCGATGCGTAGGTGCCAACGGCGCCGGAGAGCTTGCCGACCGCGAGCTGCTCGACCGCCTCCTCGAGGCGCCTCAGGTTACGGTCGGCCTCGAAGGCGAAGCCGGCGAGGCGAAGCCCGAAGGTGGTCGGCTCGGCGTGCACGCCATGGGTACGCCCGGCGCAGAGGCTGTTCCGGTGCTCGAGTGATTGCACGACCAGCGCATCGCGAAAGGTCTTGGCGCCCTTGAGGAGGATCCGCCCCGCCTCGCGCAACTGGACTGCCATCGCGGTGTCGAGAACATCGGAGGAGGTGAGGCCGTAGTGGATCCAGCGGCCGTGTTCACCGACCGATGCTGCCACCACATCGACAAATGCCGCGACGTCATGGTTGGTGGTCCGCTCACGCTCGTCGACCGCCTCGACCGTGAACTCGGCCTTCCCGCGACAGGCCGCTGCGGCCTCGACCGGGACGACTCCGGCATCTGCCCATGCATCGGTCGCGGCCAACTCGACAGCCAGCCAGGTCTCCATCTTGCGCTGGGGCGTCCAGACCGTGCCGATCTCCTCCCGTGTGTACCTGGGAATCAACCGGCCACCCCCGGACGCGGGAGCGAGGGCGCGAGATCTTCAGTGATGACGAGCGCACCCGAGCTGGAGCAGAGGAGGTGGCCGCTATTCATGCGTTGATGATTCTCGCGGCGAGGATGCCGGCGTTCTTGGCGCCGTCGATCGCCAGGCACCCGACCGGCACGCCGGGCGGCATCTGGACCGCGGAGAGCAGGGCGTCGAGGCCGCCGAGGTTCTTGCCGGAGATCGGGACGCCGAGAACCGGAAGGTCGGTGTGGGCGGATGCGACACCGGGAAGAGCCGCGGACATCCCGGCTCCGGCGATGATCACCTTGAGTCCGCGCATCCGGGCGTTCATGCAGTAGTCACGGACCGCCTCGGGGTCACGGTGGGCGCTCATCACGCGAACCTCGTAGCGGATGCCCGCATCGTGGAGGGCGGCACCGGCCGGCTGCATCTTCGGCTTGTCGTTGACCGAGCCCATGATGATCCCGACCAACGGCGCGTCGACCTCGATCTCTTCGAAGGTGGTCTCGACATCGGGCATCTCGGCCAGCTCGGCTTCGAGATCGACCTCGGCCGACTGCGGTATCTCCTGTGGGTGCGGATTCTCAGACATCTGTTCCTCTCACTTGACCTCTCACTGGGCGGTGGTGCGCTGGACGGCCCGGGCGGCGATATCAGACCGGATCTGCATGCCGTCAAAACTGATCCTCCGAGCCGCATCGTATGCCTGCTCACGGGCTGCGGCAGCGGTGGCGCCACGGCCCGTTACGTTGAGAACGCGGCCCCCGGCGGTGACAATCGCATCCCCTGAGGAAGCGGTCCCCGCGTGGGTCACCTCGGCAATCCCGGCGGCCTCCTCGAGACCGGTGATCAGATCGCCCTTCGAAGAGCTCTCCGGATATCCGCCTGAAGCCAGTACCAGCGTCACGGCCCATCCATCGTCGAACTCGGCGGTGGTGCCGGCAAGACCTCCGGGCTGCCGCGATGCCAGGCAGAGATCGACCAGGTCCGACTCGAGCCTCGCAAGCACGGCCTGCGTCTCGGGATCGCCGAAGCGGACGTTGAACTCCAGGGCCCTGAAACCGTCGGTGGTCATCATCATGCCCGCATAGAGAACACCGTGGAAGGGGGTTCCTCGCTCAGCCATCATCCTGACGACCGGCCGGTGCACGGTGTCGACGATCTCCGCGATCGTCGACGCGTCGAACCCCGGGACCGGCGAGTAGCTGCCCATTCCGCCGGTGTTCGGTCCCTCGTCGTTGTCGAAGATCCGCTTGTAGTCCTGCGCCGGGGCGAGCGGGACCACGTTCTCCCCGTCGCACAGCGCGAGCAGCGAGAGCTCCTCGCCATCGAGGAACTCCTCGATGATCACCCTGGTCTCGCCGAAGCGCTGCTCGCCGAAGAAGACCTCAACCGCGTCGAGGGCCTCGTCCCGGGTTTCGCAGATGATCACGCCCTTGCCGGCAGCCAGGCCGTCAGCCTTGAGGACGGCGGGGAACGTGGTCTGGGAGATCGCCTCGGAGGCGGCGTCCGCATCCGCAACGACCCGGTATGCCGCCGTAGGCACACCCGCCTCGAGCATCATCTGCTTCGAGAAGGCCTTGGAACCCTCGAGCCGGGCCGCACCCGCACGCGGACCGAACGCTGCGACCCCACGCTCCTCCAGCATGTCGACCAGGCCCTCGACCAGTGGCGCCTCGGGGCCGACCACAACCAGGTCGACCTTGCGATCGAGCGCCGTGGCGACGATCGCATCGACGTCTTCGGCGCCCACGCCGGGCAGGCATTCTGCATCAGCCGCGATGCCGACATTCCCGGGTGCGCAGATCAACTCGGGACGATGCGCTGATCGTCCAAGGGCCTTGACGATGGCGTGTTCCCTGCCGCCGCCGCCGACAACGAGGATTCTCAAAGCGCTGCCTTCTCCGTGATTTCTGCGCTAGAGCGCGTCAGACAACTCGTCCGATGACAGAGCAGCCATCGTCTGGGTCTTCATCGTCCCGCGTGAGCCGAGCTCCACTGAGACCTTGGCCATCGTACGGTCGTCGGGCGCCTCGATGATGGTGACAAAATCGTATTGGCCGAGCGTCGCGTATTGGGCGACGACCCTGGCACCGATCTGCTCCACCTCGCGGTTTACCTCGGACACCCGCTTGGGGTTGTTCTTGAGCGTCTTGACACCGTCAGGAGTCAGGTTCGTAAGCATCACATAGGTGGGCATGGATCTCCTCTCATAGATACCGGAACGCGTACCATTTTCTTTCACGTTCGGTGAGCGTATGCAACAGCGCCGTCCGGGTGCTCGCGAGTCCTACCCGGCGAGCGTAGCCCGACCCTGGATCACAGGCCGGACGAAGGAGGCGGCCTTGGGCATCCGGCGATGCTCGACCCGCTCGATGTGGAGACCGGAATCGACCAGATTCGCGAGCGTGTCGCGGTTGCAGTGGCAACCGCCGCCGAAAAACCTCCACGGCTTCTCAACCCTGTCCTGAAGCTTGGCGACATGTGGATCCTCCGAACGGACGTGCTCGAGAAACAAGATCGAGCCACCGGGCCTGAGGATCCTGATCGCCTCCGAGATCGCCGACGTCGGATCCGGGACGGTGCAGAGCACCAGGGTGAAGACGACGGTGTCGGCGGAGTCATCGGCCAGTGGGAGGTTCGATGCGGATGCCTCGTGGATGGTCGTATCGCGTTGCCCGTTCGCGGCGCGTTCACGGAGTCGTGAGGCCATGTGGGGGGAAGGTTCAATCAAGGTCAGCCCGGTGACCGAATCTGGATAGAGCGTCAGGTTCTTTCCGGTTCCAGCCCCGATTTCGACCGTCTGTCCGTGGGCCGACGAGAGCAGATCGCGCCGCATCTCGGTCAACCCGGCAATCTCAACAGACCGCATTCCGCGGTCGTAGAGCGCCGCGAACATCCGACCCCATGTCGCCTCGTAGACCCTGGCCGGGATCGATCGCGAACTGGTCGGTGATGCGTCACCGCCGGACATGGCCGATCCGCTCAGCGGTCGAAACCGACGTGGACGTGATCGCAGTGATCGGGAAGCGCGAATGCCGGCCCGCTCGGTCCGTCGAGGTCGTAGCAATAGATCAGCTCGGTCGGCATCGTCCCGGGCGGCAGAAGGGTGAGCGTGCGGCCGAGGGTTCCGCAGGGAGCCGACGGTGAAA
Source organism: Solirubrobacterales bacterium (assembly GCA_038207745.1). GTDB lineage: Bacteria > Actinomycetota > Thermoleophilia > Solirubrobacterales > 70-9 > JBBQZL01. Next base: position 4,265 of record JBBQZL010000029.1, read on the forward strand.
CGTCTGTGCAGGAGACCCCGTCGACCATCGCGATGTCCATCGCCCGACCGGCCGAGTGGTTCGAGACATTGCCGCTTGCGGTCAGGTATGAGTGGTCGGACTTCAAAGCCGAGATCGTGATCGTGTGAGTCTGTGTGATCGCGCCGATCAGACCGACGATCCGGGGATCGATCACGCCGTTGTCGAGATCCTGCTGCTCGAGATCATTCGAGAGCGTCAGGTTGTCCCAGTTGATCGGGCTGGCAGTCGACGACGGCAGCGCGATCGGCCATGCGGAGGTGGTCACCTTGCACTTGCCCTCGAGGCGATCCGACTCGCTGAGCACGACCTGGACGTACCAGGCTGCATGGTTGTGCTCGAAGATCCCGGCTCGCAGTGAGCCCGTCGACCAGATGAGCCGCGCCAGCGTGGCAGCGGAGTCCTCGGGGCTCGAGCGGACGATCTTGCCGTCTCCGTTCCCGTCGACCGCATAGCGCTGCCACTCGGCGGTGTCGAGACCGAGCGGTCCGACCTCCTTCATGTCCGCCTTGCTCATTCCACGACCGAAGTCAGACTCGAGGCGGGCCATCGAGGCCAGCGACCAGACGCCCTTCTTGCCGAGGCCGTATCGGGCAGACGCCTCTTCAAATGCGTTCAGGTAGTTGCCGGGAATCTCGTCGCGCCATGCCGGGGCCGGCTTGCAGGCGATCGTCGGCATCTCGGGGACCAGCGAGAACTGGCTGCCGGCGTTGTAGCAGCCGGCCTTGGCAAGTACCTCGGCCACATACCAGTCGGCGTGGTTGTAGGAGTAGATGGCGCCGTACCAGTCCGCTGGGGCGTTGGAGGCCTTGAGGTAGCTCGCGGCGGCGAAGATCGCATCCCAGGGGTTGTACGGATCTGCCTTGCCGTCGGCATCGCCGTCGACCGCGTAGGAGGCCCAGGTGGAGGGCATGAACTGCATCCAGCCCATCGCCCCGGCGCTGGAATAGTTTGTGTTGCGGCCGAAGTCCGTCTCGATCAGGTTGATCGAGGCGAGGATGCCGGGTCCCTTGGGTCCGAGCCCGTAGCGATCGGACGCCGCCTTGTAGATCGGCAGCAGGTCGGTGGGCGCACCGGGCGCCCCCTCGCAGGCGATGTTGGGACCGGCGGTCAGATCAAGATTGATGCTCGGAGCGTCTGCCGCGGCCGAGGTGATCCCACCGGACTGATTGCTGCCCGGGTTGTCCTGCTCGGGCGCCGGGGTCGGCTTGGTGGTCGGCTGTTTCCTGGTTCCGTTGTCGGCCGGGCCGGTGCCGATGCCGCCGGAACCGGCGCTCGGGGTCGGCTGATCGGGAATCGGCGGGCCGACAACCGGATCGGTGGGGTCGACGGTCGGTCCGGTGCTTCCCGTCGCCGGCAGAGGAGTCGTGGAAGCTGTGGAGCCGGTCGAGCCCGTTGCGAGAGAGCCCGGCGTCGAGCTCTGGGCCGGCGATGCCTGAGCCGCCATCGCGGCGCCCATGGCGACCACGATGAGAGTGTTCCGGAGTTTCCCCACTAGCCCTTGACCTCGCTGACGAACCAGCCGAGCCTGGTCTGCTCCATCTGGAGCCGCAGCTCACTGGTGACGCCGAGGCGGAGCATCGCAACGCTGACTGCAAGCTGCTTGTTGTCCTGGGGACCGGGGACCACGTTGAGGACCCTGGCCTTCGGCACCTTGCCGTTGCTGGGAAGACGCGGCGGGCGATCGGCGAGTGATTTCGCGAGTGGCTTGCGAGCGGTCTGGGCGAAGACGGCCTGAGCCTTCCGGGTGTCCTTGCCAACCTCATAGGAGACAAAGGCGTCGGCGAAGCGCCGGGCGACGTTGAGCGGCTTTGCAACCTTCTTGGCGTCGGCCTTTGTGAGCTTCTCCGAGCTGCTGCTGGAAGTCCTGGCCGAGTCGGCCGAGCTCTTGTTTGACTTGCCCAGCCTGGAGTTCGCGGACTCGAAGCTCGGCGGGACACCCTTGAGGGTTTCAACCGGAAGATCGCTCCTGGTCGGCAGATCGGAGACCGGCGCGGCGTTGGTGGTGGCGCTCCGGGCAACGGTGACTGTCCGGACAGCCGGTGCCCCGGTGCCGGATCCCGCAGTGACCACACCAGCGGTGACGGCGGCTGCGCCGAGCACAACCGCAAAACTGCTGGCGACCGCGCTGCGACTCGGGAGGTTCTTGGCAGCGAGCCACTCTCGAACCGGCCAACCCAGCTTCCGCTGAAATGCCCAAACGGCCTTCTCGAACGGCCACTTCGCTGCATCACCGAGATGACGAAGGAGGTCGCCGCCGCGCCAGATCAGCACTTCCTGAACGTGCCAGGCGGTGTTGCGTACTCCCCATCCGAAACCGTCCGGAGCGGCCGCATCGACAGCCGCCTCAGGGGTCGCGTCGAGTTCCGTCTCGCCGGCTTTCTCGGGTGGGCTTTTCTGGAGTGGATCTGACATCTGTTGACCTGCGCATGCTGCCTGGTAATACCTACTGAAATAGTATAGAAAATGACGCAGAGCCTGTCTCGCCAATTATCTGTCATCCATCGGCAATTACCTGCCTGCACCTAAACTTGCATTGGATCGTGCCAGACCTGCGAACTGCCAATGTTACAAACCGGTTTTCAGTTTGAAGTCGCGGATTTGGTGAACGTCAGGTCGCCGTCGACGGCATCGATCCTGACGAAATCCCCATCCCCGAACTCTCCCTGAAGGATGCGCAGGGCGAGTTTATCGACCAATTGCTTCTGGATCACGCGTTTCAGGGGCCGGGCGCCGTATACGGGGTCGTAGCCGAGGTTGCCGAGCAGCGTTCTTGCCGCCTCGGTCAGCTCGATCTCAATTCCGCGCTCGTGGACCCGGCCGACGAGCTGTACCACCTGCAGTTCGACGATCCGGTCGATGTCCTGCCTCGATAGGCGGTGGAAGATCACCGTGTCGTCGATCCGGTTGAGGAACTCCGGCTTGAAGGTCGAGGCGAGTATCTCCTCGACCCGCTCGCGGATCCGCTCGTCGACGACTTCGCCGGCGATCTCCTGGCTGCCGACATTCGAGGTCATGATCAGGACGGTGTTGGTGAAGTTGACCGTGCGGCCCTGGCCATCGGTCAGGCGACCGTCGTCCATCAACTGGAGCAGGGTGTTGAAGACATCGGGGTGCGCCTTCTCGATCTCATCGAGGAGGACGACCGCGTAGGGACGCCGGCGAACCGCCTCGGTCAGCTGCCCGCCCTCGTCGTATCCGACATATCCCGGTGGCGCGCCGATCAACCGGGAGACGGTGTGCTTCTCCATGTACTCGGACATGTCGAGGCGGATGATCGCCTCTTCGGTGTCGAACATGAACTCGGCCAGCGCCTTGGCCAGCTCTGTCTTCCCGACCCCGGTCGGTCCGAGAAAGAGGAAGGAGCCGATCGGGCGATTGGGGTCAGCCAGGCCCGCCCTGGAGCGACGAAGCGCATTCGAGACCGCCTCGATCGCCTCATCCTGGCCGACCACGCGATCGTGGAGGCGGTCCTCCATCCTGACCAGCTTCTCGACCTCTCCCTCCATGAGCCGGCTGACCGGGATTCCGGTCCAGCGGGCGACGACCTCGGCGATGTCCTCCTCGGTCACGGTGTCGGCGAGCAGGGACCTGCCATCGGCCTGGAGCTCGAGCAGTCGCTCCCGCCCGAGTCCGACCTCCTTCTCCAGATCGGGGATTTCCCCATACTCGAGACGGGCGGCCTTCTCGAGGTCCATCTCGGTGCCACGTTTTGCCTCGTCGACCTGATGGCGAGCCGCGTCAAGCCGGTCGCGGACCTCCTTGATCACCCCGAGTGCCTGCTTCTCGTTGTCCCACCGGGTGTTGAGTGCTGAGAACTCCTCCTCGAACTCGGCAAGCTCGGCCCGTAGAACCTCCAACCGCTCCCGCGAGCGGTCGTCCGGCTCCTTCTCGCTCTCGAGCGCCTTCTCCTCGATCTTCAGCTGGGTGATCCGGCGGTTGATCTCATCGATCTCGGTCGGCACCGACTCTGTCTCTATCTTCAGCCTCGAGGCGGCCTCGTCGATCAGGTCGATTGCCTTGTCGGGGAGAAAGCGGTCGGCGATGTAGCGCTCCGAGAGCTCGGCGGCGGCGACGATCGCCGAGTCGGTGATCGAGACGCCGTGGTGCTGCTCATAGCGCTCCTTGAGGCCGCGCAGGATCGCGATCGTGTCGGCCATGTCGGGCTCGCCGACCATGACCGGCTGGAAGCGACGCTCGAGGGCCGCGTCCTTCTCGATGTGCTTTCGGTACTCGTCGAGCGTCGTCGCGCCGACGGCACGGAGCTCCCCCCGGGCCAGCATCGGCTTGAGCAGGTTGGCGGCGTCGACCGCGCCCTCTGCGGCGCCGGCACCGACGATGGTGTGGAGCTCGTCGAGGAAGAGGATGATCCTGCCCTCCGCGGCCTGGACCTCACTGAGCACTGCCTTGAGTCGCTCCTCAAACTCGCCGCGATACTTTGCGCCCGCGAGCAGAGACCCCATGTCGAGCGCGATCACGCTTCGACCCTGGAGGCTCTTCGGCACGTCGCCGTCGACGATCCGTTGCGCCAGCCCCTCGACGATCGCGGTCTTGCCGACGCCGGGGTCACCGATCAGGACCGGGTTGTTCTTGGTTTTCCGGGCAAGCACCTGGGTGACCCGGCGGATCTCCTCATCGCGGCCGATCACCGGATCGAGCTTGCCCTGCTCGGCGGCCTGGGTCAGATCCTGCCCGTAGGTCGAGAGCGCCTCGAGGGTGTCCTCTGCGGTCTCCGAGTTGAAGCCGTGGGGACCACGCACGTCCTCGATCGCGCTCAGCAGCGTCTTGCGGTCGGGGATCAGGTCGGATACCCCGGACTGGGACTCGGTCAGGGCGAGCAGCAGGTGGGCGACCGAGACGAAGGTGTCGCCCATCCCGGCCTTCTCCTCCTCGGCACGGCGGACGGCCATCGCCAGCGAGGATGAGATCGACGGCGACGGTGCCTCGGTTCCGGAGACTGTCGGCAGGTCGCTGACGGTCCGGCGCACCCGGCTGATCGTCGCCGCGACGTCGGCGCTCAGTTTCTGGAGGATCCGGGGCGCCAGACCATCGTCCTGCTGAAGAAGCGCCAGCAGGAGGTGCGCGGGCGTGGTCTCGGTATTGCGACCGGCGGCAGCCAACTCGGTGGCTGCGCCGACGGCCTCGCGGGCCTTGTTTGTGAACGACTCCGGGTTCATGGCCTCACCTCAGGCGTTGGCGCCGCGTGCGCGGGACCTGGTTCGCTCGACCGGTATCTGGACGGGCGCCGTCGGGCCGGCGCCGCCCTTCGGCCGGTCGATCGGGATCACGTCGTAGACGCCGTAGGGGACGATCTCGGTCCGCAGCGACCGCATTCGCTCGACATCCCTGGCGAGCTGCTCCTCGAGTTCGATCGTTCGCCTGCGCATCTGCTCGAGCTCACCGCGCATCGACTCGACCCGCTTCTCCATTTCCAGCACCGTCTCGACGCCGGCGAGGTTGAGCCCCTGCTCGGAGGTCATCTCCTGGATGCGGCGCAATCGCTCGACATCCGCCTGCGAGTAGAGCCGCGTGTTCTTCGGCGAGCGCTTCGGGTTGATCAGACCCTTGGCCTCATACATCCGCAGTGTCTGTGGATGCATCTCCGCCAGCTCCGCCGCGACGGAGATCATGAAGACTCCGCGCTCCTGGTCGAGTGTCGCTGTGATGGTGCGCCGCTCGATCCGCGCACCCCGCCGCTGCGTGTCGCGATCCGATGTCATCTAGTTGTTCACCTTGCCTGATCCCGCGGACGCCCTTTTCAGGAGCTCCTCACGAGGGTTGTGGTTGAACTTCCCGGCAAACTCGTCAAGCGCGCTCTTCTGATCCTTGGACAGCTTCTTCGGCACATCGATCGCGAGGCGATAGCGGATGTCGCCCTTGGCTCCCCGGCTGTTCGGGCGCGGTGGACCCTCGCCGCGAAGGCGCTGGATCGCACCGTGCTCGGTACCTGGTGCGATGCGTATCTTCTTGGTCCCGCCAAGGATCGGGACCTCGACCGTGGCACCTCGGGTCGCCTCGACAAATGTGATCGGGACGGCAACCTCGAGGTTGCCGTCCGGGAGCTGCTTGAAGACCGGGGACTCGGCCACCCGTGTGGTCACGAAGAGGTCGCCGGGTGGGCCGCCCCTCGGCCCGGCCTCTCCTTTGCCGGCGAGACGGATCCGGGTGCCGTTCTGAACACCTGCCGGAATGTTGACCTTGTATCGCTTGGTCTGCCGGGTGAGGCCGGAGCCGCCACAGGTCTGGCATGGGTTCTCGATCACCTGGCCGGAGCCGCCGCATTGCGGGCAGGGGTGGCTCATCGAGAAGAAGCCCTGGCTCTGGCTGTCGATTCCGCGGCCACCACAGCGGGGACAGACGACCGGTGACGTGCCGGCCTCGGCGCCGGTCCCCCTGCAGGTCTGGCAACGCTCTGACTTCGGGACCGTGACGGTTATCTGGTCACCATGGATCGCCTGGTTGAAGGAGAGGGCGATCTCGGTCTCGAGGTCGCTGCCTCTCTGCTGCTCGGTTGCCCGTCCGCCACCTCTATTGAAGAGGCCGGAGAAGATGTCGCTGATGTTCTCGGACCTGCCGAAGCCTCCGGGCGCCGGTCCGCCGGTGCCGCCGAAACCGCTGAACATCGACGGGCCGGCGTCATACGCCTCCCGTTTCTCAGAGTCCGAGAGGGTCGAGTTCGCCTCCTGGATCTCCTTGAAGCGCTCCTCGGCCGCCGGGTCATCCGGATTTCGATCCGGATGGTTCTCCCGCGCAAGCTTTCGGTACGCCTTCTTTATCTCGTCGTCGGTCGCCTTCTTGGAGACGCCGAGAACCTCATAGAAGTCTTTGGCCATGAGCCCTCCTATTGGGCAACGGTCACCCTCGCCGGCCGCAGGACGCGCTCGCCGAGGCGATAGCCGCGCTGCAGGACCTCGGTGACGCTTCCGGGTTGAGCGCCCTCGACCGGCAGCGCCTGGAGAGCCTCATGCCAGGTCGGATCAAACGTCTCCCCGACCTGCCCATAGCTCTCGACGCCTGCCCGCGAGAGGCTCGAAGTCAGTTCCCGATAGGTCATCGCGATCCCCTGTGCGAGGGGGATGTCAGTTGAAAGTTCACCCTTGAGCACGGCCACGGGATCAATCTCCGCCGCCTCGAGCGCGCGCTCCAGGTTGTCGAGAACGCCGATCAGCTCGGTGGCCAGCCCGGCCTTGCCCCGCTCGGCCGCCGCCGCCGACTCAGCAGTGGCGCGCTTGCGAAAGTTCTCAAAATCAGCTCGCGTCCGTTGAGCCAACTCCAGATACTCATCCCGCTCCCGCTGGGCAACGACCAACTCATCCAGATCTGCGTCAACCACAGCCGCCGCCTCCGCCGCCTCATCCGAAGCATCATCCTGCTCCGGAGCGGCGCCCTCCGCGGAAACCGGCCCGTCCGGAGTGGCACCCAAGTCCTGGCCGCCGACGCCCGGAGCGGCCGCAGTGTCCTGCCGGTCGTCGCCGGGAGTGGCTGCAGAATCTTCAGCGCTCCCAGCGGAGGCTGAGTGAGGGGGTGTGCCAGAACCCCCCTCACCACCAGCCCAGCCGGCTCGGATTCCCGGGTCGTCAATCACTTGCTCTCGTCTTCCTCAACCACCTCAGCGTCAACAACCTCTTCGTCATCGCCATCGCCTGAGCCGTCTGCCGCTTCCTGCTGCGCCGACTCGTAGACCTTCTCCGAAACCTGGTGGAAGGCGGCCTGGAGTGCATCGGTCTTGGTCTTGATCGCCTCTGCGTCATCGGCCTCGAGTGCATCGCGGACTTCCTTGATCGCACTTTCGACCTCGGTCTTGGCCGACTCGTCGACCTTGTCACCGAGTTCGGTGAGCTGCTTCTCGGCCTGGTAGACCGCGTTCTCACCGACGTTTCGCGCTTCCGCGAGTTCCCGTTGCGCGCGGTCCTCGTCGGCATGGGACTCGGCGTCCGTGACCATGTTCTGGATGTCCTCATCGGAGAGGCCGGAACCGGACTTGATCTCGATCTTCTGTTCCTTGCCGGTCCCGTGGTCCTTTGCCCCGACATTGAGGATGCCGTTGGCGTCCATGTCAAAGGTGACCTCGATCTGCGGCAGGCCGCGCGGCGACGGCGGGATCCCGGTGAGTTGGAACTTGCCGAGGCTCTTGTTTCCCGAGGCCATCTCTCGCTCGCCCTGGAGGACATGGATCTCGACCGAGGGCTGATTGTCCTCGGCGGTCGAGAAGGTCTCGGACTTGCGGGTCGGAATCGTCGTGTTGCGCTCGATCAGCTTCGTCATCACGCCACCCTTGGTCTCGATGCCGAGAGTCAGCGGGGTCACGTCGAGTAGAAGAACGTCCTTGACATCGCCTGCGAGCACTCCGGCCTGGATTGCGGCACCGACTGCGACGACCTCATCGGGGTTGACGCCCTGATGCGGCTCGGAGCCGGTCAGATCCTTGACCTTGTCGCGCACCGCAGGCATGCGGGACATGCCGCCGACCAACACAACGTGGTCGATCTTCGGCTTGCCGGCATCGGCGAGCGACTGTTTGACGGGCTTGACGATGCGATCGAGAAGATCGCTGGTCAACTCGGTCAGCTTCGACCGGGTCAGTTTCAGGTCGAGGTGCTTCGGCTGCCCCTCAACCGCAGTGATGAATGGCAGGTTGATCTGGGTCTCCTGTGTTGAGGAGAGCTCGATCTTTGCCTTCTCGGCTGCTTCGTAGAGACGCTGCAGGGAGTTCTTGTCCTGCGCGAGGTCGACGCCCTGGTCACGCTTGAACTCGGCAACCAGCCACTCGACGACCGCCTTGTCCCAGTTGTCGCCACCGAGGTGGTTGTCGCCCGCGGTCGACTTGACCTCGAAGACACCGTCGCCGATCTCGAGAACGGAGACGTCGAAGGTGCCGCCACCGAGGTCGAAGACGAGGATCGTCTGGTCGGTGGCCTCCTTGTCGAGTCCGTATGCGAGAGACGCGGCTGTCGGCTCGTTGATGATCCGTTTGACCTCGAGGCCGGCGATCTTGCCCGCGTCCTTGGTTGCCTGGCGCTGGTCATCGTTGAAGTAGGCGGGGACCGTGATCACTGCCGAGTCGACGGTTTCGCCCAGCTTTGCCTCGGCGTCCGCCTTCAGCTTCTGGAGGATGATCGCCGAGATCTCGGGCGGCGAGTACTGCTTGCCGCGCACGTCGATCCGCACATCCCCGTTCGGGCTGGCCTCGACCTCGTAGGGGACCATCGTCTCCTCTTCCTTTACCTCGGCCTCCTTGCGACCCATGAACCGCTTGATCGAGAAGATCGTGTTCTCGGGGTTCATCACCGCCTGTCGCTTGGCGACGGTGCCGACCAGGCGGTCGCCTGACTCAGCGAAGCCAACCACCGATGGAGTCGTGCGGCCACCCTCGGCGTTCTCGAGCACATTCGGCTCGCCGCCTTCCAGGATCGCGACGCACGAGTTGGTCGTACCCAGATCGATTCCGATTGTCTTGCCCATCTACATGCCTCCTACGCTTATTAAGCTTTCGTGTTGTATTGCTAAGAAATCTAAGTGTCAGTATGGCAGATCGTGCTTGACAAGGGAAGGGCTTGCCGCAACAAGCCTGCCGCGGCAAAAAAACGGCCCGCCCCCGAAAGCGGGAGCGGGCCGTGTGACCCAATCAGGTCCTGTTCGAGGTGCCCGGAGGCGCCCTCCTACCTCTTGACCAGCAACCTGCTGAACATGCCTGCGTGGTCGGAATCCCAGAAACCGTTCCGGGGAACGCGGCCGGTCACCGAGGCGGACTTCAGCTTGATCCGCTTCGGCGCGTCGGTCATCACGTGGTCGATCGACTCCGTGAAATCCCCGAGGCTGCCGAAGTTGTCGGTCAGGATGCCGGAGGCGATGCAACAGGTGTGCGGCATCGTCCTGGTGCGTTCACGAAGCCCGGCCCTGAGCAGCGCGTTGTAGGCGAGAGCGTCGGGGCCCGGGGTGGTCTTGTGATCGGAGTTGAGGTCCCCGATCAGGATCACCGGCAGCCTGCCCGTTGCCGGGCCGTGCTTCGCGACCAGCTCCTTGGCCTGCGCCTCGCGGATCGTCGGATCACCGAAGGACTCGAGGTGGGTATCGACGAAGCGCAGCCACGGTGCCTTGCCGATCTTCACGTCGGCGCGAACCCAGCCGCGCTGGACCGTCACGGGAACCCCCGAGATCACCGGCTGATAGAGGGTGCTGAAGTGTGAACCCTTGACGTTCTTGACCTTGATGCCGGTTCCGACCTTGATCAGCAGCGCATCGCGCATGGTCAGACGGCCGTTGATCTCGCCGCCAAAGGGGCCGGTGCCGGGATCGTTGTCGAAGTCTGCCGGTGCCTCGAAGTCGAACTGATCGTTTGAGATCGCGACTCTGTAGTGCTTCTTGCGCTTGTTGAGCCGTCCCATCAGGGACTTGATGTAGTCGTAGCGGACCGTGGTGGCGGTCTTCGGACCCCCCAACGCGGCATCCAGGTTGGGATCACCAGTTCTCCACATCGCGGCCTCCTGCAGGCCGACGACATCTGGGGATTTCTTGAGGATCTCTGCTGCCAGGCCCTTGGCGCGGACCGGGAAGTTGTTTGCGTCGACGTCGCGGACGACCTGCCCGTTCTTGGTGACGAAGTCGGTGAGGCTTGTCGCCGCGACCGCGGGACCGAGGTCGGCTCCGAGGTAGAGATTGCGCGACATCACCTTGACCGAAGCGGGCTTCCGCTTCTTCTTGGAGGCGGCCGAAGCGGTGCCGGTCAACGCGCTGGGGAGCATCGCGGCGAGCATCGCAATCACCGCGAGCGTGAAGATAAGTGCGAGTGAGGTCCGAGACCCGAGGCCACGGGGGCGTGCGAAAGACATTTGACTCCTCTCTGGGCGGTCAGCAGATCGGCTGCAAAGCCGTCAGACCGCGTTCATACCTATAGAGAAGAACAGCACTAATGCGGAAAAGTTGTTGTGCTCAGCCCTGGCCGGCTGTTGCCGCAACGAAGTTGGCGACTTCCTCGGCCTGCTGGCCGACCACGATTCCCGCCGGCATCCGGCCCGAGGTGGTGGCATCGTCGACGCCGCTGTTGATCGCGTTGGTGACGACGAGCTTGGTCGAGTCGATCGTCTGCTGGGCAGTGCTGCCGCTGGGCGCGCCGTTGGGCGCAAGCAGGTTGTCGAGGTTGGGTCCGAAATCGCCGTCGGTCCCTGCCGAGTAGAGCGTATGGCAGGTTCCGCAGTTGGTCACGAAGAGGGTCTTGCCCTTCTCGTACTTGGCTGGAACCTCTCGAGAACCTCTGTCGGCCTCGCCGCGGTCTTGGTATGCCCAGAACGGGATCAGGACCGCCAAAAAAAGCAGCATCGCCCCGAAGCTGAGAAAGGTCCTTTTGGTCACGCCCGGATAATACCTTCGGCGCTCAGGCCTCGGCAGCCCGTGCTTCGCGCAGGTACGGGCACATGCGCCGCAGACCGCACGAGTCGCAGCGTGGTTTGGGCCTGCAGACCTCGCGACCGTGCCGGATCAGGTTCATGTGAAACTCGTATGCGTTCTGCGGCGGAACGATCGCGAGCATCTCATCGTGCGCCTCATCAAGACCAGCGTCGGCGCGGAACAGCCCGAGCCTCCCGCCCACCCTGTGGACGTGAACGTCAACCGGGATCTCAGGGATGCCCCAGGTGAATATCTGGATGCAGGCAGCGGTCTTTCGCCCGACACCCGGCAGCGCGGTTAGGAACGTCATCACCTCCACCCGGGGTGCGGTCTCGAGCCATCCGAGGTTCATCTCCCCGCCTATCTCGTTGAGTGCCGTCTTGATCCGGGGCGCCTTCTGCCTCGAGAGGCCGCCGGGCCGGATCGCCTCCTCGATCTCGGTGGCCGGCGCATCGCGGACCGACTCCCAGTTCACGAAGCGTTCCTTCAGCCGGCCGAAGGCGACGTCGCGATTGAGATCACTCGTGTGCTGGGACAGGATCGTCCGGACCAGCTCATCGATCGGCTGGCGGTGGGGAATCCCGATCGGAACTCCGTAGATCTCACGAAGCCGGTCCCGGATCGCCAGGACCCTGGCCCGACGGGGTCTCTTCCAGCCCGACCTTGTCGAGGTCACTGCGCGCCCCAGGCCGTGCAGGCCCTCGCACCCGCCTCGACCGCGTCCGGAAGTGTCTCGGCCGCACGGGCCGGGTCCCACCCGACCCGGGAGAGGCCGGCGGCAAGCGCTCCCATGAAGGCATCGCCCGCGCCCAGCGGCACCACGACCTCGACCTCGGGTGCGCCGGCCTCGGCCTCGACCGCGCCCCGCATCACCGCGCCGTCGGCCCCCATGGTCACGATGCCGAGCTCTGCCCCGAGGGCGCAGAGTCCGTCGGCGGCGGCCACCGGGTCGCTGGTCCCGGTCATCGTCATCGCCTCCGCGGCGTTCGCCTTGACGACGAAGGAGCCGTCGCACATCTCGCGGCAGAAGGTGAGCGCGCTGTCGAGCTTCTCCCAGCGGCCGGGGCGGATATTCGGGTCGTAGAGGATCGGCAGCTGCCGATCAAGTGCTCCGCGACGGGCCCGGAGGGTCACCTCCCGCTCCTGCGCGCCGACAAGGGTGTTCGACCCGAAGACAAGTGCCTCGGCCTCGTCGAGGGCTTCGTCGATGTGGCGGGCGGACGCCCGCATCGTCGGTTCGATCGCGGCGCCGTATACCTGAAAGGTCGGCTCACCCTGGAGGTCGAAGGTGATCACCGCAATCGGGGAGTCGAGTTCGGTGACGCTCGCGATCCAGCCGACGTGAACGCCGGCCTCGCTGAGTCTCTCCCGAAGCCAGCGGCCCCAGATGTCATCGCCGACTCCGCCGAGCAGCGCCGACTCACCACCTGCACGTGCGATCGCCACGGCAACGTTGGCCACTGCTCCGCCTGGATGGGGGACGAAGGAGTCGGCCTCGTCAGGTGATCCGATCCGCCGCTCACAGACGAGATCGACGATCGCCTCGCCTATGCAGACGATGGTCATCGGTCCTCTGTCCAGGTCAGACAAATCATTGTGCTCGCAAGCCTAAACGCCCCGGAATCAGGCGCCGCTCAGCTCTGACAAGAGGTCCAGAGGGCTTCCGGTTTACAATCAGGGGTTCGTGCGGCGCCTGTTCGACAGCGTCGGGGCTTGGCTGCCCCGTGGATACACCGATGTGTTCAGACAGATCGGCTTCTTTGTGCTGGCCGATCTGATCTACGAGTTGATCCGGGGATTGGCCGAGGGAAACAGGGGCATCGCGTTTGCGAATGGCCAGTCGATCATCGACTTCGAACAGATGACCCACACACTGCTCGAGCCCAATCTGCAGTCGATCTTCCTGCCGACGCAGTGGGTCATCGACGTGGCCAACTTCCTCTACATGAACAGCCACTTCGTGCTGACCACCAGTTTTCTCGTTTGGCTCTACCTCTGGCGCAACGACAGCTTCTACTTCGTCCGAAACATGTTCATGGTTGCGATGGCCCTGGCGATCGTCGGCTACACCCTCTACCCGGCGGCACCGCCAAGGCTGTTCCCCCAATACGGGTACATCGACACGATCGCGCAATTTGCCGAGGTCAACCACGACTCGGCCCTGGTCAAGATCTTCGTTAACCCCTATGCTGCCGTGCCGAGCATGCACTGCGCCTTTGCCCTGTTGGTCGGGGTTTCCGCCTTCCGGCTCTCCAGGCACACCTGGACGAAGGCGTTCTGGGCCTGTTACCCGCCGCTGGTCTTCTGGGTTGTGATGGTGACCGGGAATCACTTCTGGTTCGACGTCGTGGCCGGTGCCCTGGTGGCCGGTCTCTCGGCTCTCACCGCCCAGCGGCTGCTTGCCAGAGTCCGTCCTGAGATCTGGTCGTGGCGCAATGCACCGCGCAGGGCCCGGGCATAGGCTGAGGCGATGGAATCGTCCGGTTCGAGCCGTCCCTCGGAGGGGGCAGGCCAAGTCAGCAGCGCCCAGGAGTTCCGCATCGTCGCCCGCAACCGATTGATCGAATCGCGCCTGACGCCGAACGCAATCTCGATGGTCGGCCTGGCCGGCAACATCCTCGCTGCCGTGCTGGTCACGCAGCGCCTCTTCTTCCTCGCGGGTCTCGCCTTCATCCTCGGCTCGGTCATGGACACGCTCGACGGTCGCTACTCGCGGATGTCGGGCAAGGGCACGCAGTTCGGCGCATTCCTCGACTCGACTCTGGACCGCATCGAGGAGGGCATCGTGCTGACCGCCGTGGCCGGCTACTTCGCGTCACAGGGGGACGATTTTGCGGCCGCGATGTGCGTGTTCGCTGTCCTCGGCTCGCTGATGGTCTCCTACACGCGAGCCCGGGCCGAGGCCCTCGGGGTGGAGTGCAAGGTCGGCCTCGCGACCCGTCCGGTGCGCGTCGTGATCCTCTCGG
>JBBQZL010000030.1:0-18240 GCA_038207745.1 Solirubrobacterales bacterium
TACCCGCAGGACATCCGCGAGCTGCTTGCCGAGCAGGACATCCTGGCGCTGCCATTTGCGACCGAGTACGGCGGGACCGGGACCGGGACCCTGATGCTGCAGATGGCGGTCGAGGAGATCGCCAAGGCCTGTGCGTCGAGCGCGCTGATCCTGATGGTCCAGGAACTCGGCTCGCTGCCGATCGCCCTCTCCGGCACCGATGAGCAGAAGGCAAAGTGGCTTCCGCGCCTCGCCTCCGGTGAGATCACCCCCGCCTTTGCGCTCTCGGAGCCCGAGGCCGGCTCAGACCCGTCATCGATGCAGACAAGCGCCGTCCGGGACGGCGACGAGTGGGTGCTCAATGGTCAGAAGAACTGGATCACCAACGCCGGAGTGGCCGACTACTACGTCGTCTTTGCCAAGACCGATCGTGAGGCCAATCGTCTCAGCGCCTTCATCGTCGAGTCCGACCGGGACGGGTTTGATCCCGGGAAGCTCGAACACAAGCTGGGGATCAAGGGATCGCCGACAGGCCAGCCTTCATTCACCGATGTCCGGGTTCCTGCGGAAAACATGATCGGCGCCGAGGGCAAGGGTCTCTCGGTCGCGCTGGGGACTCTCGAGCGCACCCGTCTTGGCGCTGCCGCCCAGGCGGTCGGCATCTCCCAGGGCGCCACCAACTATGCGAACCAGTACTCGAAGGAGAGGATCGCGTTCGGGAAGCCGATCAACGCGCTGCAGGGAATCCAGTTCAAGCTGGCCGACATGGAGACACGCACGGCCGCGGCGCGGGAGCTTCTATACAAGGCCTGCGCCCTCGCCGACAGCGGTTCACCCGAGCTCGGCAAATGGACCTCGATGGCAAAGCTCTTTGCATCGGATACCGCAATGGCGGTCACGATCGAGGCGATCCAGGTGCTGGGCGGTTACGGCTACGTCAACGAGTTCCCGGTCGAGCGGATGATGCGCGACGCCAAGATCACCCAGATCTACGAGGGGACCAACGAGATCCAGAGAGTCGTGATCGCCAGGGCAATGGCGAGGTAGCGGGGACGGGAACGGCTGGGGAGCATCTGCGGCCCGCTCACTTGAAGCCGAGGAAGGCTTTCCTGACCAGGGACTGGACCCGGTCACGTTCCCTCTGGGTCACGTTTGCGGGGCGGCCCTTGGACTTGACCAGGATCTCCTTGATCTCGCTGCGTTCCCGCTCGGTGAGGTTCGAGAAGACGCGCCTGCCGTGCTCGAGCAGCCACTGGGCACGGGCCCAGACCAGCTTCCACTCGACCTTGCGGGCGGCTGAGATCCCCTTGGCGGCCAGAGTCGCTACAGCCGCCGATCGCGTCGTCCCGCCTGTCTTTCCGTTGCCCTTCACGGGCTGAAGCATAGGTGAGTCGGGGCGTCAGGCATGCCGGTGAGGCATGCTCCGGGCGATGCGCATTCTCTTCGTATGCCTTGGAAACATCTGTCGCTCGCCCACCGCGGAAGGAGCGATGCGCCATCTCCTGCTGAAGGCGGCTCTCGACGGGGATTTCGAGGTCGACAGTGCAGGTACCGCGGACTGGCACACAGGCAAGGGCCCAGACCCTCGATCCGTCGAGGCAGCAGCGGATCGCGGCATCAATCTGACCGGCGTCGCGAGGCAGGTCACGCCCGAGGATCTCGACAGTTTCGACCTGATCGTCGCGATGGATCGATCAAATCGCGATGACCTGCTCGAGATCAGCCCGGGCGCATCTCCGCGAATCCGCCTTCTGCGCGATTACGCCGACGGCACCGATCTCGACGTGCCGGACCCCTACCACGGTGATTCCGGTGGCTTTGCCGAGGTCCTCGATATCGTCCTGCGCAACTGCGCGGCGCTGCTCGCCTCCGAGCAAGACCTCCTGACGAAATGACCGACTCGCTCTTCGTACCCGATAGGCGCGGCATCGTAACCACCGCGATCCGCAAGATGGCTGGAGTCGACGAGGTGATGGTCACCGCGGAACCGGCCGGAGGCAGCGCCGCGCCGACGTCCGCGCCGGCCGTCGATGTCTCGATGGAGACCTGAGCCGGCTAATGGCGCTTCTTGCTGACCCGGACCCAATCGACGATCATCCGCGCCGGGAGCGGAGTTGACTTGCTTGGCTTTCCGGGCCAGACCCCACCGACCGCAAGGTTGAGAAGCATGAAGTGGGGGTGGTTGAAGTCCCATCGCTGACCCTTCTTGAGGTGGGACTTGCGAAGCTTGAAATAGGGGTCGCCGTCGAGGGTCCAGGTGATCATCTTGTGCTCCCAGTTGATTCCGAAGACGTGGAAGTGCCCGGTAATCGCCCGATGGTGACCGAGGCTGGTGTGACCGCCGATCCCGGGGCTGGCGAATCCCGGCCCGTGGGCGGTGCCGTAGGCGCGCTTCGGTTCGCTGCCGATCATTTCCATCACGTCGATCTCACCGTTGTCCGGCCAGCCGACCCGGTTGATGTTAACTCCCATCATCCAGAAGGCCGGCCAGAGCGCCTGTCCCGCGGGCAGCTTGATCCGGGCTTCGAAGCGGCCGTATGTCTGTGAGAAGTGGCCTTTGGTCTTGATCCTTCCCGAGGTGATGTCACAGCTTCCGACCGGGCACTCGGGAACCTTTCCGTGCTCGCGCCAGGCGGTGATGACGAGATGTCCGTGGCCGTCAGTCGAGACGTTCTTGGATCGACGCGTGTATCTCTGCCACTCCTGATTGCCCCATTTGGGTTCGGCTCCGGTGTCGATGGACCATTTGGAGCCGTTCGGCCGATTGCCCCCTGGACCGCTGAACTCATCCGACCAGACCAGCTTCCACTTTGAGTGTCCGGCCGCTTCCGACTGCGATTCCGCCGGATTGGATGTGAGCGAGATCGCGATGAATGCGGCCAGCGCGACCGACACCATCCAGATCAGCGGTATGCGGAAGGGAATTCGGCGCGGGCGCGCTTTTCGACCTTGTTCGGGCCTGTCGGTCACAGACTGTGCTTCGGCATTCCCGGCCGAATCGTGAATTCGCCGATCGTGCCATCGCCCTGCACTATGCTCCCGGCATGGATCAATTGGGGGGAGCGCCGCGTGCTCTCTGGTCATCGTTTAGGGAGGGTGTTGTGAAGCGATACTTGGCTGCCGGACTCTTGACGGGCGCGATGCTGGTGCTCGGCGCGGCACCCGCGGGCGCCTCTCCATATATCCACGCCCACCGCGGTGGCGCGATCACGGCCGGCAAGCCGGTGACGCCTGAGAACACGATGCCCACCTTCGAGAAGGCCGCGGCGCAGGGATTCGTTCTCGAGCTCGACGTCAAGCTGACCCAGGACAACGTCCCCGTGGTGATCCATGACGCGACGCTCGACCGGACCACCGACTGCACGGGACTCGTTGCCGACAAGACGCTTGCCCAGCTCGCCTCGTGCCAGGTCGACATGATCGGCGTCGAGGGCAATCAGGAGCAGCTCCCCGTCGGTGACCCGCGGCGGTCCTCGATCTCGACGCTGAGCGCGGTCCTCGACCTGCTGAAGGCGACGGGCGCCTCGGCGAATATCGAGATCAAGAACATCCCGACCGATCCCGACTTTGATCCGACCTATGCCTACGCCGATACGGTCACGAATACGATCAAGGCCTCCGGCGTGCCCTCCTCACAGCTGATCATCCAGAGCTTCACTCTCGGCAACCTCGAGCACGCGAAGGTGATCATGCCCGATGTGGACCTCTCGATTCTGACTCTCAACGCGCTCAACGAAGCGGGGCTCGAGTGGGCCGGCACCGGTGGTTTCCAGTGGGTATCGCCCCAGTGGCCCGTTGACCAGAATTTCATCTCGCGGGCCCACAGGGCCGGCTTCCAGGTTGTCCCATGGACGATCGATACCGCTGCGGACATGAAGACGGCGACGAAGCTCGGGTCGGACGCGATCATCACCAATGATCCGACCGTGGCGCGCACGAAGATCGCGTCGGTCATCGGCAAGGCTCCGAAGATCCCGAAGGCTCCGTCGAAGAAGTTCTGCCGCCGGAGAACGATCGCCAGCGGAACGATCAAGCCTGCGATGGCACTGCTCTCGAAGAAGGGCGCCAGGAAGGGCCCACGGGTCTTTGCGATGCAGTTCAAGCAGGACATCGCCAACGTCAAGACCTACAGCAAATTCCGTCGGAAGATCGAGTGCATGATCCGCCGCTGGGTTGTCCCGAACAAGGCGAAGAAGCGGCCAAACGTGGTCGCATTCAATGAGGATGTCGGGCTCGCGACGCTCGGCACCGGCACCCGTGGCGCAGCGACCCGCAAGGCCTTCAAGAACCCCACGTCGATCCCCGGCTGCGCCGAGGCCGGCTCGCCGTGCGGCGCGCTGAGCGGTCTGACTTCGATCGGCACCGCCTACTCGCAGCAGACGAGCGCCTATGACGTCCGTTTCGGGCCAACCCCCGGGCTGACGCTCCCGTTCATCGGGGCAACCGACACGCTGGCCCGCGGCTGGATGCAGGTTTTCTCCGACATGGCGAGGCGCTATCACCTCTACATGGTCGGCTCGAGCAATCAGGCCCCCTTCAGGGAGTCACTCGACCCGGCCGAGATCGCCACCTTCGAGGATCCGGATCTCGCGGAACCGAAGAGCGTCTACGTCGCAACCGATCCCGAGGTCTACAACCAGGCCTTCATGTGGGGTCCGAAGAACGTCAGAAG
Source organism: Solirubrobacterales bacterium (assembly GCA_038207745.1). Lineage (GTDB taxonomy): Bacteria > Actinomycetota > Thermoleophilia > Solirubrobacterales > 70-9 > JBBQZL01. The sequence goes on from JBBQZL010000030.1 coordinate 4,652, forward strand.
GGAAGGTCCGCGGCCGCTCAAGAACGTCGTCGCCCAAAACCGCAAGGTTCCGCTGACCTCGATCGAGCAGGCGCTCGGCATGACTCCCGGGCCGGCAACCGGTGCCGACGCAATCGCGAACCTCCGTCCCTACAGGCTGCCCGGCACCAAGGCCAGGGTCGGGTTCGCGACCAGCCTTCCGGCCTTTGAATACGGCTATCAATTCGGCGACGTGGCCCCGGCCATCGACCCATGCGGCAACGTCGCGGTCACCTACATGCGATGCCTGAATGCGCTCGGTGCCAATCTGGTCATGCAGGACGAGGCCAATCCCGGTGCCTGGGCCGGCGATGGCGGCGCCGGTGCCTGGCAGCCACTCGAGTGGATGGGGTCGACCTGGCGTGCTGTCGCGGACTCCGACGTCGGCTTCACCTACAACGTCACGCCCCACATGGTCGGCAATCTCGGTGACCTCCCCTTCGACGGCCAGACCGCGATCACGCAGCGCGGGCTCAACGGACCGCGCAAGTGCACGTACGTGGGAAATCGCACCGCCCAGCCCGAGGACGAGCCGCCATACCTGCCGTATGTCGGGCCAAAGCGTGAGTTCCTCGCCCTGATCCCGTGGGTGAAGCCGGACACCTACCGTTCACGACTCCGCCTCACCTCGGCAAAGCTGGTTGCCGATTCAGGCAGCAGGCTCGAGAATCGCTACGTCGAGACCGCCGCAATAGCCGACCTTCCCTTTCCGCCGAAGGCCAAGCGGGCAAACTGCGTCGGGGTGAAGGGCAGGGGCTAGCCGGTTCAGCCGCCGGAGGACTCCACCCTTTCCGAGTCGGCGGACTGTCCCGGGTTGTTGGTCGGGCCCTTCGGAGCGACGGGGTCAGGCGCGTCCGCTGGGCCCTTCGGAGCGACGGGGTCAGGCTTGGTCGGTGGCGTCGGCGCGCCGGTCAGGGGGGAGGGCAGGTTTGGCGCGCCGCCGATCAGGTCCTGGAAGCCACGGTAATGGCGCCTGACCCGCTGGTCGCGCCACATCGACCGGGCAAGCTTCCTGTCTGACCTGCCGATGTAGAAGCGTCGCGACCACCAGGAGCCTGGGCGGGCAAGTCGAATTGCACCGACCTGCGCAATCAGGGGGATGAACACACCGCACACCCCCGTCCAGCGCTTGCCCTTCGAGAGCGCCACGGCGCAGAAGGCCAGGTTGATGAGCACAGTCGAGAGGACCGTGACTATCGATTCCTGCGAGCCGAACTCGAAGGGCGTGGCGCCGATGGCGAGGAGGCCGCCGAGCAAGAGCGCCAGAACCAGGGCGTCGACGGATTGCCGGCCCTCCTCGCTCCAGTAGACGTCCTCGAGATGCAGCCAGAGCGCGAATTCATCCAGGGTCAGCCCGACCCCGATCCCGAAGAGGGCAGCGATGATCTCGGTCCAGGGAGACTGATGTTCGAAGGTGATGCCGATGAAACCCGCGGCGATCATCAGGACGATTCCGAAGACCAGGTGGTGGACATGTACACCACCGGCGCTGACACTGCCCGGCCACCAGGTCACCTTCGGGTTGCGCATCAAACGGGTGCTGATTCTGATGAAGACGAACGAGAGCAGACATGCGCCGAGCACGATGAGGCCAAGTCGGGAATGGCCGCGAAGTGGCTCGTTCCCGATGTCGATACCGATGCTCGCGGCGCCCAGCAACATCGCTTCAGTCAATCAAAGGAGGTGGTTGATCAACTCCGTGACGACTCCGCGGCAGCCGAAAGCCCCGAAAGCCCGCGCCTCAGCTCTTCGGTGCTCGGCCAGGCGAACCCGAGCCTGAAGGAGCGGCGGTCCTGATCGAACCAGTGCCCGGGGCCGACGTAGGTCCCATGCTCGCTCAGGAGGCACTCATAGAAACGGTTGATGTCGGTGTCGATGTCCGGGTGGATCCGCGGCAGGGCGACGACCCCTGCGGTCGGCTCGACCCACTCGAAGGTCTCCTGACCCTCGATCCAATCGCGCACGATCTCCAGGTGATCAGCGATCTTCGCCCTGACCTGCGGAAGGATCTCGGACCGGGCCGCCAGCACCCTCGATGCCATCTCCTCATCGATCGTCGCGCCGGTGATCAGGATCTGTTCCTTGGCGGCGAGCAGGGTCTCCATCAGCCCGGTGTCGATGCAGGTGATCCAGCCGATCCTGAGCCCGGGCATACCGTAGGTCTTGGAAACCGAGGAGACGCTGATCACCCTGGGGGAGAGCGACGCCGCGACGGGCAGCGGCTCGCCGTACGCCAGCTCGCGGTAGGTCTCGTCGAGCAGCAGTCTCGCCGAGGGATGGCGCTCGACGATTCCGACGATCCTCTCGAGGGTCGCGGCATCGATCATCTGTCCGGTCGGGTTCTGGGGATAGGTGAGGCTGACCAGCTTCGTTCTTGGGCGAAGGGCCGCCTCGATCCGATCGGGTTCAAGTGCCCAGTGGTCCTCGAAGTGGAGGTCCAGGAACTCGACATCGGCCCCGAGGGCCATGGGAGTCTCGATATTGGTTGCGTAGTTTGGCCGGCAGACCAGAATGTGATCGCCGGATTCGAGCAGCGAGGTCGCGATCACGAACAGCGCGGCCGACGCGCCTGCGACGACGATCACATCTTGCTCGCCGACGCCCGTGGAGTCAGATGCGATCTCGGCGCGGAGTGCCGGATTTCCCCGGTGGTCGCCGTACTGGAGCAGCAGACCGGAGACGTCGGACTCGATGTCGTAATCGGCAAGTCTCATGTCCGAAAACGAGCTCTCGGAGAGATTGTTGGCGATCGTCTCGTATCCGAGCTCCTCGGGGGACTCGATCTCGATCGGAAGCCGGCGATAGCGCAACGTGGATTCTCCTTGTAGATTCTGCGAATGGAGGAGACCGGATGGTAGACCCGCCGGCCGGGACAAGCCGGATCACCGCATTTCTCGCGGCAGCCACCCTGGCGGCGATGGCTGTCCTCGGGTCGAGTGGCGCGGACCAGGCATCTGCCCAGGGGCCGGGCGCCAAGCTCGATCATGCAATGCACAAGCTGACCAGACGTGTGAATGGTCCTCCCGGTGTGATCCGGTGATCCAGAAGGGCAGCCGGGTCCAGATTCGACGCGCCGGTGTGGGCAACGTCCGGACCGGTGCGCCTATCCGTCCCAATGATCGGATCAGACTGGCCTCGGTCTCAAAGGCACTCAGCGGAGGCGCCTCGCTGAGGCTTGTGTCGAAGGGCAGGCTGAAACTGAAGGACACGATCGGCAAGCTGCTCCCGTACCTCCCGAAGGACTGGCATCGGGTCACGCTTGCCGAGGCGCTCCACCACACGAGCGGACTGCCTGACTTCACCGGGACCGAGGGCTTCCTGAAGTACTTCGGAAGCCATCTTCGCGGCCGGATCGCGCCGCGCAAGCTGCTCGCGTTCGCCAGGAAGGAGAAGCTCAACTTCAAACCTGGGACCAGGTATCGGTACTCGAACAGCGACAACATCGCGGTTGGCCTGATGGTCCAGGCTGTGACCGGCCACAACTACGGGGCCGAACTCCGCCGACTCGTATCCAGACCGCTCCGGATGAGACGGACACTCCTGCCGCGCGGCGCCAGATTGAGGCGGCCGTTCACCCACGGATACGACGTTGCCAAGGATGGGAAGCGGCCTGAGGATCTGAGCCAGGTAGCGAGCATGAGCTTCGTCTGGGCATCGGGCGGGGTTGCGTCCACGCCGCTGGACCTGAATCGGTTCATCCGCGGCTATTTGGGCGGGAGGCTGTTCGGCGACAAGGTCCGGGCGCGACAGCACGACTGGGTCCTGGGAGGTTCCGGCCCACCCGGACCCGGCATCAACAGCGCCGGGCTGGCGCTGTTCCGCTATCAAACCCGTTGCGGAACGGTCTACGGCCACACCGGGAACTTCCCCGGCTACACGAACTTCACCGCGGCCACGCCGAGCGGGAGACGCTCGGTGGTCGTCACCGTGAACACCCAGTACAACGAGGGACAGGACCCCGATGTCTACAGAGACCTTCGCCGGACCTGGTCCTACGCGGTCTGCGCGATGTTGTCGAACTGAAACCCTGCCGGACCGCCGCTTTCCGGCGCCCCCGCGAACCAAGGCCGGATCAGTTGATGCTGATCAGATCGACGATGAAGACGAGGGTCGCGTTGGCGGGGATCGTCGGGGGGCTCCCCGCGGCTCCATATCCCAGGTCCGCCGGGATGATCAGCTTGCGACGTCCGCCGGCCTTCATCCCGACAATGCCCTGATCCCATCCCTTGATCACGTTGCCCGCGCCAAGCTGGAACTTGAAGGGTTGGCCGCGATCCCATGAGGCGTCGAACTCCTTGCCGGTGTCGTAGATCGCGCCGACGTACTGCATCGTCAGGTTGTCCCCGGCCTTGGCGGCTGGACCCTCGCCGACCTTGATGTCCTCGACCTGGAGCGTGGTCGGAGCCGGTGCATCGGATGCCGCGATCGTCGGCTTCTTTCCCAGGTTGTCCTCGGATGCCGTCGTCGCGGTGGTGCTGCTCTTGTCACCGGAGTCTCCTCCGGCGATCAGCACGATGGCAACAATCGCCGCAAGGGCTACGGAGGCGCTTATCAAGGTGATCAGTTTGCGATCCATGGCGGTCGATACTAGTTGGTCGCGACCGGCTCCTGCCTCGTGGCGCCCTTCTTGTCGGCGACCTTCTCGGGGCTGATCCTGATCACGTCCCAGGCGAGGCCGACTTTTTCCATCAGGTCAATCACGATCGCCGAAAAGTCGAGCTGGAATCTGCCCAGTCCGTGACGCGCAGAGGTGGGGAAGGCGTGGTGGTTGTTGTGCCAGGACTCGCCGAGAGTCGGCACCGCGAGCCAGGCCAGGTTGCGCGACTCATCACCTGTGTCATAGGGGCTCGGCCCGAAGAAGTGACAGAGGCTGTTGATCGAGAAGGTCGCGTGATGAAGGACGAAGATCCGGACCACGCCGCCCCAGAGCAAACCGGTCAGGGCGCCCTCGATGGTCCCGGTGAAGGCATAGCCGAGGCCGAATGGCAACGCGAGCCCAACCAGGACCCAGAGCAGGAAGGCGTTGTTGATGAATCGCAGCGCCGGCTCCGAGATCAGATCCTTCGCGTATCGATTGGGGTCTGCCGGCTCCATTGACCCGAAGGCCCAGCCGACGTGCGCGTGGAAGAGACCCTTGATGGCACCGATGAATCCGTGATCGTGCCCGACGTGGGGGCTGTGGGGATCGCCTGCCTGATCGGAGAACTGGTGATGCTTTCGATGGGTCGCGACCCACTCGATCACCGGGCCCTCGACCGCGGCGGAGCCGAGCACGGCGATCAGCCAGCGTGTGGGTCGGTGTGTCTTGAAGCTGCGGTGGGTGAAGAGCCGGTGAAAGCCGACCGTGATGCCGAGTCCACAGAGCAGATAGGTGATCACGAAGGCAGCAACATCGCTCCACTGGAGCAGTCCGCCCCAACTGAAGATCGCGGCCAGGATGAGAAGGATCGGCGGGACGACCGTGACAACCGCATTCGCGATCCGATCGACCATCAGATTGGGAAATTGCTGCACCTCGAGTTCGTCCGACATAAGGCGATCACGATAGCGCGACCCGGTGAAATCGGGCGGGGCTGCTACGGTTGACAGATCGAACGCACCCTTTTCGCGTTCGAGAGGTTCCGTTCTCGCTGCGCTTCTTCGCGTGTTGGGGTTACAGGATCTCCCCGCATTCACATAAGGAGAACAGCTTCATGTCACAGTCATTCGCCGACCTTGGTGTGTCTCACCAGGTCGCATCCGCCCTCGCCAAGCGAGGCATCAACGAACCCTTCCCGGTCCAGCGCCTCGTCATCGAGGACGTTCTGGCCGGAGAAGACGTGCTTGTCCAATCCCCGACGGGCTCGGGCAAGACGTTGGCCTTCGGAGTTCCGATGGTCGACACGATCGATTCAAACTCGACCGCCCGCCCGGCCGCTCTCATCCTGGCACCGACCAGGGAGCTGGCCAGCCAGATCGTCGACGAGATGCTCTCGATTGCGCACGCCCGCGCCCTCTCGGTGGCAGCGGTCTACGGCGGCGTCGGATTCGGCCCGCAGATCAAGCGTGCCCGCAAGGCGCACATCATCGTCGCCACTCCGGGACGACTCGAAGACCTGATTCAGCGAGGCGACATCCGCCTCGACAAGGTTGAGATCCTCGTCCTCGACGAGGCAGACCGGATGCTCGATATGGGCTTCAAGCCGGCAGTCGACCGGATTGTCGGCAGGATCCCGACGAACCGTCAGACTCTGCTCTTCTCGGCGACGCTCCAGGGCGCAACGGGCAAGATGGCGTCGGACTTCACCCGCAATCCGAAGCGACACGTGCACGAGCATGAGCACACTGAATCTGCCGCGATCTCACATCGTTTCGTCGATGTCGAGTCGCAGTCGGCAAAACTCAACACACTGGTCACCGAGCTCCGCGGCATGGAGGCCGGGCGAACGCTCGTCTTCGTCCGGACCAAGCGCGGCGCAGACCGATTGGTCAAGCGACTTGCCACGAAGAACGTTCGTGCCGTTGCGATGCACGGTGACAAATCGCAGTCACAACGCCAGCGCGCACTGGCGAGCTTCGAGAAGGGCGACGTCGACACCCTGGTCGCCACCGATGTGGCAGCCCGAGGCATCGATGTGGCCGACATCACCCACGTTTACAATTTCGATATCCCGGAGGACGGCGACACCTACAGGCACCGCGTCGGCCGTACAGGCCGCGCCGGTCGCGAGGGCGCCGGAGTCAGCTTCATCCTTGCCGATCAGTCAAGGGAGATGCGTCTGATGGCCGGAGAGCTGGGTCTCAGCAGTGAGTTCAACTCACGTCCCGGTCATCGGCAGGAGACGCCCCGCTCCGAACGGGAATCATCAGGTCAGCACTCGAGCTCACGCCGCGGGCAGCACAGCTCCCGCAGCGGCCAGGGTCACGGTCGGCCCCGCGCAAACAACCAGCGCCGGAAGAAGTCCGACAGGTCCTGACCTGAAACAGATTCGGCAAGCGCGATGAACTCTTCAGTCGTCGCGTTGCCGTGGCGGTGCTGCGCGGTCCAGCTGCGCAGCACCGAAAAGAAGTTTGTCTCACCAATCTGCTCCCGGAGCTCCTCGACCACGAGGCCTCCCCGCAGATAGATCGAGTTGGCGAAGAGCTGGTTGGGCCCTGATGGTGTTCCCGGCGGAGGATCCCAGAGGTCCCTGCGATTCGCCGGCTCGCTCAATAGCCCGGCGGCGGTCTCCGCGGCCGTCCTGCCCCCGTGTGTTTCCGACCAGTACCACTCGGCCCAGGTGGCAAAACCCTCGTTGAGCCAGATGTCCTTCCAGCGGGCCAGCCCGACCGAATCACCAAACCACTGATGGGCGAGCTCGTGGACGATCAGGAGCTGCCCCGGTACGCGTCCGAAGGTCGGTCTCGCCTGGGTCTCGAGCGCGTACTCGATACCGCTGTCGGAGATGATCAGTCCGGTCGAGTCGAACGGGTATGGGCCGAAGCTGTCGCTCAGAAAGCTAAGCGTGTCCGGGAGCTTTGAGAGCGCCGCGCCAGAGTCCCCCGGTACGTCCTTGCCGACGTAGCTCCAGGATGGAACTCCGTTGGCATCGCCGCGGGTGATCTTGCCCCTGCCGATTGTCAGCGTCGCCAGATAGGGGGTCATGTCTGACTGCCGCCAGATCCAGGTCCTCCGGCCGCCGTGACTCCTGATTGTGGCCAACCTGCCATTCGCAATTCCCCTGAACCCCCGGGGTACATTGATCCTGAACGTGAATGCGGCCTTTTCGGACAGCCGGTCGTTGCATGGGAACCAGGTCGGCGAGCCCTGCGGTTCGCCGAGTGCGGTGACGCCATCGCCGGTCGATATCCAGCCCTCCGATGACTTGTCGGCATCGATCAACCGCTCCGGAACACCGCGATAGAGGACCTTGACCGAGAACTCCGAACCTGCCGATATCGGTGACTTCGGTCTCACGATCAGCTTGCGTGCCGTGGCCCTGAAGTTGCCGGCGCTTCGGCCGTTGACGGTAACCGCGCTGACGATTGGCGGGCGCCTCAGGTCGAGCTTGAAACTCTTCAGCTTCGATGAGGCCCTGGCTGCAATCATTGCCCTGGCCCGGATCGCGCCGTTGCCCGGGAAATAGCTTATGCCGAGCCTGTAGCCGGAGACCGAATAGGCGCTGCTGCCGGCGGCGGGGAAGAATGGGTCGGGGGCCAGGCTCGTCGCGGCGAACGATGCGCCGACGGCGCCGATCAGCACGCAGCCCGCGAGTGCGATGACACCCCCGGTCTTACGACCGGGTTTCAGGCGGAACCCTTCCTGCTGCCCGGCTTCGGGACCCGGATCAGGGACTTCCTGACCTCGAACCCGCCGACGACGATCTTCTGGGACCGCATGGTCAGGGTCTCGACACCGGCGGAGGCGCGCGGCGTCAGGGCAAGGAAACCCAGGGTCGCCGCAAGCAGGTCAAGCCCGGCAGCCGTGAACGACCCCCGCCTCTTCGGTGCTGCCACTGTCTCCCCACCCGACACGAGGCAAGCGTACAGGTCGGCTTCAGGGGTCCGGTACGGCCGATTCCCCGTCTTCCCCACTGGATTGCTGGCTGATCAGCTGCTGGATGCTGACCTCGAGCACCTTGAGCTGGCTCTGGAGCTCACCTACCTGGTGCAGCGCCAGTTGCTGAGCCGTCACTGCTCCCTCTTCGAGCTTCTGCTCGGTTTCACTGATCTCGGGACCAAGGAACTTCTGCGCCACGGCGCCGGTCAGCATTGCGACGAAGCTGATCCCGATCAGCAACATCACAATCGAGGTGATCTCTCCACCGAGGGTGGTCGGGGTTATGTTCGACCCGAGCGTTGTCATCGTCGTGATCGCCCAGTAGATCCCATCCCAGAGGCCGTATCCATTGCCGTGCTCGAAGGCAACGAATACCGCGCCGCCGGCGATGATCGTGAGCAGGGACAGCAGCGCGGCGTAACGGAGACCCTCCAGGGAGAAGATCTGCCGGGAGAGTGTGGCCAGGCGCAGCAGCCGCAACAGCCTCAGCAACCTGAAAACCCTCATCGCCTGCAGCGCGGGGGGCAGGACCGGCGGGGTCAGGACGACGATCACGATCTCAAGCGGGTGATGCCTGATCCACTCGCGCCGATTCGGGACAACGGAGAGCATGATCACCAATTCGAGTGCGAATGCGATCCAGATCCCCCAGTTGAGAACGGTGCCGATCGCAAACAAGAGGCCGGTCTCGTGGGTCTCGGTCAGGGCAACCGAGGGAAGCGTCAGGGCAGCCGCGATCAGCATCGGCTTTTCCAGCCGCTTGGCGATGCGGTTGCTGCGCTCGTCCATGTGCAACTGCTTCGACGCCGAGGCCGAGTCGCCTACCTCACGCATCTCATGTGTACGACCGTGTGTATAGGATGCGCGCGCCGGTGTAGACTCGCTGGCCTCATAGGGAACCTAGGGAGGGGTGGTTATGCAGCGTTGGGCAAAGGCGGCCGCAAGCGGCCTGGCAGTGATGTTGGCAGCGATGGCTCTTGCCTCGATTTCGCAGGCTGATCCCGCCCCGGTTCTCAACCCCGGTCCGAGGATGACTGCGGCAGAGTTCCCCAATGACCCGGATTTCGCCCGTTGCGAGAGCCAGGATCCCCTCACCGGTTGCACCGACAACGAGCAGACGAACCTCTACGGCCCGATTGACGGCGACACCTGCCGCGACCCCGGCAACCCCGTGGCGGACAAGCCACATCCCGACGGCGGCCTGCCTTGCTGGGCCCGTAACGCGACAGATCCCGAGCACTCCTCGGGGATCAACATGACCGGTGCCTGGAAGCAGGGCAACGTCGGGCGCGAGGACATGCTCGTCGCCTACATCGAGGGCGGGGTCAACTACAGCAACAACTCGATCCGGGACGCGCTCAACAACATCTACCTGAACAAGGGCGAACTGCCATATCCGCAGGGATGGGACGGCAACGATCTCGGTACCTATGACTTTGATGCCAACGGTCGCTTCGACATCCGCGACTACGCCAAGGATCCCCGGGTCAACCCCGCATGCACACTTCCCGACGTGCCCTTCGTCGCCATTGATGAGGGCACGACCCGGGGATGCGCGGCCGCCGGTCAGCACGCCTATCTGAACAGCGTCAACATCGCCGGTCCGGTGCGTTCCTACCTCTCGCCCGAGGATCTGATCGCGGTCTTCGGCCACTGCACGGTGACCAACCACGAGCTCGCCGGCTGCCCTTCGGGAGCCAAGGTCGATAACGACGGCAACGGTTACCCGAACGACATCAGCGGCTGGAACACGGAGTTCAACACCAATGATCCCCAGACCGACCAGCTCGGCTACGGGCATGCATCGAGCCTGCTCTCGCTTCTGGTCGGACAGGCCAACAACAACTTCGCGGGCGTCGGTGTCTGCCGCGAGTGCAAGGTGCTGCCGATCAAGCAGGGTTCCGAGGCGATCGGCAAGACCGACAACTGGACGCCGGCTCTTCTTTTCGCGGTCGACTCGGGGTCCAAGGCCGTTGCCTCGGTCGTCGTCTCCTACACCTACTCGAGCGCCGGGCGAGAGGCGGTCAAGTACGCGATCGACAGGAACGTCCTGCTCTCCTTTGACTCGAACGACTTCGACTCGATGGATCACACCGACGGTCTCCTCTACAACGAGGTATTCCCCGGAAACGGCGTGATCGCCGACGCGGATGGCCCGGCTGCCCGGAGCTTCCGGGCCCGCAGCAACGTGACCAGCTACGGCACCCACTCGGTGTTCTCGGGCGGGGAGTCGACAACCTCGGGCGCGACGCCCTTTCAGGCCGGCTTCCTCGGCATGGTCCAGTCGGCTGCGATGAACGCGGTTGATGCCACGATCATCCCGAGGACGCTGACGCCGAATGAGGTTCGGCAGGTCCTGATGAATACGGCCAGCCAGGTCGTCCCGGAGACCCAGCATCCAACCGTTCCCGGCCAGTGGCCCGGCAACCCCGGCAGCGTCACCGACGACTCTCACACCAACTGGTCCACCCAGTACGGCTACGGCCGTCCGAATATCGGCAAGGCGACGAAACTGATCATGGACGGCAGGGTTCCCCCGACCGCATTGATCAACTCGCCCAACTGGTACCACTACGTCAACCCGGCCAGGCAGAAGACGCTTGACATCAAGGGCTCGGTAGCACCGTCGGCCTGGGGTTCCAGCGGCATTGGCTGGACGCTCGAGTGGGCGCTCGGCGCCGACCCGGCGGATACCGACTTCAAGACGATCTCGACCGGGACGGCCGCCAAGAGCGGCGTCCTCGGAACGCTCGACCTCTCGAAGATCCCGTCGAGCTACTCGGGCAAGAGCCCGACAAGCACGACTCTCCCCTTTGGCCCCGAGCAGTACACGGTGACGCTCCGCCTGCGGGCAAGGGACGGCAACGGCCTCAAGGGCGAGGACCGCCGCGCCATCGGTGCACGCAATGACCCCGGCATGGTCAACGGCTTCCCGAAGAAGATCAGCACCGAGATGAGCGGCGCACCGACATTCGCCGACATCTCCGGCAGGCGCGAGCAGGATCTCCTTTACAGCACCTACGACGGTGAGGTGCACGTGCTGGACACCAACGGCAAGGAGATAGAGGGCTTCCCCGCCAAGACCCGGAAGCTGCGCTCGATCGATCCGAACAATCCCCAGGGATATCCGGCGGATTCGTACAACAGCGTCGAGGCGCTTCGTGACATGCGGGATCCGATCAGCGGCACCGCTGTCGGTGACCTGACCGGAAGCGGCAAGCTCTCGATCGTCGCGACCACCGCCTCCGGCTGGGTCTATGCGTGGTCGCCGAGGGGCAAGATCCGCGACGGCTTCCCCGTCCACAGCGACCCGCAGTTCAACACCAAGCCGGTTCCGACACCGCGTGCGGGCCAGCGCAACAGCCGGCTCCCGACCCGTGGCAACTGGTCAGCACCGGTGCTTGGAGATCTCAAGGGCAACGGGAGGCTCTCGATCCTGATGTCCTCATATGACCAGCGCCTCTATGCCTGGCAGCCGAACGGCAAGCCGGTCCCCGGTTGGCCGGTGGTGGTCAAGCTGCCGGCGTCGATGGTTCCGCCAAACCCGAATGACTATGTCCAGGATGCGAAGCTGATCATGCCACCGGCGGTTGCCGATGTTCTCGGGACCGGCAAGGACCAGGTTTTTGTCGGCAGCAATGAGTGCGTAACCAGCGGTGGCGAGCACCCGTACATCTACGGCATCCAGCCGGATGGAAACAACAACCCGGGCGGCGCATTCCTCCCAGGTTGGCCTGTGCAGCTCGACTCGCTGGCCGGCTGCTACGACCAATCGATCGACTTCGTGCAGGAAGGCTCCAACGCGGCCTCGATCGCCGACTACGACGGCACCGGACCGAAGGTCACGGTTGACCCGGTTGCGGGATTTCCGATCGTGATCAACGGCGACGGTTCCGTCTTCAGGCCGCTCGGCGGTTCCTGCCCATCGACTCCGTGCAACGGCATCCCGCCCTACTTCGTCTCCGATGGCCTACAGGTCGGGGTCACGGGTCAGAGTGCGATCGGTGACCTTCTGGGCAAGGGCGACCCACCCAACTACGTACAGCCGATGGCCGGCGGTAACTCGCTCACCTCGGCCCTCGACACCCCGGGCCCGGCGAGCCTTCCGCACACGTTCGAGAGCGCATGGGAGATCGACGGCGGCGATGTGCTCATCGGGTTTCCGCAGAGCCAGGATGGTTTCCCGTTCTTCTCGTCCCCCTTGATCTCGAATCTCTCGAGCGGGGTGAATCGCTCGATCGTCGATTCGAATGACTCGTACTGGATCCACGCCTACCAGCAGAGTGGCAAGGAGGCGCCGGGGTTCCCCAAGTGGACCGGCCAGTGGTCCTCGTTTGCGGGCGCCGTCAGCGACCCTTCGTTCAATGGCAGGTTGCGGATGGCCTACGGCAGCCGCGAGGGATACCTGTTCGTCTGGAACGTAGAGGGCTCGCCGGCCAAGAACAACGCCTGGTGGCACTATCGCCACGACGAGCACAACAGCGGCGAACACGGCAACGACACCCGTCGCCCGGCCTCCGCGGGCAGGATCAAGGTCAAGCGCACCAACAAGGGCCGCGGCAGGAAGGCCAAGTTGACCTGGAAGGCATCGGGCGACAACGGTGTCAGCAACGGCAAGGTGAAGCGCTACGAGGTCTATCGCTCGAAGAAGCGGATCAACCTCTCGAATCTCAAGAGGGCCAAGAGAATGAAGGCCCCGAAGCCACGCGATCCCAAGAAGCCGATGAGCATCACGGTCAAGGGGAAGAAGAAGCAGTTCGTGGCAATCCGCTCCGTCGACAAGGCCGGCAATGTCTCAGCCCTGACCAACGTCAAGGTCAAGAAGGCAAAGCACAGGCACCACCACCATTAGCTCGACCGTCACCCCGCAAATGGCCGGCGCAACCACAAGCTGAAGCAAGCAGCCGCCGGCCCACGGGGTCGGCGGCTTCGCCAAGTCACGAACCACAGATCATTCATGATGGGGCGCGTGCCAGGCGATCAGGTCGCAGACTCGAGCCCGTCTGTCTCGGTGCTGCTCGTCCAGAGCTCGACCGTTCGCGTCCCAAGCGTT
>JBBQZL010000031.1:0-18218 GCA_038207745.1 Solirubrobacterales bacterium
GAACCGGGCCCGATCGCAGAGGTTCTCCCGGTCCGAGCGGCAGTATCTGCACTCGCCGCAGGTCCAGCCAAGCCAGGGCACGCCGACCCTGGTTCCAATTTGGAATCGCTCGGCGCCATCTCCCAGGGACTCCACCGATCCGACGATCTGATGCCCGGGGATCAGCGGCAGCTTCGGCTCGCCGAGGTCACCGTCGAGGATGTGCAGATCGGTCCGGCAGACTCCGCAGGCATCGACCTTGATCCGCACCTGCCCAGCGCCGGCAAACGGGTCGGGCGCCTCGGTCTGCTCGAGGTGGCCGGGCTGCGCTCCCAGGACCATCGCCTTCATCAGTAGGTCTCGACGATCTCGTAGAGCGTCGTGCGCTGCGAGGGGGTGCGGCCGCCGGCCCGGGCAGCCTCGATCAACTGCTCGGGTTCCAGCTTGACCCCGTGCTGAGAGCCGGCCATCCGCGAGATGTTCTCCTCCATCAGGGTGCCACCGAGGTCGTTGACGCCCCAGCGAAGTGACTCGGTCGCCGCTTCGAGGCCCATCTTCACCCAGCTCGCCTGGAGGTTGACCACTGATCGGCCGAGTGCGAGGCGGAAGACCGCGGTGTGCTTGAGGTTCTCCTGATCGGAGATCTCCTCGATGCCGTGGGTGCGCCCCAGCATCGTGTTGAATGGAATGAAGCTGAGCGGCACGAATTCGGTGATGCCCCCGGTCCGCTCCTGGAGTGCGCGGATCACCCGCATGTGGCGCGCCAGCTCGCGCGGCTCCTCGATGTGCCCGAACATCACCGTCGAGGTCGAGCGGAGCCCGGCGTTGTGCGAGGCCTCGATGATCTCGACCCAGCGCGCGGCAGGGAGCTTGTTCGGCGAGATCCGCTGGCGAACCCCGTCGTCGAGCACCTCTGCCGCGGTGCCGGGTGTGGAACCCAGACCGCACTCGATCAGGTGGTCGAAAACCTCGCCGGGGGACTTGCCGGAGCCCTCGCACATGAAGTGGATCTCCATCGGCGAGAAGGCATGCAGATGGATGTCGGGTGCCACCAACCGCGCCAGCTTCAGCCACTCGCCATAGACATCGAGGGTCAGATCGGGGTGGATGCCGCCCTGGATGCAGAGCTCGGTGGCTCCGAACTCGATCGCATCGCGGATCCGGTCGGCGAAGTCGCCCTCCGTGACCTCGTATGCGTCGGGTGAGCGCCTGCCCTGGCCAAACCCGCAGAAGGCGCAGCCGACGATGCAGATGTTGGTGAAGTTGATGTTGCGATTGACGACGAAGGTCGCGACATCACCGTGGAGTTCGGCACGGAGCTCGTCGGCGGCGACGCGGATCTCCTCGATCACCTCGGGACGGGTCTCGGCAAACAGCGCCGTCAGCTCGTCCTCGTTCAGCTCCACCCCGTTGCGACCCTTCTCGATCGCGATCGAGGCGATCTTCGGGTCGAGATCCTCGTCGTGGCGACGGCCGGAGCCGCTGCGGGGAATGAAGCTCCAGTACCTGAGCTTGATCACGTCGAGCACGCCCTGCTCCATCCACTCCTGGTTCATGTACTGGGGGTAGACGCAGAGACGCTCGGTCAGCGCGAAGCCGCGCGGCTTCAAATCCTTCCTTACCTGATGCGGGCTCGGGAATGGCTGCTCGGGAGAAATGTGGTCCCCATTGGCCGAGAGCCCGCCGAGGTCGGTTGCGCCGGCCTCGACAAGCTCGCCCCACCAATCTGCGAGGTTCGGGGGCACCTGGACGCCGACGTCGGGCATCAATCGAATGCACTCGGCGATCAGGCGCTTCATGTCCTCTATCGAGACCGGGTTTGCCCAGGCCGGCAGCGGAACGTCGTGGTCGAGCGACTCGCCCGATCTCTCCTCCCACCGCCTCCGAGAGGCCTCGTCGGCGATCTCGGCGACCTCCTGGCCGTAGTAGCGGGGGTGCGGGACGAAGTTCTGGAGGATAACCTCCTGGATGTGGCCGTGGCGGTCGTGAAGATCGGCGATCGCCTCGAGTGACGCAACCCGCTCCTCCTCGGTCTCGCCGATCCCGACCAGGATGCCGGACGTGAATGGGATCTTCAGCTCTCCCGCTGCATCAATCGTCTCGAGGCGCCGCTTCGGGTGCTTGGTCGGTGACCCCGCGTGGACGGTCTCCATCAGCCGCTCGGATATCGATTCCAGCATCAATCCCTGCGAGGCGGTCACCTCGCGGACCCGGCCGAGATCCAGCTTCGAGAGCACACCGAGATTGGTGTGGGGAAGCATGCCGCGCTCGATCGCCCGCTCGCAGGCCCAGATCACGTAGGAGGTGAAGTCCTCGTGACCCCAATCCTCGAGCTTCCGGGCGACGATCGGGTTGACCTCGGGGTGCTCGCCGGTCAGGACGAGCAGCTCCTTGGCGTTCCTCCTCAGCGCCTCATCTAGCCTGCGTTCAACCTCTTGAGGCTCGTGGAGATGAGCTTGGTGCGTGGCAAACACGCAGTACTTGCAGAAGCACTGGCAGGTGCGCGAGAGGGAGAGCGTGTAGTTGCGAGAGAAGGTGACCCGGCGCACGATCCCAAGCTACCGAAGTGCGGCGGTGGGGGTAAACGCAGGGTGGCACCGTTAACGGTGCCACCCTGCCAAAACGGTGTTGTCAGGCGTCCCCGGTTGTCTTCAGGGACGTCGGGGTCTTATTTGCCCCGGGGGCCGTGGCGGCACCCTTGCCGCCGCTGCCGCCGGGTTCGATGATGAATCTGAACACGGCCACGGCCAGGAGTGCTCCGATCAGTGGTCCAACCACGAACGGGTAGACGTCGCCCCACTCACCCGAGACCAGCGCCAGGCCGAACCAACGGGCCGGGTTGAAGCTGCCGCCGGTCAAAGGCCCGAAGACCATGACGGCCATGCCGAAGGTCAGGCCGATCGCCAGTGGACCCCAATCCTTGGCGTTCTTGAGCGAAAGCGCGACAACGCAGATCACGAGCACAAGCACGAATGTGCCGAGACCCTCGACGATCATCCCCTGCATCGGGCCGCCGAGAATGTCACTTGTGGTTGCCGCGCCGTAGTTGATCGCCCGTCCTTCGTCACTCATCAGACCCTTGGTCAGCAGGGCACCGAGTACGGCGCCCGAGAGCTGGGCAAGGATGTAGATAACGGCGTCAATCGGTGCGATACGGCGCATTGCCGCTGCCGCGACGGTGACCGCCGGGTTGAAGTGCCCACCGCTGGCCAGGCCGAACATCGTCACCAGCCCGAAGAGCAGGAAGCCTTGAGCGAGACCGACAACTGCGAAATCTGAGCCAAACTGGGCTGAGTTTCCGGGCGACACAAACAGAACAAAAACGCTGGTGATGAACAACACCAGGAAAAATGTGCCGATCAACTCGGCGATGTATGCCGCAAGTCCTCGATCTTGCACTTCGAACTACCTCCTCCATCGGATTATCCGGCGCCAGTCTACCCGCGCGGCGGTTCAGGTGGCGGCAACCCTAGTCGTCAGCGGCGATCAGGCGCTCGACAAGTGCGGGAAGCTCGCGGGACATCCTCGATCTGGGGACCACGAGATCGATCCCGGCGTCGAGCGCCCGGCGGCGCGAATCGATGTCCACGTGAGAGTAGAAACCGAGACTGGGTACCGTCGCCGCGCCAACCGCAATGGCGTCCGCGATCTCGAGATCACAGACGATTGCAGCGGCATCTCCGAGATCGCCCGGTAGTGAACCGACGAGGTTGACCTGATGGCCCGCCGCCCGAAGGGAACCCTCGACGCGGCTTGCGAGGATCAGATCCGAGACGACAGCGATGACCTGCGCCACAGCGACCACCTGTCCCGATCAATCACAGCGAACGACGCTTGCGGAACTCTTCGCGGGCGCTTTCCGGCCTGCCCCACATCGGTACGACCTCGGCCCGGCCCTCGCGCATCTCGCGAAGCCTCATCTCACCGGTGATCTCCGATGCGTCGAGCTTCGCGAGCACGCCACTGACGGTCGGGGCCGCTGCGCCATGCCCGAACCTGTGGGCAACAAGCACCCGCCAATGCCAATCTGAGTTCGAGTAGGGCTTCGCATTGATCATGCTGAGGTCGACGGCAGCATCGACGTATCTGTCGTCCTGGTTGATCCGCAGGTCGAACTCGAGATCGGTCCAATCGCTCGGCAGACTGTCGAGAATCTCCTGGAAGTCGTGCGCAAGAGCCATCTGATCAACAGACTATCTCGCCGGCGATCAGAGCAGGATGTCCTGGATCAGAAAGACGTTGAGGGCGATGATCATCGCCGCAAGGGCGCCCGCCAGCCAGGAGAGCCAGCGCGGATTGACCAGCGGTCCCATCACCTCTCGGCTCGAGGTCAGCATGATCAACGGGACCAGGGCGAAGGGAATCCCGAACGAGAGGACGACCTGGCTGATCACCAGCGCCTTGGTCGGGTCGAAACCGATCGCGAGCACGAACAGGGCCGGAGCGAGGGTGACGACGCGGCGGAGAAACAGCGGGATGCTGCGCTCGATGAACCCCTGCATCACCACCTGGCCCGCCATCGTCCCGATCGAGGAGGAGGCAAAACCCGACGCGAGGAGGGCGATGCCGAAGATCGTCGCCGCATTTTGGGAGACAAGGTCCCGGAAGCCGTCGTAGGCGCCCTGGATCGTGTCGATGGCCACGAGGCCGCTGTCATGGAACAGCGCGGCCGCGGTGATCATCATCGAGAGATTGACCACCCCTGCCAGTGACATCGCGATCACGATGTCGACGGTCTCGAAGTGGAGGATCTTGCGGCGCTCGCGATCGGAGCGACCGACCACGCGCTTCTGGGTCAGGGCGGAGTGCAGATAGATCACGTGTGGCATCACCGTTGCGCCGATGATTCCCGTTGCCAGAAGGACGCTCTCGGTTCCACCGAACCCCGGGATCAAGAGGCCTTTCGCCACTGCTCCCGCTTCGGGCTTGGCATTGAAGAGCTCAACCACGAAGGCGAGCACGACAACGCCGACCATCGCTGCGATCGCCGCCTCAAGCCGGCGGTATCCGTGCTGCTGGAGAGCCAGGATCGCGAAGGCGCCGACGCCTGCAAGCAGCCCGGCCGGGAAGAGTGCCATGCCGAAGAGCAGGTGAAGGCCGAGGGCCGCGCCGACGATCTCGGCGATATCGGTTGCCATCGCGACGATCTCCGCCTGCAGCCACAGGCCCACCGAGGTCCGCTTCGAGAAGCTCATCCTGCAGAGCTCCGCGAGGTTGTGACCAGTCGCAATGCCGAGACGAGCCGACTGCGCCTGGACGACCATCGCGATCAGGTTTGCCGAGAGCACCACCCAGAGCAGCAGGTAGCCGAACTTCGAGCCCGCGGCGATGTTGGTCGCGAAGTTACCGGGGTCGATGTAGGCAACCGCCGCGATGAATGCGGGGCCGAGAAATGGCCAAAGACCACGGAGACCGCTCGTGTGTCCGTCCAGGGAGCGTCTGGCGGCTTTGGCAACCGCCGCCTCGCCTGGAAGGACGCTCTCGACATCCAAGGCGTCAGCTGAGACTCCGTTGCCGGGTTCTGGCTCGTCGTCCTCTGTGCGTGTACTTGTTCCTGAAAACCTGGCTATAGACAAACAATACTTTTTGTCATACCTAAACCTCCGCCTCCCCCATATTCCGGAGGCCGACAGACCCGGTGGGAATGTTCAGTGCGGGTACCAAGCCGGGAGTGTCCGTAGAATCGCTTCCATGCCGGCTCCCACGATCACCGTCGAACTGGATGCCCAATACAGACAGCTCCGCGAAGAGTGCGGCCTGGTCGATCGCTCTGATCGGGGCAGGCTGATCTTCCGCGGCGCGGAGGCGGCCGGATACCTCCACAGCCAGGTCACCAACGAGATCGAAGGTCTCGCGGTCGGCGAGGGCACCTATGCGGCGTTGCTCGACCGCAAGGGGCACATGCAGGCCGACATGCGAGTCGTGAGGACCGCGGAGAACGAGGTTCGGGTCGACACCGAGGCAGTTGCGCTCGAGGGGGCCCGGCGTCATCTCGAGATCTACAAGATCGGCCGCGATGTCGAGATCGATGATGTGACAGAGACGACCGCGCTGTTGACTGTCGAGGGACCCGGTGCGCCGGCAGCAACCGGAATCGCGCCACATCCGCAGAACCACTGCGAGGAGATCGTGGTTCATGGCGTTGGCTGCCTGGCGATCTGGACCCTGGATGGAGTTGATCTTTCCTGCCGGCTCGAGGACGTCGAAACACTGCGCGACGGCCTGCTCGGCGCGGGTGCCGCGTCGGTGAGTGCCGAGGCGGCCGAAATCATCAGGGTCGAGTCGGGCATCCCAAGGTTCGGGGCCGAGATGACGAATAGGACGATGCCCGCGGAGGCTGGAATCGTCGAGCGCTCGGTCAGCTTCACCAAGGGTTGCTACATCGGCCAGGAGACGGTCGCGCGGCTTCACTACAAGGGCAGGCCAAATCGGCTGCTGCGCGGGCTCAGGCTCAGCGCCCCCGCCGGTGCCGGCGACCAGATAACCGTTGGCTCGAAGGAGGTCGGAGTGATCGGGACCGCAGTCGTCTCCCCCGCGCTCGGGCCGATCGCCCTCGCGATCGTCCGCCGGGAGGCCGAACCCGGCCAGACGGTCGACGTCGGGGACGACGGCGTGACCGCAGAGTTGATCAACCCTCCCTTCCGCGACCTGAGCGTCGACTGATGGCCGCCGAGAGGAAACCGCGGCCGATCAGGCGCCGCGGCCTCAGCGGCCGGGCACTGGGCCCCGAAAGCCTGCTGTTCGGCGGCAGGGGCGAAGCCGATCCCGAGTCTGCCGAAGTGGAGCACTCTCCTCTGCCCGCCAAGCAGACACCGAGATTTCACGCATACGAGGACGAGTACGCCTCGCCGGCGGAAATCGACGACGAAGGGGCCTCCGGGCATCCCGATCTCCGTTCGCTGCTTCCTCCGGCCGACAAGGAGAGGAACCTCGACGACTGGGGCCGCTCCGAGCACTTCATCTCGACGATCGAGCCCGCCCTCAACTTCTACTACCGGTACTGGTTCCGGGTCGAGACCGAGGGGATCGAGAACATTCCCTCAGAGGGTGGCGCCCTCTTGGTCTCAAACCACTCCGGCGCGCTGCCACCCGATGCGCCGATGGTGATGCAGGCGATCCGCAACGAGCACCCGAGTCCACGCCCGCTCTACATGTTCGGCGAGGACTGGTTCAAGGGATATCCCGGCGTCAGCATGCTGGTCAACAAACTCGGACTTGTACCGGCCCAGCGGGACAACGCCCAGCGGCTCCTCTACGACGAAGGCCGACTCGCGATCGTCTTCCCCGAGGGTCTCAAGGGCTCTCGAAAGGTCTACTGGCAGCGTTACCGGCTGCGTCGATTTGGTCGCGGGGGATTTGTGCGGACGGCGATCCGGGCGCGGGTGCCGATCGTGCCGCTCGCCCTGGTCGGAGGCGAGGAGGCGATGCCGATCTTCGCCCACATGAAGACGATGGAGAAGCTCACCGGGCTGATCTACTTCCCACTCACCCCGGCGTTTCCGCACCTGGGTCTTGCCGCTTCCCTGATGTATTTGCCGGCCAAGTTCAAGATCCGCTTTCTCGAGCCGATCGATACCTCGATCTACCCGGTCGAGGTCGCGGATGACCCCGCGGAGGTGCAGACGATCGCCGAGGAGATCCGGACCAGGATCCAGCTTCAACTCGACCAGATGC
The DNA here is from genome assembly GCA_038207745.1 of Solirubrobacterales bacterium. Taxonomy (GTDB): domain Bacteria; phylum Actinomycetota; class Thermoleophilia; order Solirubrobacterales; family 70-9; genus JBBQZL01. The sequence continues at coordinate 7,654 of JBBQZL010000031.1, forward strand.
TGGTCCAGCGCAAGTCCGTCTGGTTCGGCTAGATCCCTCTCCTGATCCCGGCAACCCGGTCGCATCCGGGCAGTTCGGCTAGATTTGTCTCCTGATGGGTCGAGGGAAGACACGAGCAGCCGCCGCCTGCGTGATCGCCGTGACGGCGCTTGCCGCAACTGCGATGACCGGGTGCGGCAGCGAGAGCCACCCGAATGACCCACGTCCGGCGCAGCCGACGCAGGTGACCGCGACGATCGGCGCCAATGCGATCACGATCTCGCCGCGAATCGTCGGCTTCAGAGGCGAGCCGACACCGACCCTCGCGCAAAACGAGGGCGTCTCCGAGCCGAGTTCGCGCTCGACCGGGCCGCTGACCGTGATCTTCAAGATCTCCAACACGATCCCCCGGCCGACTCGTCTCCTGATCACCGGGATCACCAAGCATCGCTCCGACGAGATCGTCGCAAGTGGTACCGATGACTTCTCGGTCGATCTCCAGGCCGGCATCTATCTGGTCAGGGCCGAGGGACTCCCCACCGTCACCGCATCCCGATTCGTGGTCGGCGCCGACCGCCCCACCTCGGATAACCAGCTTCTGATTCCCTAGCTGCCGGTGGTACCTGGATGATCGGGCTCCGGTCTCGTCTGCCTTGTTATCCAGTCTCATCTAGGATTGCCGCTGCCTCAACCCCCCGCTTGAAAGGAACCAGGTGGCCGTAGACACCAGCGCACTGACAGTCCTCGATGTGGAGCCCGGCACGCTGCCGGAGAAGATGGCTGCGTGGGTGATCCGCCCGGAAACCCAGGGCGAGCCCAAGGATGCCTTCAGGCTCGAAGACATCGAGGTTCCAGAGCCCGGAGCCTTCGAGGTGATCGTGCGGGTGATGGCCGCAGGCGTCAACTTCAACAATGTCTGGGCAGCGCTCGGCGAGCCGGTTTCGGTCTTCGGCTACGGCGATCATCCCGAGTACGGCCATCACATCGGCGGCTCCGACGGTTCCGGCATCGTCTGGAAGGTCGGCGAGGGCGTATCCCGCTGGAAGCCCGGCGACGAAGTGGTGATCCACTGCAACCAGGCCTCCTACGAGGATGTCGAGGTCCACGGACTTGACCCGCTGGCGGCTCCCAGCCAGCGGATCTGGGGCTACGAGACGACCTGGGGGTCATTTGCGGAGTTCACCAAGGTCCAGGCCCAGCAGCTCCTGCCCCGGCCTCAGAACCTCTCCTGGGCCGAGTCGTCGGCATACGGCCTGACCTACTTCACCGCATACCGGATGCTGATTGACCGCTGCAAGATCCAGGCGGGGCAGAACGTCCTGGTCTGGGGTGCCGCGGGCGGCCTCGGGGTCTTTGCGATCCAGCTCTGCAAGGCAGCGGGAGCAAACGCGGTCGGAGTTGTCTCGTCCGATGACAAGGGCGAGCTGGTCAAGCGGCTCGGCGCGGTCGACTACGTGAACCGCAACGAGTACGCCGGCATGATGCGAAAGGGCGGAGAGACGCCTGACGAGGAGAAGGCGCGATTCAAGGTCTCGCGCGGGTTTGCCAAGCACGTCAAGGGGCTGCTCGGCGATGCGCCCGACATCGTCTTCGAACACGTCGGCAAGGCGACCTTCCCGACCTCGGTGTTCATGGTCAAGCCGTTCGGCAAGGTCGTGATCTGCGGCGGAACCTCGGGGTACAACCTCGACTTCGATGTCCGCTACCTGTGGATGCGCCAGAAGGAGATCATCGGATCCCACTTTGCCAACGCATATGAGTGCATGAAGGCGAACCAGCTGATGGCCGAGGGCAAGGTCCGGCCGGTGCTCTGGAAGACAATGGACTTTGATGGTGTCCCCGGCGCGCATCAGCTCCTGCACGAGAACAAGCACCTCGGCAAGATCTCGATCCTGGTTGGAGCTACGTCTGAGGACGAGGGCAAGGTTGAGGAAGGTCCCGGCGCAATCCGGGCAGAGGTCGGCGCCTAGGCGGCGCCCACCAACCGACTGGAGGTAGTCAAGAGTGTTAGAGGTCTGTTACATCGATTGGCACATTTCACCGTTGCGGACGGATCGTTTCCTCGACTCCTGGCAACCGGTTGCCGCCAAGGTGCTCGCCTACGGCGCAACCTCCTGGAACCTCACCCGCGCGATCGATGACACGTTGCATGTTCGCCAGGCATCGGTCTGGAACTCCCGTTCGGACTTCGAGCGCTACTGGTTCTCAGACGAGATCTCGGCGGAGCGGGAGAAGATCATCAACCTCTACGACAAGCCCCTCCTCCCCGCCTGGCACACGCTGCTCGGCTACGAGTAGCGCCGGGCGGACACTCCCCAAGTTGCATCGGGGCGACAAAACCACCTATGCGGTACTTATGTCGCCCCAGTGTCGCGTCAGGATCGAACGTGGCGGGCAATTGCAGCGCCAGGGCCTTGAATGGTGCGGGGTCCTGAGAGCGCTGCGGGGTCCTGAGAGCGCTGCGGGGTCTTGAGCGCGCTGCGTGGGGGGTCAGCCCTGCTCGAGCGGAGCCATCGTGAGGCCGGCGGTACCGAGTTGCTCCCAGTAGTGCTCGGCGTGCTCGAGTGCTCCCGACCAGACGATCGCGCGGCCGGAGTTGTGGATCTCGTTCGCGAAGGCGAAGCCACCGTCGATCGAGACCCCTGGCAGAACCGAGGCCAGGGTTCCGGCGACGTGATCGAAGGTGTTGTGGTTGTCGTTGAGGACGATGACCCGCCAATTGCCGCCGACACCCGACCCGGGGCCGGCGGTGCGCGGAAGCTCGATCGTCTCGGACGAGATCACGGGACCCACGATACGCCGGGCGGGAATTGCGACCGTACGCCGGGTGGGCATGGCGCCCGTACGCCCGCTGGGCATGGCGCCCGTACGCCCGCTGGGGATGGCACCCGCATGGCGGATGGGTGGGACGACTCGGTGAGGCGTCCCGGGCTAGTAGGGATTCGGGACGCGGACGCGCAGATCGCTGAAGCTTCCGACGGCGCCCTTGGCGATGTTGGACGAACCGACCGAGATACTCGGGAACCGACCCTTGAGCGGAGCGCAGTTGTCGTCCTTGACCTTCCCGACGATCTTCTTGTTGATGATCACGATCACCCTGCACTTGCCGGGTTTGGTGACGAAGGCCTGGAGGCGAAGTGCGTTTGACCTGCCGATGACGCGGCGGATGGCCGAGACCCTCTTGCCGACCTTGAGGAACTTGCGGGTGTCATTCGGGAGGATCTTTCGAAGCTGGAACTTGCGCTGGATCGGGAAGACGGCGAGCTGATAGCGGCCACCGTCCCCAGTGCGGAGCGAGAGTGAGAGATTTATCCGTTTCTGCATCTTCTTCGGGGTGCCGGCGAGAAGGCGGGCAGTCGCGGAGATGTCGAGATCACGACCCACGACGGGGGCGCGATACGCGCACTCGGCGGTCCTCTTCCCAAGCCGGATCCTGAATGCGGAGGCGCTGCCACCGCGGATGCACTCGTTGCCGGCGGTCTTGATCATCGCCGCCTGGCTGTTGTTGCTCATCAGTTTGTTGGAATAGATCGTGATCACCCCGGAACCAAAGGCGGTCGAGGCGACCACGATTGAAACAATCGCGGCAAGAATGAGTGTGAGTTTTGTTTTGCGTCGCATATGTGTGTGGGCGGCGGATGGACAGCCGCCTACAGAGCCTAAACACAGATTGGCCGAGAAGTCGCGGCGGCGGGGTCGATGAAATCGGGATTTCGCCATTCCGGGCATGCCCGGCGGACCTCCGGCCAGGCGGCGGCAATATCATCTGCGAAGTGAGCAGCCATCGACTTCCGCAGCCGGACCGGCCCTGGGTGATGCGAACATACGCGGGTCACTCGGACGCAAAGCGCTCAAACGAGCTATACCGAGGCAATCTCGCCAAGGGCCAGACAGGCCTCTCGATCGCCTTTGACCTGCCGACGCAGACAGGCTATGACCCGGACCACATCCTTTCCCGGGGCGAAGTGGGCAAGGTTGGCGTCTCGGTGGCGCATCTCGGCGACATGGATGTGCTGATGGACCAGATTCCGCTTGACGAGATGAATACCTCGATGACGATCAATGCCGTGGCAGCGTGGATGCTCGGGCTCTACGTCGCGGCCGCAGAGGAGAATGACGTCGATCGCTCCCAGCTCAAGGGGACGACCCAGAACGACATCATCAAGGAGTACCTCTCCCGCGGGACCTACGCGTTTCCCCCCAAGCCCTCGATGCGCCTGATCGCCGACATGGTCGCCTTCACGGTCAACGAGGTCCCGAGCTGGAACCCGATCAACATCTGCAGCTACCACCTGCAGGAGGCCGGTGCGACACCGATCCAGGAGATCGCCTACGCGCTCTCGACCGGCATCGCCGTACTTGACCAGGTCAAGGAGCGGGGACAGGTGGCCGACGAGGACTTCCCGAAGGTCTTCGGGCGTATCTCGTACTTCGTAAATGCCGGCATCCGATTTGTGGAGGAAATCGCGAAGCTGAAGACGATGGGCCGACTCTGGACCGAGATCGGACGCGAGCGATACGGCGTCACCGACCCGAAGATGCTGCGATTCCGCTACGGGGTCCAGGTCAACTCTCTCGGCCTCACCGAGGCCCAGCCCGAGAACAACGTCCAGCGGATCGTGCTCGAGGCCCTTGCGGTGACGATGAGCCGCGACGCCCGTGCCCGCGCCCTCCAGCTGCCCGCCTGGAACGAGGCGATGGGTCTCCCCCGCCCGTGGGACCAGCAGTGGAGCCTGCGGATCCAGCAGGTGCTCGCCTACGAGACCGACCTGCTCGAGTACCCCGACATCTTTGAGGGATCGGTAGTGATGGAGGGCCTCGTCGACGAGCTCACAGAGGGTGCACGCGATGAGATGGCCGTTGTCGCCGAAAAGGGCGGCGCGGTTGCCGCGGTGCCGTACATGAAGGCGAGCCTGGTCGAGTCAAACCGGGATCGGGTCTACCGGATCGAGAGCGGCGAGCAGAAGGTGGTCGGACTGAACAGCTACGTGGAGACCGCCGAGTCTCCGCTCACCGCCTCGGCCGACGGCGGGATCATGAAGCCCGACCCCGAGGTCGAGCGTGAGCGGATCGAGGCGCTCGAGAGTTGGCGCGAGTCACGCGACAACACCGCCGTCACCAATGCCCTGGCCGAGGTTGCCCGCGTGGCCGCAACGGAGGACGAGAACATCATGCCGGCCACGATCGCCGCCGCCAAGGCAGGTGCGACAACCGGCGAGTGGGCGCAGACTCTTCGCGATGTCTTCGGCGCCTACCGCGGCCCCACCGGCGTCGGCGGAGCTGCCCCGGCCGGAGATCGCCGCGGCCTCGCGGATACGCGTGCCGGCGTCGATCGTGTATCCGGGCTGCTCGGCCACAGATTGAAGATCCTGGTCGGCAAACCCGGCCTCGATGGTCACTCCAACGGCTCCGAGCAGATCGCGCTGCGGGCCCGCGATGTCGGAATGGAGGTGATCTATCAGGGGATCCGCCTGACCCCGGAGCAGTTAGCCGAGTCAGCGCTGCAGGAGGACGTCGACGTCGTCGGTCTCTCGATCCTCTCGGGCTCGCACCTCGAGCTTGTTCCCGAGGTCGTCCGTTTGCTTGCCGAGGAAGGCGTCGACGTTCCCGTGGTCGCCGGGGGGATCATCCCCCCGGAGGACGCGAGGATCCTGCTCGAAGCCGGTGTTGCCGGTGTCTATACACCCAAGGATTTCGACATGAATCAGATCATGGATGAGATCGTCGACCTGGTTGCCCAGAGATGCCAAGCGAACGCACCCTCCGCATAGCGTCTGCGATCGTCGCCGTGCTCGGCATGGCCGTCGCGACCTACATCACAATCGCCGATGCCGGAGGTGGTTCGCCGGTCTGCGTGGCGGGTGGTGGAGGCTGCGAAACCGTTGCCAAGAGCTCCTACTCGCACCTTGCCGGGATCAATGTCGCGGTTTTCGGCGTCCTCGGCTACATCGGCCTGCTCGGCGCCGCCGCAGTCAAGGACGACCGCGGACGACTCGCAGCGCTCCTGCTCAGCGTCATCGGTTTTGGGTTCAGCGCCTACCTCACCTATCTGGAGCTCTTCGTGATCGACGCGATCTGCCAGTGGTGCATCGGAAGCGCGATCCTGATGACGATCTCGATGCTGATCGCGATCACCAGGGCGGCCGGCTATCTGGGCGCCCTTCCCCCGGCCTCCCCGGATATGCCCGACCGTCAAGCCCCTCCTGAGTCCCTTGACTAAGATCTCGCCCCATGAGCAAGAACGAGCGGCAAAAAGAGCAGCGGGAACTCAAAGAGGCACGGCTTCGCGCTGACGCCGAGGAGCATGCGAAGGAGAGGCGCTCCAACCTGTTCAAGATGGCTGGTGGCGCCATCCTGGTGGCAATCATCGTGATCGGCGTCCTGATCGTGGTCAGCCAGTCGGGCAGCGACACCAAGAAGCAGGACGCCAAGCTCGCCGGTATCCCGCAGAACGGGCTTGTCCTCGGCAAGCCCGGCGCACCGATCACCGTGGTCGAGTTCGGGGACCTTCAATGTCCCTTCTGCAAGCAGTTCTCCGAGACCGTGACGCCTGCGGTGATCGACGGCCCCGTACGCAAGGGCAAGGCCAACATGGAGTTCCAGAACTTCGTGATCATCGGCCCCGATTCGGTGGCCGCCGCATACGCCGCATACGCCGCAGCCGAGCAGAACAGGTACTGGGACTTCATCGAGGCCTTCTACGCCGAGCAGGGGACGGAGAACACCGGCTACGTGACCGACGGGTTCCTGACCAAGATCGCCAACGATGCCGGGGTTCCCGACATGGCGAAATGGGAGAAGGACCGCAAGGACACGTCTCGCTGGGACAAGCAGATCAAGAAGACCCAGACCCAGGCGGCCGCACTCGGTTTCCAGGGCACACCGTCATTTGCAATCCGCAAGGGCAACGGCGCCCTCAAGGCGATCCAGGTCGAGAAGTCACAGGACCTCCTGGACGCCATCAACCAGGCAGGAAAATAGGAGCGGCGCTCTGATGAGCGACAGCATCGACGCCGATCAATCGGCTTGGCTGAGGTGCTACAGGTGCTGGTCTCGCAATCTGGAGATCCAGATCCACTATGACGGGATCAGGCGGATCGATCCTGATTCCGGTGCACTGACCGAGGGAGTCGACGAGGTCCAGGAGACGATCGTCCAGTGCATGGATTGCATGCACGACCAACCGCACCTCGGTCTCAAGGGTGAGATGGTCGTGCCGATTGAGGACCGCTGGGAGCGGATGGTCGCCGGCACACCCTGGGTCGCCTCATGCACGGTCAGGGTCGACCAGGATCGGGTCGAAACCTGCTCGGGCCCCGAGGCGATCGAGTTTCTCACCTACGGCGCCTTCGGAGACGCCGGAACGAGAGAGTTCTTCACCCACGTCCGCTTTCACAAGCACGACGACGACGAGATCGTCGTCCACATGCTGGTCGAGCTCTACGCCCGTTCAGCAGAAGAGGCAAGTGAAGTGCTCCAGGATGCGGCCCGAGGCCCGATCCAGATCACCTCGCTCGCTGAAGAGTCCCGTCCGCCGGCGCATCACTCCGGCGAAGCGCACTGACCCACGAAGCCCGCTGACCGGCGAAGCGCGCCGATCAATCCTTCCTCGGGAGGTTTGCGCCGCTGCTGTAGGCCGCGCCTGAGCCTTCGATCGGGCCGGCCTTGGACCTGCCGTCCTTCGGGTCCGACTTGGTCGAGACGACATCGACCGCCCGCTTCGCCTTGTCGGTGATGCTGCCCTTGCCCTTGGCGACATCGCCGAGCCGCTTTGCGTCCTCTTTGAGCGCGTCCACCCCACCGCGGTTCTCGACCACGTTGGTTGCCAGCCTGCTGAGTCTTCTGTAACTGACCATCGTCTCTCCACTCGTCAGACAAATCTCTTCGCAGAGTCTACGCCGGGCCGGCGGGGCCGGATAAGTTGCGGCCCTATGGGCGCTTGGGAATCAGCACAGTGCGCTTGAACTCAGCGACCAGCGTGCCGTCCTGCTTGAAGACCCGGGTGTGGACCTTGACGATGCCGCGGTCGGGCTTCGATTCCGAGGGTCGAACCTCGAGAACCTCGGACTCGCAGAACAGGGTGTCGCCGTGGAAGACCGGTGCCGGGTGGCTGAGATCCTCTGTGGCGAGGTTTGCGATCGCCTTGCCCGAGACATCGCTGACCGACATCCCGAGGGCCAGCGAGTAGACAAGCGGCCCGACGACGACGTTCTGACCCTGCTGCGAGTTGCCCGCATAGACATCGTTGAGATGCAGGGGGTGGTGGTTCATCGTGATCAGGCAGAAGAGGTGGTCATCGGATTCGGTGACCGTCTTGGCGGGCCAATGCTTGTAGGTGGCGCCGACCTCGAACTCCTCGAGGTAGCGGCCGTAGGCGTGCGCTCCGGACGCCTCGCGCTGGGCCTGGTCAGTCTCAAGCTGGTGATTCTCGTCGCTCATTCGCTCGGTTCATCTCCTGGTTGCGGTGGATCCGCCTTCGATTGCGCGGATCGGCGCGGAATGGTATCCGGATCGGGGTCAGACAGGCGCCGTCGCTCCCGCCTCGGTCAGCTCGGCCCTCAGGTCCTCCGGTCGCCCGGTCAGTGAGCCTTCTTGAGCTTTGCCCGCTGCTCCTGCCTGGTCACAACCTGCGCGACGAGCTTGCGGACATTGCCGTCGCCCTCGACCTTGATGTGGCCCGTCTCCACCGCACGCCGGTAGCTCTTCAGCGTCCCGCGCTCCGCGAGTTCATTGAACTGGGGCCGATCGATCTGGACCAGTACCCGCTCGTCCTGCGCGAGGTCCTTGCTGATCTTGGGCCCGGGCAGCTCGACCCGGTAGATCTGGATGTCCTTGTTGCCACGCAATTCGAGACCGAAGATCAGCTTCAGGTTCTGGAGCGCCGGAACCTGCTCCTGGAAGCGTTTTACAGCGGTCTCGATGAGCTGCGGGGTCGATGACATTGTCGTTGTCTAGCAGGGAGACGAGATCGCGGTCAACCCGGGAACGACTACGCGGCCCTAGGTGGCGGCCTCGTTTGCCTCTTCCTGCTTCTCGATCACCATCAGCAGCAGCTTCTGGATCTTCTGGCTTCCGGCGGTCTTGATCCGGCCGGTTCCGTAGGCCCGCCTGTACCTGGCGAGAGATCCGTCCTCGAGCATGTGGTCGAACATGCCACGGTCCATCATCACGGTCACCCGCGCATCGCCGGCGGGGTGCCTGACCACCTCGGGACCGGGAAGCTCGATCCTGAAGAGCTGGATGTCGCCGCCCTCATCGAGCTCGAAGGCGAAGACGAGCTTCATGTTGGCCGTAGCCGGCAGTTGCTTCTGAAAGCTCTCGACCGCTGTCCTGATCTGTCCAATCGTTTCCTGCTCAGACATGCCCGCGACCTAGATCTTGTAGCGCTGCAACAGCTTCTTGCCGATCACCATGCGCTGGATCTCCGACGTGCCCTCGCCGATCAGCAGCAGCGGCGCGTCGCGATAGAGGCGCTCGATCTCATACTCCTTGGAGTAGCCGTATCCGCCATGGATCCGGAAGCATTGCTCGACCACCTCACGCCCGGTCTCGGACGCGATCAGCTTCGCCATTCCGGCCTCGAGGTCCGAGCGCTCACCGGCATCCTTCATCCGCGCCGCCTTGAGAGTGACCAGACGGGCAGCCTCGATCGACGTCGCCATGTCGGCGAGCTTGAAGAGAATCGCCTGGTGCTCGGCTATCGGCTTGCCGAAGGTCTTGCGCTCCTGGCTGTACTTGAGCGCCAGCTCGAGTGCCCGCTGTGCGATACCGACCCCGCGAGCGGCGACATTTACGCGACCAACCTCGAGTGCGTCCATCATCTGCGAGAAGCCCTTGCCAAGCCCGTCGACCTCGCCACCGAGGATGCGCTCCGGCGGGCAGCGATACCCGTCATAGATCAACTCGGTGGACTCGACGCCCTTGTAGCCCATCTTCTTGATCTTGGGCGGAACGGTGAGGCCCGCAAACTCGCCGGTGTTCTCGCCGACCCACGGCTCCTTCTCGGTGATGAAACAGGTCATGCCCTTGTATGCGGGCTCGGCATTGGTGTCGGTCTTGACCAGGACGAATACGAGGCTGGATCCGAGTCCGTTGGTGACCCACATCTTCTGGCCGTTGATCTCCCAGAGGCCGTCGTCGTCCTTCTTTGCCGTCGACTTGATGCCCTGGACATCGGAACCAACCTCCGGCTCCGAGAGCGAGAATGCCGCGCGCATCTCCCCGGTCGCCATCTTCGGCAGAAAATGAGACTTCTGCTCATCGGTGCCGAACTTCATCAACAGGTACGAGCCGATGAAGTGGGTGTTGACGACGCCCGAGATCGAGATCCAGCCGCGCGACAGTTCCTCGACGATCATCGCGTAGGTGGTCAGGTCGAGACCCATCCCGCCGTATTCCTCGGGGATCGTGACCCCGAACAACCCCAGTTCCTTCATCTGCTCGACAATCGGCTCGGGGAAGGTGTGCACGTGGTCGAGCAGATCCGGCCGGTCGCCGAGGAGTACGACCCCCGGGACACCATACCCCACCCGATTGTGGAGCAGATGAAGGGACTGGGGTTGTTAGGGGTAACGATCCCCCCAGAA
>JBBQZL010000032.1:0-18105 GCA_038207745.1 Solirubrobacterales bacterium
GATTCGCCGCAATTCGCGGTAGGCAATCGAAAGGAAGTTGCCGCAGCCGCAGGCAGGATCGAGGACGCGGAACCGATGCAACTCGGTCAGGATCTCCCCTGCCTCCGCATGGGTGTCGACTGCGTCAATCCGATTCGACCAGGGGCGCACGATCGTCGGTTCCACCACCTTCTGGATCTCCGACTCCGGCGTGTAGTGGGCGCCGAGCTGATGCCGGCGCTCCGGCCCGAACACGTCTTGCATCAGCGAGCCGAAAATCGCGGGGTCGACCTTTGACCAATCGAAGCCCGCGATCTCCCTCAGGATTGAGACTTCGTCGTGCAGCAGGTGGATACGGGCCGGCTCCGCGAACAGCGAGCCGTTTACATAGGGAACCCCTTCATAGAGGCCATGCGTTGGACGAAGCTCGGCGGAATCATTGAGCACGGCGAACAGGCCGCCCAGATCATCGGCACTGGAGCGTGCCGGATTTGCGACCAGATCATCGAGAATCCTGGTGAAGCGAAGATCCTCGATCTGGCCTGTATCTTCGGCGAACATCGCCCAAACGGACTGCAGCAAGAAGCTGCGGCGGTCATGAGTCGAGCCTTCTTCACGCGCCTCGATCTTCGAGAGCAGTGCTGCCAGATTCTCAACAACCTCGATCGTTACCGCAGCGTGATTCTGCTCGAAGACCGGCTCTCGACCGGCGAGAAACAGCAATGCCGTATAGCGGTCAGGCAGGTCTTCCAGATCGAAGGAGACCATTGGCTCCTCGCCGGGGAAACGGCCAGGCTTAAAGATCTCAAACCGCTCGAAGGAACAAAGAACCACGTAAGGGGGTGCAGGCGTTCCGGAATCTGGATCGGCCGACCGCTTCCAATACCCGAGCGCCTGAGCCCTGTGCCTCTCCAATTGCTTCGTCTGGGATGCAGACTTCATCTCGAAGATCGCGACGCCGGGAAACAGGCAATCGATGAATCCGCCGCCATCGCCCTGGTGCTCCTCGAAACGGGCTTCCTTGGAGAGATCTGTCCCGTAAGCGGCGAAGAGCTCGATCAGAAACGATTGGGCCTCGCCCTTTTCGTAGCCTTTTCGCACGCCCCATTTCGCGACCAGCCTGGTCAGGTTCGCGCGAATCTCCTGCGCTGTGATCGCCACCTGGTCGGGCTACGCGGCTAAGCCGCCGGCCTTCCCCTCGTCCTCGTCCGACTCCTCGCCAAACAGGCTGACCTGATCTTCGTCGAGCTCGGGGTCCGATGCCCTGGACGAGCCGAATGGGCGAGGTACTCCCATCTCAGCCTTCCACTGATCCAGGGCTGCCTGCTCCTCTGCCGTCGGCGGTCGGAAGTAGGCCTTGGACATCGTCTGCTTCAGCAGGGTGGCCAGGTCCGCGGACACTTCATCCATCAGCCTGACCAATCGTTCCTCGCCGCCGGAGGCCTCGATTTCCCGAGCCTTCTCGCTGACATTTCTCGCAGCGATCCGAATGTCGTCGAAGGCGCCCTCAACCTTTCGGAAGGTCGATTCGTCCAGCGCCTGTTCGGGATCCATCGGCATCTGACCATGCTAGGCAGATGGCCGGAGGCAAAACCTCGGAGTTGCCGGAGATTGGGTGAAAAAACAATCAGGAAAGGCGAACGATCGCTTCAGCCCCGCAGGAAGGGCGGTACGTCGATGTCGCTGTCCTGGACCCGCAGCTTGCGGATGTCGGTGTCGTCGGCCGATACCCGCGGCTTTGACTCGTAGCGACGGCGCACCCGCTGCGGTGAGCGAGCGAGCAGCTCGAAGCCCTCGAAGCCGGTCGCAATCACGGTTACCCGGACCTCATCGCCCATCGATTGATCGACAACCGAGCCGAAGATGATGTTGGCGTTCGCGTCCGCCTCGTCCTTGATCAGCTTTGCCGCCTCGTTGACCTCGAACAAGCCGAGGTCTTCCGGTCCGGTGATGTTGAGCAGCATCCCGGTTGCGCCGTGGATGGATTCCTCGATCAGTGGTGAGGTGATCGCAGCCTTGGCCGCATCGATGGCACGGCTCTCGCCCGAGGCGGAGCCGACTCCCATCAGGGCCGATCCGGCGTCGCGCATGATCGTGCGAACGTCGGCGAAGTCGAGGTTGATCAGACCGGGGATCGTGATCAGGTCGGTGATGCCCTGCACACCCTGTCTGAGGATGTCATCGGCCATCCGGAAGGCGTCAAGGACGCTGGTCCGGCGCTCGACCGCCTGGAGAAGTTTCTCGTTCGGGACGATGATCAGGGTGTCGACGTTGTTGCGAAGTCGCTCGATGCCCTCGAGGGCCTGCTGCATGCGGCGCTTGCCCTCGAACTCGAAGGGACGGGTCACCGCTCCTACCGTGAGCGCGCCGATCTCCTCCTTTGCGATCTCCGCGATTATCGGCGCGGCTCCGGTTCCGGTTCCGCCACCTTCGCCGGCGGTGACAAAGACCATGTCGGCGCCCTTCAGCGCCTCCTTGATCTCGTCACGGCTCTCGGCGGCCGCACCGGCACCGACCTCGGGATTGCCGCCCGCGCCAAGTCCGCGGGTCAGCTCCTGGCCGATTGAAATCTTGATGTCTGCGTCGCATGCCTGGAGCGCCTGGGCATCAGTGTTGACAGCCACGAACTCGACCCCGCGAATACCGGCATCGACCATACGGCTGACCGCATTGGTGCCTCCGCCGCCTGCACCGACGACCTTGATCACTGCGAGATAAGTGGAATCCATGTTCCGTTCTCTTTTAAACGAGTTGAAGCGAGTTGAGCCTTTGATCTTCCCGAGCCTGCAGTGATGCTCAAGGGTTCAGAGCATCCCCGCGATTGCGGAAATTGCGCTCAACGTAAGGCACTCAGGCGTGTCTGTCAACAGCTCGGGCGGCATCCTGCAAAGCCCAACCCTCACTCATTGGTTGAGACTTCGATCACTCTAACCCTGTAGTTGAGAGTTTAGCTGATCTGCGGCCCTGGCAAGCCGATCGGGCGGAGATTACGCTTGACAATGGGAATTCCCGCGCCGGGTCGGCGCGGCGGCGAATCGGAGACGGTCGAAGCCCGGCGTCGTTCCCTAGCCCGACGGAAGCGTGTGTCCGGAGCCGCCCACAGCGGGACGGCTTGGCGATGACAGGTCTACATAATCAAGCATGGTCAGTTCTGGATCTGCCAGAACCGCTGCCGCCGACCTCCACTTCTCGGCGGCCTTCGAGGCTGTGCCGAAACGCAGTTCGATCCCACCGTTGACGATCACGGTGACCCCATTGTCGTCAATCCGGCCCGTCTCGATCAACGGTCTTAGAGCCTGCGGAGCGGCACCAAGCACCTGGGCGATCGAGAGATCCTCCCCGACGAGCCTGCCATCGACGGGATCCTCCGAAGCCTCGAATGCGGGCAGGTCCGAAGACGAGACGTCGACATCGGGGACCAGCGTGCCGTCGCCGGCGACCCCGATCTCCTCCGAACCGACGGTGACCACCGCCCCGGGTTGCCGCATCGAGACATCGACCTTCAATGTGTTCGGGAAGTCCGCCTCGGCTGAGACCGATCGAACGGACGGGAATGGCCTGACAGCCTGCTCGAGCAGCTCGGGCCGGACATGCAGGGTTGTCATCTCACGCGCGGCCGAGTCGATCGCCGGGCGAAGCGCCGGATCGGCGTTCTTGTCGACGATCCCCTCGATCCTGACCGTGTCAACCGCAACCAGAGAGGAGTCCCGGAACCAGAGGAAGTAGACCGCCACGAGCACGATTCCAAGCCCGGCCAGGACGATCAGCGATCGCCGGATCCGCCGGATCCTGGCCGCACGCGAGAGCTTCGGCTTTCCCGGCTTCGGCTTCCTTCCCGGGCCTCTCGATGCTGCCGGCCTCCCGATGGAGGCCCTGGACGCCCGCTTCTTCGCCGCCGTCTTTCCGGCTATGGCTTTCGTCGAGCGCTTGCGCGGATTGGGTTTCGACCCGGCCATCAGGCTCCGCCCGGCTGCCCGGTGCCGAGATCCCAGGCGTCGGGCCGGCTCACGTTCCCGAGCAATAGAACTTCGGGTTCGAGCACGACACCGGTCCTCTCGTGGACCTTTCGCCGGGCTTCCGCCATCACCTCGAGCACGTCCGCCGTACTCGCCTCCCCCATGTTCTCGACGAAGTTCGCGTGCTTCTCCGAGATCCTGGCGCCGCCCCGGGTGAGGCCGCGGCATCCGGCCGCGTCGAGGAGCAGCCCGGCGGTCTGTCCCTCGGCGCGGGGGTCGTCCGGGTTCTTGAAAGTCGAGCCGAAGGTCTTGATCCCGGAGGGCTGGGCGGCCAGTCGTCTTGCCCTCATACCGGCCAGCGTCTCCTTGATCTCGGGGGAATCACCGGCCGTGAGGCTGAACCGCACCCGGGCAACGATCTCACCGTCAACCAGATTGGAGTGCCGATACCGGAGGCCAAGCTGGTCCGGGGTGCGCGTGCTGACGCCTGCTGCCGTGCAGATCTCCACCCACTCGAGCACCCCTGCCAGCTGCCCGCCGTAGGCATTTGCATTCATCCGAACGGCCCCGCCGACCGTGCCGGGGATGTTTACCCCGAACTCGAGCCCGGAGAGTCCCCAATTGGCAGCCTTGGCGGACGCGGACGGCAGGCGCATCCCACCGCCACAGGTAACCCGATCCCCATCCCGCTCGATTCCCGCAAGCTCTCCGTCGAGCTTGATCACCAGGCCGCGAAACCCCTCGTCGCTGATCAGAAGGTTTGAACCCGATCCGACCACGGCGATCGCAATCTTCCCGGTGGCGGCCCAGGCAAGCAGAGCCTGGAGGGAGGTCATCTCCGCAGGCCTGGAAAAGAAGTCGGCGGGGCCGCCGGTCCTGATCGTCGAGATCCCCTTCAGGGGGTGGTCGGCCTCGACACCCTCCGGCAGCGCTTCACCCCCCTGGGGTTGCGTCGGGTCAGCGTCCATCACTGCCCCTGCTCCGCATGTCGCCCACACTGCTCCACGAGTCTCTCGCCGATCTTGAAGACGTCTCCGGCGCCAATCGTGACCAGGACATCCCCGGCGGCCAGCCGCGGCGCCATCGCCTCGACCACGGAGTCGGCGCGCGGCAACCACCAGATCGGCATTCCGCCTCCGTGGTCGGCCGCGGCTTCGGCGACGCTCAATCCGCTCACCCCGGCCAGCTCGCCGATCGGCTCCTCCCTGGCCGGATAGATCTCGAGCACCACGACCTCGTCGGCAAGGGTGAGAGCCTCGCCGAAGGCATCGGCAAACGCCCTCGTCCTCGAGAAGAGGTGGGGTTGGAAGACGGCGATCAGGTGTTCCGGCTGAAGCGAGCGCATCGCCTCGAGCGCCGCGGCAACCTCGGTTGGATGGTGCGCGTAGTCGTCGTATATGCGGGCGCCGTTGCGACTGCCCTTGAGCTCCTGCCGGCGGCGAACGCCCGGAAAGCCCGCAAGCGCCCCGATCACCTGGTCGGTGTCGAGCCCGGCCAGCTCCAGTGCTGCGATCGCCGCCCGCGCATTGAGGATGTTGTGTTTTCCGGGAACGACTAGGTTGAGATCCGACGGGCCCGGTGCGTCCTCGGTGAAGCGGATGCTCGGGCCTCTGGCCGCGATCACGTCGAGTGAGGGATCAACCGGAGCGACAACCCCCTTCGCGGGCTCGGCAAAGCTCTCGAAGGCCGCGTGAAGCTCCGCGAGCGATCCCCATCGGGCGTGGTGGTCCATCTCGACATTCGTGATCACCGCGATCTCGGGCGCCAGCTTCAGAAAGCTCGCATCGCTCTCGTCGGCCTCGGCGATCACCCACTCCCCCGTGCCCCAGCCCGCGTTGACCGCGTCGTCGCCGTCTGCGCCGGCACCGGGAAGCTCACCGCCGATGAAGAAGCTCGGGTCGTCGCCCGACTCACGCAGGGCCCAGATCAGCATCGCGGTCGTCGTGGTCTTGCCGTGGGTTCCGGCAATCGCGATCAATCGCTTCTCGGCGCAGAGCTCGGCCAGCAGCTCGCCGCGATGAAGAATCCGCTGATCCCTCCCGAGGGCAAGCGCCATCTCCGGGTTCTCGGTCGAGATCGCCGTCGACACCACGACCTCGGCGTCCTCGGGCAGATTGCCGCCGTCGTGCCCGACCGCGGGGTCGAGCCCTGCCGATCGAAGCCGCTCCAGGTAGGAGGACTCGGCCCGATCGCTGCCGGACACGGTTGCACCGAGCTGGTCGCAGACGAGCGCCAGTCCACTCATGCCCGCCCCGCCGATGCCGATGAAGTGGAGCCGGCGGTTACTCCAATCGGCGCTCATCGGCCGCCTCCGGGGCCTGCTGCGGCCGCAGCCTCGAGGACCTGACAGGCAATGGCAGACGCAGCCCCGGGCGATGCCAGAGCCAGCGACGCCTGCGACATCGCATCCAGCCGAGCCGGGTCTCCGAGGATCGAGCGGACCTCGGAGGCGAGCCCCTGCGGCGTCAGGTCCGCGTCCGCGAGCACCGTTGCCGCGCCGGCGTCGGCCATCCATCTGGCGTTCGAGGTCTGGTGATCGCCGGTCGCAAATGGATACGGGATCAGGATCGCCGGACGGCCGGTTGCGGCGACCTCGAAGATCGAGCCGCCGGAGCGGCCGATGACCAGATCACAGGCAGCGAGGCAGTCACCGAGGTTGGGTTCGTACTCGAGCAGGGTGTATCGATCCGCGCCGTCGCTCTCGCGAAGCAGCTCTGCGAGTTCGGGGTGATCGCGGCGACCGGCGAGATGGACGACGTGGAAATCGCGATCGGCCGCTGCACCCGTGAAGGCATCGAGGGCGCATTGGTTGATTGTCCGGGCTCCCTGGCTGCCGCCCATGACGAGCAGGGCCTGATCTGCCTCGGCAATCCCGAATCGCTGCCGCGCGGCCGCGCGACCCGCCGCGAGGACTGCCGCCGGAATCGCCCGCCCGGTGACCAGGTACGGGTCTCCATTCCTGCCCTCGATCGGGAAGGCGAGGCAGACCCGCTGCGCGCGACGGGCCAGCAGGCGGTTGGCAAGACCGAGGTGGCTGTCGGCCTCCGTCAGGACCAGAGGTATACGACGGGAGATTGCGGCAAGCCCTGCCGGGCCGGCGACAAATCCACCCCCACCCATAACGACATCGGCATCGCGGTCCCCGAGGACACGGCGGGCGGCATGAACCGCCGTCGCGGCCTTGCCCGCGGCAATCGCGGCCTTGAGCGGATTTCGACGGTTGATTCCGCGCACGTCGAGGAAATCGAGCTCGTAGCCCGCGGCAGGAACCAGATCAGCCTCGATCCGGCTTGCCGTACCGAGAAAGCTGACCTCCGCGCCCCTACCGCGAAGCTCGTCGGCCACGGCCATCGCCGGTACCACGTGCCCGGCTGTCCCGCCCGCGGCTATCACGACTCTCGGCACTTGCCGATTCACTCCTTCCAGGTTCTTCACTGCGTCCGCCATTGACAACCCTCAGTCTGCCAGCGCTGCCCACCTGTGCGATCCCGGGCCTGAGCGCCGGTCGTCCGACCGGACGTGTCCTTCTCGGTTTGGCGGTGGATCGGGAGCGTCCGGCCCCTCGGGAACGCGAAACCCGGGCAGGGTCCCTCACCGGGGCGGGTGCGGTGCCGCCGCGGGCGATGTTGAGGATCATCCCGACCGCGAGAAGGCTGACGATCAGGCTGTTGTTGCCGTAGGAGACAAATGGCAGCGGAACACCGGTCAGCGGCGCGAGACCCATCACCGCGTAGAGGTTGATCAGCGCCTGAACCAGGATCAGCGTCGTCAGGCCGGCGGCAAGCAGCTTTCCGTAGTGGTCCCTGGCCTGCTGCGCGATTCTCAGCCCCGCGAATCCGAAGAGGCCGAAGCAGCCGATGATCCCGATTATCCCGACAAATCCAAGCTCCTCGCCGATCACAGCGGCGATCATGTCGGTGTGGGCCTCCGGTAGGTAGAAGGCCTTCTGGACTCCGTCGCCGATCCCGACTCCGGAGAGTCCGCCGGAGCCGAGCGCGATCTTGGCCTGGATCGCCTGGCGACCGGCATCGAATGGGTCCGCGTTCGGGTGCAGAAAGGTCGTCAGGCGCTCCATCCGATAGGGCTCGACCATGATCATCAGGAGGACGAGGAAGCCGATCACCCCGGCGATGATCGCGAGATCGCGCAACCGCGCTCCGGCCGCGACAAGGGTCGCGGCAACCGCGAAGACGGTCACCATCACGGTCCCGAGATCCGGCTGCAGCATGACCAGGCAACAGGCCGCGCCCACCACCAGGAGGTACGGCATCATCCCCGAGATCGAGCGGGTCATCTCGGGCTTGCGGGCAAGGATGTCGCAGCCGTAGAGGATCAGCGCCACCTTCGCGAGCTCGGATGGCTGGATCTGGATGTATCCCGAACCCATCCAGCGGGTGGCGCCGTTGACGGGCACTCCCGCAACCAGAACCACGCAGAGAAGCCCGAATGAGGCGATCAGGATCGCCGGCGTCAGCTTGCGGATGCTGCCCAGGCCACCGCGGATGACCAGGAACATCAGGACCAGGCCGACGGTACCGATGATCAAGGTCTTCTTGAGGAACGCGAAGCTGGTCGAGAGCCCGCCATTGCTCAGCACCTGTGTGGTTGAGCTGGCTGAAAAGACCATCACCGCGCCCAGCGCGAGCAGCACCAGAGTCGCGGTCAGCAGCAGGTTGTACTCGGTCGAGCGTGCCGCAACGGCCTTCCTGCGCTTCGTGCCCTGCCTCCTGCCAGGACGCCAGGCGCCGGGCTTCGAGGTCGATCGCTTCATCAGAGCCCCGCGACGATCTCGCGAAACTGATCGCCGCGATCCTCGAAGTCCCTGAACTGGTCAAAGCTCGCGCAGGCCGGAGAGAGAAGCACCGTTTCACCCTCGACCGCGGATACCGCCGCCCTGTGGACCGCATCGGAGAGGCCCTCGCAGCGAATCAGCAGCACGCCGGATTCCAGCGAAGTCGCCAGATCCAGCCCGATCTGCCCCGCGGACTCGCCGATCAGATAACAGGCGCGGCACTTCTCACTGACCTGATCGAGCAGGAGCATGAAGTCTTCGCCCTTGAGGCTGCCACCGAGGATCAGGTGGACCCCACCGTCGAACGAGCGGAGCGCAACGTCCGTGGCGGCGACGTTTGTCGCCTTCGAGTCGTTGATGAAAAGCACGCCATCTCGCTCAGTGACGCGCTCCATCCGATGGACGACCCCTTCGAAGGTGCGAAGTCCCTCCACAACCGAATCGCGATCAAGTCCGAGCGAGAGCGCGGCGGCGGCGGCCGCCATCGCGTTCTCGCGATTGTGGACTCCGAGGATCCGAAGCTCATCGACCCCGATGAGTGGCTCACCCCGCCACTGGATCACGTCGCCCCGCACCTCGATCTCGTAATTTCCGCGGGTGCCGCCGATGCCCTGGAATCGGACCCGGCGGGCCCTTCCGGGAAGTTCGCCCAAGAGAGCCGGGTCGTCCCCGTTGATCACCGCGACGTCGTCACCATCCTGATTGACGAGGATCCGCAGCTTCGCGCCGAGGTAGTCCTCGATATTGCCGTGGCGATCAAGATGGTCCGGGGAGAGATTGAGAAAGACCGCGCACTCGGGCGAGAAATCCACCGAATCCTCGAGCTGGAAGCTGGATGCCTCGCAGATCACGGTTGCTCCAACGTCTGCGGTGCCGGCAAGCGCCGCCACCGGGCGCCCGACATTGCCCGCGACCTCGACCTTTTCTCCCGCGGTCCGGAAGAGATGCCCGAGAAGCTCTGTGGTGGTGGTCTTGCCGTTTGTGCCGGTCACCGCAACGAACCGATTCGGTACGAGCCGCCAGGCGAGTTCGAGCTCACCGACAACCGGGGTTCCGCGGCGGTGTGCCTCGGCGATGACGTCGGCCTCCCGGGGGACGCCGGGACTCTTGACGATCGTTGCCGGTGCGGACTGTCGGTCGAGAAGTTCAAGTGCATTCGTATCCAGGTGAACTTCGACGCCGAGAACCGCGAGCCTGCCCGCTCCGCCGGGGTTTCCGGAGTCGCATCCGATCACCCGCTCCCCTCTCTGCGCGAGCATCGCCGCGACCGCCTGGCCCGAGCGGGCGAGACCGACGACGAGAAACGGACCGGGGGGCAATGGTGGACGCGGCTTGAGGCGTGAAACAGGCACTTCCAGAGATTCGACCTTGGGACCGTGGTTCCTCGGCAATCGACCGATCGTCGATCAGCATCTGCATCTGCCTGATCGGGACCGATTATCCGGAGCCGATCGTAGACGGCCCCCGCCTCAGTTGCCGATGCTCGATTGGTAGAACGTAAAGCCGATCCCTGAGCAGACAGCGGCGATGATCCAGAAGCGAAGCATGATCTTGGTTTCCGACCAGGCCATCATCTCGAAGTGATGGTGAAGCGGCGCCATCAGGAAGACGCGGCGCCGGAAGGCCTTGAAGCTGGCCACCTGGATCGCGACGGAGAGAGCCTCGATCACGAAGATCCCGCCGATGATCAAGAGCAACACCTCGGTCTGCGTCATCACCGCGACCGCACCGATCGCTCCCCCGAGGCCCAGTGATCCCGTATCCCCCATGAAGATCGACGCCGGGAAAGAATTGAACCAGAGAAACCCGACACAGGCGCCGACCATGCAGGCGCAGAGCAGCGAGAGGTCCTGTTGGCCTGAGGTGACGAATGTGATTGCCGTGTATGCCAGCAGGACGATCGCACAGCATCCGGCAGCGAGCCCGTCGAGGCCATCGGTGAGGTTGACCCCGTTCGAAAAACCCCCGAGCACCAGAAAGACGAGGACGAAGTAGAGGACCGGCCCGATGTCGATGCTCGCCTCGGCAACCCGGAAATAGATCACCGGCTCGAGCCCGATCTCGTGGCGCGCCACCCACCAGAGGATCAGGGCGAGAATCAGCTGCCCCAACAGTTTGTATCTGGCCGAGAGACCCAGGGACCGTCGCCTGACGATCTTGATGAAGTCATCCGCAAAACCGATCGCGGCGCAGGCGAGCGCGACACCGAAGACGGTCAGGCTCAGCGCATCGTGATTCGAGAGGACCAGGTATGGGACACAGATCGAGGCAAAGATGATCAGCCCGCCCATCGTCGGCGTCCCGGCCTTGGTGTGGTGCTCCTCCGGGCCGTCCTCGCGAATGCTCTGGCCAAACTCGCGGACCCGCAGATACTCGATGAACTTCGGCCCGAGGAAGATGCAGATCAGCATCGCCGTCATCCCGCCGATCAGCACCTCACCCATCAGGCCTCGCCGCCTTCCGGGCCGATGCGCTCGATAAGCAGATCGGCAACGGCCTCGAGGCCTGCTGATCGCGATCCCTTGATCAGCACGGTGTCGCCAGGCTCGAGGCAGGACGCCAGCAGCCCAGCCGCCTCATTC
Organism: Solirubrobacterales bacterium; assembly: GCA_038207745.1. Taxonomy (GTDB): domain Bacteria; phylum Actinomycetota; class Thermoleophilia; order Solirubrobacterales; family 70-9; genus JBBQZL01. The sequence continues at coordinate 11,310 of JBBQZL010000032.1, forward strand.
GGGTCGGCGACCAGCTCGTCGGGCTCGTAGCCGCGCGCGACCTCTCCGACTCCGATGACCGTGTCGATTCCCAGCTCACGTGCGTGGTGCCCGATCTCCCGGTGATAGCGGTCCGTGTCGGTGCCCAGCTCGGCCATGAAGCCGAGAACCGCAAACCGTTGCCCCGACTCGAAGGTGGCGAGGTTGTCGAGGGCAGCCCGCATCGAGACCGGATTGGCGTTGTAGCAGTCATTCACGAGCGTGATGCCGTCGCCGAGCTCGATTCGTTCCCCGCGAAAGCGTGAGAAGCCTATATCGGCAGCGCCGTCGGCCATCTCTGCGAGCGGCGCCCCGAGCGCAATCCCGACCGCAATGCCGGCCAGGGCGTTGGCCAGATTGTGGGACTCGGTGAAGGGAAAACTGAACTCCTGGGCGCCGGCCGGCGTGCTCACGTTGGCCTGGGTCACGCCATGCGTCGTCTCTGCCGCGATCACCCGCACATCGCCACCCTCGCCGAATCTGATCAGCGAGGGGGCATCGGCCAGCAGGTGAGGCTCGAGCGCGCCGGCATGCGTGGGTGCGATCAGGGTGCCACCCTCCAGGATCCCCCGGACCAGCTCCGCCTTGGCGGCAGCCACCCCTTCGATCGAGCCGAGCAACTCGACGTGCACCGGGCCGATGTTGGTGATCACGCCGACATCGGGCTCTGCAATCTCCGCCAGCTCGGCGATCTGTCCCGCACCGCGCATCGCCATCTCGAGAACAAGCGTCTCTGTCCCCGGTTCGGCTGCGAGAATCGTCAACGGCAACCCGATCTCGGTGTTGAGGTTCTGCTCGCTCGCGTGGACCCTCCCCGGCAGGAGCGCGCGGGTGATGTCCTTCACCGAGGTCTTCCCAACTGATCCGGTGATCCCGACCACATCCGCACCGAGCTCCCGGCGCCACGCGGTGGCGAGATTCTGCAGGGCAAGAAGCGGATCGGCAGCGGCAAAGACCCAGCCGGGACCGTCGATCTCCGTTGCCCGTGCGTCGGAGACCACGACCCCCCAGGCACCGTCCTCGAGCGCCGAGCCGGCAAACAGCCCTCCGTCTGAAGTCTCGCCCTGGAGCCCAAAGAACAGGTCCCCCCTGGCAATGGAGCGGGAATCGATCACCGCCCGGACCGGCGCAAGGTCAGATCCCCTGCCGGTGATCCGCGCCCGCATCGCATCGGCGATCGCCTCAGGTCCGAGTGTGATCACAGTGTGCCACCTGTCTGAGCGCGTTTCGCGGTCACACGCCGCAGCTCCTCCCGGGCGACGTCGCGATCATCGAAGGGGATCTTTCGCCCGTTCTCGAACTCCTGGCCCTGCTCGTGCCCCTTGCCGGCAATCACGACGGTGTCTCCCGCCTCGGCGATCTCGAGCGCATGGCCGATCGCCTCCCTGCGGTCGACCACGGTCACCACGCCGGCAAGGCCCCCGGCGCCGGACGCAACCTCGGCGACGATCGCCTCGGGGATTTCAGACCTCGGGTTGTCGGATGTGATCACCGCGAGGTCGGAGAGCTCCGCCCCGGTGCGGCCCATCTTCGGGCGTTTGTCACGATCTCGATCTCCCCCGGCGCCAAAGACAGAGATCAGCCTCCCAGTGGTCAGGCGCCTGGCTGCGCGGAGCACGTTCTCCAATGAATCGGGTGTGTGCGCGTAGTCGACGAGCACCGCAAAGTCCTGCCCTTCATCGACCGGCTCAAATCGCCCGGGGACCCGCGACGCTCCGGCGAGAGCGGCAATCCCGTCGGGGATGCCGACTCCCATCGCGACCGCAGCCGCCAGAGCGCCGATCGAATTGGCGACGTTGAAGTGGCCGGGCATTCCGGTGGTCAGATCAAAACGGCCCGTCGGCGCATCGAGGACAAAGCGCGCCCCGGACGCGTCGAATTCGACGTCAAGAGCGCGATAGTCGGCGTCTGGCGCCCCTTCGGCCGAGAAGCTGACGCACTCGAAATCCTCCGCAAGCCGGCGTCCATATGGGTCATCGATGTTGACGATCCGGGGGCCCGTCTCCATCTCGAACAGCAGGCGTTTGGCACGAAAGTAGTCCTCCATGTCCTGGTGGTAATCGAGATGGTCCTGGGTCAGATTGGTGAACAGGGCAACCCGAAAGTGGATCGCGTCGCATCGGTGGAGATCGAGCGCATGGGACGAGACCTCCATCACGCATGAGCGGTCACCTGCCTCGAGCATCCTGCGGAAGGTGCCCTGCAGCTCGATCGCCTCGGGGGTGGTCCTGACCACCTCCTCCTCGACGCCGCCGACAACCTGCTTCACCGTTCCGATCAATCCGCATGGACCCAGACAGGAATCGAGGATCTCCCCGAGCAGAAATGCCGTCGTCGTCTTGCCGTTGGTACCGGTGATCCCGGCGACTTGCAGCTCGGCGGTCGGATCGCCGAAATACTCCGAGGCGATCGTCGCCATCGCGGCCCGGACGCTCTTGACGCGGACCTCCGGAACGCCGAGGCCGAGTGCACGCTCGACGACCAGCGCAGCGGCACCCGCCTCGATTGCCGCGGGTGCAAATCGATGTCCGTCGGCCTTGAGGCCGGGCACGCAGAAGAAGAGCGCGCCCGGGGCGACGGCGCGGGCGTCGTATGCCAGGCTGCCGATCTCCAGGTCGAGACCTCCGCTGGTCTCGGCGAGGTCGGTGCCCGCCAGGATCTCCTCAAGCGTCATTGCCGGCGATTGTATTTGCGGCGTCCCCGACTAGCCTGGAGCGACACCGAGGTATGGCAACGCCATCGAGGCGATCTCGCCAAATGCGGGGGCTGCAACCTCGCTGCCGTAGTAGTCGCCGCCGGCCGGCTCATCGACGATCACCGCGACAAGAAGCCGCGGGTCGGACGCAGGTGCAAAACCCATGAACGAGCCGACGAACCTGGTCGTCGAGTAGCCGCCGTTCTCGGCAACCTGGGCCGTGCCCGTCTTGCCCGCCAGGACGTAGCCCGGCACGCTGACCTCGGATGCCGTTCCGCCGGGAGCAAGGACCCCCTCCAGCATCTGACGGACATCCGCGGAAACCTGCGGGCTGATCACGCGGTGACCCTTCGGTTCATCCACCTTCCGGCCGTTGATCTCCTTGACCAGACGGGGCTGTCTGAGCACCCCACCGTTGGCGATCGCGGCATAGGCGGCCACCATCTGGATCGGTGTGACCGAGAGGCCCTGGCCGAGTGGCAGGTTGCCGATCGTCGAGTCCGAGTAGTCGGCGAGGGCCGGGACGAGGCCCTGCTCCTCGCCGGGGAACTGGACTCCGGTCGGTTTGCCGAATCCAAATCGTGAGACCCACCTGCTGAAGCGATCCTTGCCGAGCCCGAGGCCGATCGTGACCGCGCCGACGTTGGATGATTGGGCGAGGATGTCGGCGACGCTCAGGGTTGCCGTCCCCCTTGCGTGGGACTCCTCGATCGTCCGGTCGGCAACCTGGATCGTCGGAGCCAGCGTGAACGTCGTGGTCGGCGTCACCTCCTTCTCCTGCATCGCGGCGGCAACCGTGAATGCCTTGAAGGTCGAGCCGGGCTCATAGGTGAATCCGGTGCCGAGGTTGCCGAGCGTGCTGGGATCCGCGTGGGCGAGGTCTCCGAGATCCAACGGCGGCCAGTTTGCCATCGCCAGGATGTCGGAGTTGCGCGGGTCCATCACGATCGCGGTCGCGTTCTTGGGCTGGAAGTTGGCACCGACCTCGGCAAGCACCTGTTCGGCCTTCGCCTGGATTGCGGCATCGATTGTCAGCTGGACATCGTGTCCATTGGAGGTCGGACGCAGGGTCTCCAGACTCAGAGGCTCGCCGAGTGCATCGTGGACGAGCCGGCGCTGGCCGTCGGTGCCGTGGAGAATGCGGTCCTCTCCCTGCTCGAGGCCGGTCAAACCCTGGCCATCGGTACCGACCGCGCCCACGACCTGGGTCGCAAGTTCGCCCTGGGGATAGACGCGCCGGGTATCCGGTGCCTGACCGATTCCGGGAAGATTCAGCTCCGCAATGCGCTTTGCGGTACCAAGATCGACCTTGCGTGCGATGTAGGAGAATCCGCCCTCGGCGGTCAGTGCCTTTAACACCGTCTTCGGATCCTGGTCAAGCAGCCCGCCCAGCTTGTCAGCCGTCCGAGCCGGATCCTCGACCTGATACGGGGTCGCGAAGATGCTCGCGGCATCCTCTGAGACGGCCAGCTCCTTGCCGCGCCTGTCGTAGATCGCGCCGCGAAGGCCGGGGACGTCGATCACGTTTGTCTGCTGTGTTGTCGCCTGCGATGCCAGCGATGACCCCTCGACGCCCTGGAGCCAGAAGGCCCTTGCAGCCGCCACCACCATCAGGAAGAAGAATGCCGCGAAGATCAATCCGATCCGGCGCTCTACCAGCCGGGATGTGCCACCGCTCTGCCGCCTCCCCGTGGACATCTACCCAGACACGGTCACGGTGCTTGTCGGGTCTGTGATCGTGCCGGCAACCGCGGGATCGGTGACCGTGGCGGCAGAGAGGCGGCGGGCCGCCTCGGCTATCGCCGCGGCATCGGCCTCGCGGTAGTTGAAGTCCTCGGCTCCCGGTGCGACCATGCCGAGGCTCGCTGCCTCCGCCTGGACGCGGGTGTTCGAGAGGCGCTCGGCGAGCTGGGTTCGCATCACGGAGTTTTCGCGCCCCAGCTCGGCGGTTGACTGGGCCGCCTTGCCGCTCGCGGCAGACATGCTCAGCGTCCAGATGTTGACAGCGACGATTCCCGCCAGGAGGATGCCGATCACCGGGATCCAGACTCGTCCGCGGGTCAATCCCTTGACGAGGCCGGAGTCAGGAAGGTGGCGGACCGCGCCGGCGGTGCGACCGACCGTCTGGGCGGCAGATCGACCCGATGAGCTGCGTCCGGAGCGACCGGGAGCCTGCGGCCTCGTTCGAGTTCCAGGCTGGGGTCGGCGGGCAGGCGATGGGCGGCGGCGGCTCGGTACCCTTGGCTTCGTGGCCGGCGCACTCTGCCTGGCTGGCGCGGCTGCAGGCATCAGTTGCCTCCTTCTGCTCTCGGGTCGGTACGGAGCTTCACCGCGGCGCGGAGTCGCGCCGAGCGTGCCCTTGGGTTCTCCGCGGCCTCGCCCGGACCTGCCGCGACGGCGCCGCGGGTGAGTAGCTGGGCACCGGGCTCGAATCCGCAGACGCAGACCGGAAACTCCGGCGGGCAGACGCATCCATCGGCGAGATTGGAGAGAAATCGCTTCACCGGCCGGTCCTCGAGCGAGTGGAATGCGATCGAGGCGAATCGCCCGCCGGGGCGGAGCAGGTTCCACGCCCGCGGGATCCCGGATTCGATCGCCTCGATCTCACCGTTGACCGCGATCCGGATCGCCTGAAAGGTGCGTTTTGCGGGGTGACCGCCGCCGAAACCGGCCGAAGCCGGAATCCCGGCCTTGATCGCGTCGACGAGCTCTGAGGTCGTTTGGATGGGCCGCCGGGCGACGATCTCGCGGGCAATCGGGCCTGAGTACCGCTCCTCCCCGTATTGCCTGAGGATCTTCGCTATCCGCGACTGGGGCCATCCATTTGCCACCTCGGCTGCGGTCAGCTGCTGCTCCGGGTCCATCCGCATATCCAGGGGTGCGTCATATGAGTAGGAGAAGCCACGCTCCCACGCATCAAGTTGTAGCGAGGACATCCCAAGGTCCATGTAGACCATGTCGGCAACGACTCCCTCGCCGGCCAGGGTTTGCAGACCCTCGGCAAAGTTTCCACGTACGAATCTGGTCTGACAGCGCCGCTCGGCGGCGAAGGCCTGATAACGCCCCTCGGCGACCGGATCGCGGTCCAGGCATATGAGCGTGCCCGTCGGGCCGATCCGATCGGCGATCATCCGGGCATGGCCGCCGCCGCCGAAGGTGCAATCGACGGCGATCTCCCCTGGGGACGGCGCCAGGAGGGCGACCATCTCGGGTCCCATCACGGGTACGTGCTCAGTGGGCATGTAGGCAAGGATGGCGGTCGGAGTCATCGGATATGACCTGCTCACTCGGAACCCGCCGCAAGGCCTTCGGCGATCTCAGAAGCTTCTTCATCGAGGTCCTCCTCCTGCTTGGCCCACGCTTCGGCATTCCAGATCTCCAGGTACTCGCCGGTGCCGACGATCACGCAGGCTCCGTCGAGCCCGGCATGCTCGATCAGGTTCTTGGGGATGCGGATGCGGCCGGCGGAGTCGAGCGTCTCATCGGATGATCCACCGTGGAAGCGGCGGCGCAGCTTGCGCGCGTCCATTCCGAAGGGGCTGTGCGGGGAGAGAAAGCGATCGGCAAGCGCTTCAAAGGATTCGGCAGTCTGCACCCAGACGCAGGCATCGAAGCTCTTGGAGAGAACCACCCCATCGGCGAGTGCCGACCGGAACCGCGCCGGAATCGTGAGCCGGTCCTTCGAGTCGAGACTGTGTTCGTAAAGACCCCGAAACGCCACGCTGGAGTCCTTTCTGGTTTCAGTGGGGGAAAGAGTTAGGACCGGGGTGAAGAAGTGGGAGGAACCTCACCACCCCGGTCCTTGGCTTCAACTCGATACCCACGTTACCCCAAAATCCCCCACAAGGCAACACAACGGTGATCAATCGTTGCCTTGCACCTGTTGCGGCGGATCAGCAGGAATCCGGCACTCATCGATTTTCCGCACGCCAGAGCGATTTCAGATGCCCGTCCCGGCGATCGCGCGGGCGCTCATCGATCCCCTGCAAAACAGGTTGCAGCCCCTTGACACGATCAGCGAATGCAGGTGCCGAGGCCGAATTCCCCCGTCGGTGGGTGGTTGTGGGGCATCACCGGGCGGAG
>JBBQZL010000033.1:0-17733 GCA_038207745.1 Solirubrobacterales bacterium
GTCGAGCAGAAGCTGAAGGATGAGCGAGAGACCTATGAGGTCAAGAGCGCCGAGGCCCGCGAAGAGGTCAAGGCGAAGGCCATGGTCACGATCAAGAATCTTGGCGACGAGGCGAGGACCCGCCTCGCGGCAGCCCAGAAGGCCGAGGACGAACTTCGGACGGCTGCCGACGAGGCGACAACGCGCGCCGAGGCCGCGGAGGCGACCTCAAAGGATGCCGAGGCAAAGCTGAAGAAGCTCGAGGAGAGCTCGCGGCGGGATGCCGATGCGCTGAAGGAGAACCTCGAGGCGGCGCGATCCCAGACTGAGAAGCAGGTCCTTGCGGCGCGGACCGAGTCCGAGCAGCGGATCGACCAGGAGCGCCAGCGTCTGATCGAGGAGGCGAAGCGCCGGATCCTCAAGGCGCGCGAGGATGCCCTTGCCGATCTGACCGGGCAGATCGAGGAGGTCCGTCAGCAGGCCGCAGACGCCAACGCGCGTGCGGAGGCCTCCGAGAAGGCCGCCACGGCGACCGTTGAGAAGATCGAGGCCGACATCGAGCGTCGTGTGATGCAGGGAACCGAGGACGTGAGGCGTGAATCCGAGGAGCGGGTCCAGGATCTGATCGAGAGGGTCGGCACGGAGGCCGAGGAGGCAGCGCGACTGCGCGCCGAGGACAAGCTTCGTGACGAGTCCGACCGGATCCGGCGCGATGCCGAGAAGCGTGCCGAGTTTGCCAGAAGGGCAGCCGAGGACGAGATCCGCTCGGCATCCGAGCGGGCCCGCCGCGAGGCCACCACCGCGGCAGCCGAGGATGCCCCGACCTGGGCGCAGACCGAGAAACCGGCCAAGGGGACTCCGGCCCCCGGGCCGGGAACGGGATCGGCCGGCGGCTTGTCCCGCGAGCCGCATCGCAAGCGCCCCACGTACCGCACCTTCTAGCCTCGGTCAGAGCATGAGAGAAGTGACCATCAGGGACTCGCTGAGCGGCGAGCGCAAGCTTGTTGACCAGGATCGTGAGGTCGGCATCTACGCATGCGGCCCCACGGTCTACAGCCGGATCCACATCGGAAACGCGCGGCCCTTCGTGATCTTCTCGCTGCTCTCGGGATTTCTCCGTGACGAGGGCTATCGGACCCGCCTGGTGATCAACGTCACCGACATCAACGACAAGATCTACACGGCGGCAAAGGCCGCCGGCATCAGCTCCGCGCAGCTGGCCACCGAGATGACGGATGCGTACATCGCCGACACCGACAGACTTGGGATCGGGCGGCCGGATGCCGAGCCGCTGGCGACCGCGACGATGCCCGGGATCGTCGGTCTGATCGCCGACCTGATCGCGGGAGGTCATGCCTACGAGTCCGGTGGCGATGTCTATTTTCGCGTTCGCAGCTTCCCGGACTACGGAAAGCTCTCGAACCGCCAGACCGAGGACATGGATCAGGGTGAGGAGTCCGGATCCGATCAGCTCAAGGAGGAACCGCTCGACTTTGCGCTCTGGAAGGGGCACAAGGAAGGTGAGGACACGAGTTGGGACTCCCCGTGGGGGAGGGGACGACCCGGTTGGCACATCGAGTGCTCGGCGATGGCCGAGGCCGAGCTTGGCGAGTCGTTCGCGATCCATGGCGGTGGATCCGACCTCGTCTTTCCGCATCACGAGAACGAGATAGCCCAGTCCGAGGCGGCGCGGGGCACCCCGTTGGCCAGGATCTGGATGCACAACGGGATGATCGAGACCGACTCGGCGAAGATGTCGAAGTCCGACGGCAACATCTTCCAGCTCTCCGAGGCTCTTGATCGCTTCGGACCCGAGACCGTCGTCGCCTACCTGATCTCCGGCCACTACCGCCAGCCTCTCGCCTTCAGCGAGGAGGTGCTCGAGGCCTCTTCGGCGCGATTGGCCAGGTATCGCAACTTTCTACGCGGGCAACCGTCGGACGCCGAGCCCGACGAGGTATCCGGCGCGGCGGAGGAGGCCTTCCGCGATGCGCTGGCCGAGGACTTCAACACCCCTGCGGCGCTGGCTGTCGTTTCCGACCTCATGGCAGCGGCAAACCGTGGCGAGTCAGAAGGTGCCGGCCCCGTGGTCGGGCGGATGCTCGGGATGCTCGGTCTCGGTTCGCTTGCGGAGGCCGACGACATAAGCGGCCCGGATGCGGAGGCCCTGTCCCTGCTCGATGAGCGCCAGGCGGCTCGCGAGGCGCGTGATTTCGCCCGCGCGGATGAGATCCGTGAACGCCTGGGAGAACTGGGCTGGGAGGTACGGGACTCCGCCGATGGTGCGACGCTGAAGCCGGGAGGGCCTTGAACGAATCGACCGACACCGCGGTGATCTACGGTCGCCACCCTGTCGAGGAGGCGGAGCGCGGCCGCCGCAGGGTCCACCGGGTATGGAGGTCACCCGAGGTCAATGACGTTGAGCTGGAGCACCGCGCCGGGTCTTCTGACCACCAGGGCGTGGTTGCCGAGGTGGATCCGTACCCATATGCGGATCCAAATGCCCTGCTCCGCGAGAAGCACGGAATCGTCGTCGTCCTCGATCAGATCCAGGACCCAAGGAATCTCGGCGCGATCTGCCGCTCTGCGGAGGTTGCCGGTGTCAGCGGTGTCGTGATCCCGGATCGCCGCGCCGCCTCGGTCACCGCGGCGGTATGTAAAGCGTCGGCGGGTGCCGTGGAGCACCTGTCGATAGCGCGGGTCCGAAATATCTCGGACTGGCTGGGGGATGCCAGGCGGGCCGGCTTCTGGATCTGGGGTGCGGACGCCGACGCGCCGAGCGCCCACACCGAAGTCGATCTGACCGGCCCGCTGGTCCTTGTCATGGGGGCGGAGGAAAAGGGTCTTCGTCCGCGTGTGGCCTCGAATTGCGACGGTCTGCTCTCGATTCCGCGCCGTGGCCGAGTTGAATCTCTGAACGTCTCGGCAGCGGCCTCGGTGCTGCTCTTCGAGGCGGTTCGCCAGCGCTCCTGAGCCCGCCGGGGTCGCTCCCATCGACCCTCGGCAGGGTGCGATCGCCCCTGGCAACCATGCAACCCTGATTGCACCAAAAGGAATGTGGGGTTGACAGAACACCGAAGAGATGTATGGTGATCGCAACATAAGGCTTAACCTCAGCTTTAGTCTGAGGTCAGGTCGATTTTACTTAGGAGAGGGCGCCCCCTAGGGGAGGTAAGCGGCGCCACAGACCTTTTTCCAGAGGAGGAAGAGTCAGTGGCCCTACGCACTGCAAGCCATATTCAGTCCCCGAGTCTGCCCGTTTCCACCACCCACATGAGGTCCAACACTAACCCTCATGTAGAGCTTGATGATCACTATCTGGTCGCCCTTGCCAAGGCAGGAAAGATCGACGCCGAGGAAATGCTGATCCGACGGTACAAGGGGTTCGTCCGTCTCAAGGCATCGTCGTACTTCCTGCTCGGCGGCGAGTCGGATGACCTGATCCAGGAGGGCCTCGTCGGCCTCTACAAGGCGATCCGTGATTACCGCACCGACCGAGAGTCGAGCTTTCGCAACTTTGCCGAGCTCTGCATCACGAGGCAGATCATCACCGCGGTCAAGACCGCAACGCGCAACAAGCACACGCCGCTGAACCAATACGTCTCGTTCAGTCAGTCGCCGGCGGCCTCGGGGGATTCGGATACGACCCTCGATGAGGTCCTTCCGGGCCCGACCGTTTTCGATCCGGTCAATCAGGTGATCGCCTCCGAGGAGCTGGAGAGTCTCGTCTCCTGCCTTTCGAGCGTGCTCTCCGACCTCGAGAGTCGTGTTTTGTCTCTCTATCTCGACGGCCACTCCTACGAGGTCGTCGCCGAGAAGCTCGAGTGCGACACCAAGACCGTTGACAACGCGCTGCAGCGTGTGAAGCGCAAGGTCGGGACGCATTTGACCTCTCGAGAGGTTCCGCTGTAGGCAAAAAACCCCTCTGCAGGGCGAGTTTCACGGCGCTCCTCCTCCCGCATCGACGGGCGGGAGGGGCGCCGTTCTCAATTCCGGCGCCGATCGCCGCAACCCGGCGGCGGCCGCCTCAAGCCGGAGAGGGGATTCGAACCCCTGACCTGCCGCTTACAAGGCGGCTGCTCTGGCCAGCTGAGCTACTCCGGCGGGACCGGAAGAGTAGTTGGTGGGGGTGGGCATCTGCCCTTCAGACTGTAATACTTGAGCAGTCAAGTATGTCAACCGGTCAGGCTGGGAGGGACAAGTGAAGCTCGAAGGCATCCACCACATAAGCGCTATTACCGAGAACGGCCAGCGAAACGTCGACTTCTATGTCGGGACGATGGGACTTCGCCTGGTCAAGAAGACCGTCAATCAGGATGCGCCCACCGTCTACCATCTCTTCTTTGCCGACGAGGGCGGCAGCCCGGGTTCCGATCTGACCTTCTTCGAGTACCCCGGCGCAAGCCCCGGTCGCGCCGGAGCGGGCATGGTCCACCGGATCGTCTGGCGGGTCGGATCGATCGAGGCGATCGAGTTCTGGGCCACGCGGCTCGGGGAACTGGGGCTCGATACCCGTGCGGATGAGGGTGGCCTGGTCTTCACCGATCCCGAGGGCCTCGATCATGAACTGCGCGTCTCGGATACCGACGACCCACCACTCACCGCCCGGCATCCGGAGATTCCCGAAAAGTTCGCGCTCCAGGGCTTTGAGGGCGTTCGTGCCTACTCGGCTGTTCCCGATGCCAGCGAGAGGATCCTCGAGAGCCTCGAGTTTGAGCGCCAGGAGGACGCCGGACGCTGGGAGGCGCGTGGCGAAGGCCGCGGCGGCTGGATTGCCTACGACAAGCCACCGGAGCAGCGCGGGGTCCAGGGCGCCGGATCTGTTCATCACGTTGCCTGGGCATCCAGGCTCGATGAGATCGATGCCTGGCGCGAGAGGGCAGCCGCATCATCTGCGCAGCCGACCCCGATCATTGATCGCTTCTACTTCGCGGCGGTCTACTTCCGGGAGCCCTCAGGTGTGCTTTTTGAGATCTCGACCCTCGGCCCGGGCTTCACCGTCGATGAGCCGCTCGAGTCCCTCGGGGAGAAACTCTCGCTTCCACCGGACTTCGAGCATCTCCGATCCCAGGTTGAGCCGAACCTGCGGCCGATCGTCAATCCACGGTTATCCTGGGAAGAGTGACCTCCGGCCGGATCTCAACGGGACCGGATTGGAATCCGGGCACGGATTTCAGCTGGCGCGACGGCGCCCGGACCGTCGTGATGCGCTCGGGGGCGGCATTTGACCTGCCGGGGCTTCTCGAAGACCACGATGTCGTCGAGTACGAGCTGCTCTCGACGGCGCGCGCCCTTGCGGATGCACCGGGCCTTGACGGGCATGCCTCGAAGACGCATCAGGTGGAGACCGGCTCTGTCGCGGATATCGCATCCGGGCTCCTGGATGGACTGGGCGCCGCGACAGAGACCCTGGTCGCATTCGGCGGCGGAAGGGTCATCGATACCGCGAAGGCGATCGCCTCGATAAGCGGTGCCGCCGTGGTCGCGATCCCGACGACGCTCTCAGGCGCGGAGATGACGGATCTTCATCGTTTCCCTTCTGGCGCCGAGCATCGGGCCAGTGGTCCTGTCAGGCCGGAGTTGGTGATCGCCGACCCCGACCTGATGACCAGCCAACCGGAGGCTGATCTCCGGGCAAGCGCGATGAATGCCCTCGCCCACGGCGCCGACTCGCTCTACACGCCGTTTGCCAACCCGATTTCCAGAATCACCGCGCTGAGCGGCTCGCGGCTGATTGCCGAAGCCCTGGAACCGGATCAGGCGACGCGTGGCGGCGGGCTGGCGCTGGGCGCGATCTTCTGCGGCTACGCGATCGATTCCGGGCGCTTCGCGATTCATCATGTCGTCTGTCAGACCCTGGTCGGGACCTGCGGAAGCTCGCATGCCGAGACCAACTCCTCGATCCTGCCCGGCGCGATGGCGATGATGCGCGATCGTGCGCCACTCGAGATCGCCCTGTTTGCCCAGGCGATCGGCTCGGAGCCTGACGAAGTTGCCGCGCGGATCAGTGCGCTCGGCCGTCCCCCGGGGCTCGGTGCTGCGGGCGCTGACAGGTCTCGCCTCGAGCAGGCGCTCGACGAGATCGAGGCCCGGCCCGAGCTCCGGTTCGCGCCCCAACCACCCGGCCGGAGCCAGATCCGGGAGCTGGTCGAGGCAGCCTGGTAGGCAATCGAGGCCCGGATCGGCCCCCGGAGCACTTGGTGGCTGAACCGGTTGGCCTGACGGATCAGAGCTGCGTGGCTGACAACGCAAACCCACGCTGTAACACCGCCGTGGTATCCGTGTAGCCAACCTTGTGAACGAGCAGGATCTCCACCGCTACCACGAATACACCCGCCGCCACGGGGTCAGCTGGCCGCTCTACAACCTGGCCAGGCTGTTTCTGCTGCCGACCTTTCTGATCTATTTCCGCCTCTCCAGGCAGGGACGCAGGTTCTCCGACATCAAGGGCGGGATGATCGTCGCCGCAAACCACCGGAGCTTCCTCGACCCATTTGTGATCGGCGCGGCGCTCCCATGGCGGCGACCGATGAACTACGTCGCGAAGATGGAGCTGTTCGAGAAACGCTGGCAGGGCTGGCTGCTCAGCCGCCTCGGAGCCTTTCCGATCCGGCGAGGCGAGTCCGACGAGGAGGCGATGAACACCGCCCGAACGGTCGTCGATCGGGGCGGCACGATCTGCATCTTTCCCGAGGGCACGAGAATCCGGACCGGCTCGCTGTCGAACCCGAAGCGGGGAGTCGGCAGACTGGCGCTGCAGACCGGAGCCTCCGTGGTCCCGACGGCTGTACTCGGGTCCGAGAAGGTCCGCCGCGGATGGAGGATCCGTCCCCGCAAGGTCCAGGTGAGGATGGGCCCTGCGATGACCTTTCCGCAGGCCGAGAATCCCTCGCCCGCGCTGGCCGCCACGGTGACCGGGCGGATCTGGCCGAACATCGAACTTCAGTGGGAGGCGATCGGCGGTCTGCCACCGATGCGCCGCGCCGCGGTGATCGGCGCCGGAAGCTGGGGGACCGCGATGGCGGTGATGCTTGCCCGCGGCGGACTCGAGGTGCAGCTTGGGACGAGGACCGCCGAGCAGGCCCGTGAGATGGTTGCCGAGCGCGACAACGAGCGCTACCTGCACGGCGTCAATCTCCCTGCATCGGTTGAGGTGAAGACCGCGTCCGAGATCGAGATCGCGGGACTCGACCTCGTCTGTCTGGCGGTCCCGTCGAAGTCACTTCCGCAGGCCGTCGGCTCGATCGCGGATCAGGTTGGAGAGCGCACCGCACTTCTGATGCTCAGCAAGGGTCTTGTGCATCCCCAGGGCGAGTTGCCCTCGGAGTACGTGGGCGAGCGGGTAAGGGCCCGGGCCATCGCCTGCCTCGGTGGCCCGGCGCATGCGAGAGAGGCGGTCTCCGGATCTGCAGCGCTTGTCCTCGGAACCTCTGATGCGGATCTGCGAAGCCAGCTTGGTCAGGTCTTCGACCGCGCCGGCCTCGCCTGCGAGAGATCTACCGACGTGATCGGGGTCGAGATGGCCGGAGTCGCAAAGAACGCTGCCGCTCTGGCTGCTGCGGCCGCCGAACCCCACGGTCTCAACGCGGCAGGGATAGCGGCGGCGGAGATATGGCGCGAGTGTGTCGAGTACGCGGTGCTGCGTGGAGGAGACGCCGAGACCTTCAACGGCCTTGCCGGTGTCGGAGACCTGACCGCGACAGTCCTTGCACCGGGCAGTCGCAATCGCCGCGCCGGGAGGCTGCTCGGCGAGGGTGTCCCGGCGGGCGAGATCCCGGGCAGGATCGGACAGGCGTCAGAGGGTCTCGACTCGGTTCCGCTGATCGCCGAGACCGTCGCCCGGGCGGGAATCAAGGCCCGGGGACTCGCGGGGCTTGCGGAGTTGATCCGCGGTGAGATAGGCGCGGAAGCCTGGGTGGCCGGGTTGCGCAGGGTCGAGCGATCCAGGCGAGCTGCGTAGGGGGCTGGAGGGTACGCTTGCCGGGTGGCGGATCAAAACCTCGAGGAGAAGCTTGGACCGGCGGCGAAGGCCGAACTCGATCGCGCCTTCGAGGACCTCTACCGCGCACATCTGCGCGACGTCTACTCGTACTCCTACTACCGGGTCGGCAACCATCACGACGCGGAAGATCTCACCGAGCAGGCATTTCTACAGGCATACCGGCACTTCGATCGTGCCCGTCGCGAGTCCAATGGCCGTCCCCTCCGGCCGTGGCTGATCAGAATCGCCCACAACCTCGCATCCAACTATCACCGGGATCGCGCCCGGCGGCCGCAGACACCCCTCGACAATGCCGACCCGATCAAGACACGCCACGGAACCGAGGCGATCGCCGAGGGCCGCGAACAGCTTCGCAACGTGATGGAGAATCTGGAGCACCTGCCGACCGATCGCCGGGATGCGCTGATCATGCGCTTTGCGCTGGGAATGGACAACCGCGAGATCGCCCGTGCGCTCGGTCGCACAGACGGAGCAACGAAGGTCCTGATCCATCGGGCGATCAAGCAGCTCGAGGAGGAGATGAGCGATGACCAGTGAGCCCCTCACCGAGGTCGAGCAGTTGCTCTCGGACGCGCTTCGCCCGATCGAGCCTCCCGAGCGCCTCTCCGACAGGCTCAGCGACACATTCGAAGCCGTCACCCAGGCGGCTGCCGACGAGCTTTCGGACTGGGCGGACGAACTCAGCGAGAGCGAGATGGCGTCCCTGCGGGATCCCCGCAACTGGGTCCGCCCCGTCGTCGCGGTCACCGCGGGCGGCATCGCCACCGGCGCGCTGGTCCTGATCGAGGCGCGCCGACGAGGTCGTCGCGGCACAGGCAGCCTGAAGCGCTTCGCCGGCGACCTTCGCCGAAGGCCCTAGATGTACTGCCTGCGGAGATCGCGCCCCAGTTCGCGGCCGACCTGTCGAGCCCACCGAGACCGGGGCGACAAAACGACCACATAGGTAGTTTTGTCGCCCCGGTCCAGGGGGAAGCGTCGTTGGGGCGCTTTGGCACGCTTCTCCCTGGCCGATTCCGGGAACAAGCGCCCAAAGCGTGTCAGGCGACTTGCGAAGCACGTCGCCGCCTTGCCCCGGCGGGCGGCCCTCTCAGTTGATCGGCTGGGAACGGGTGCGCTGCGGAACCGGCCGGGCGCGGCGGCCGGGGAGTGGGCGCGGTGTCGCGGCGGCGGCGATCAGGCCGAGCAGGCCGAATACAAGGTGGAAGATGTCGTCCGCGGAGTTCGTGGGCACGATCTGAAGGATGCCGGGGATGTTCGCGGAGCCACCGAGTTCGGCGAATCCGGCGACTCCCCATGCGATCAGCAGGGCCCCGGCAAGCAGGGAGTAGGCGCGTCCACCGCGGGGCGCGAGCAGCAGGCCGGTCATTCCCAGTGCCAGGCTGGCCAGGTTCCACCAGCCGTTGGTCGCAAATATCCCGAGCATCGACTCGGAGCGCAACGAGTCCCCGGTTGCGAAGTTCGAGCCATGGAGAAAACCGACCAGGCCGATCATGGTCAGGAGCGCTCCGACGACGGAGGCGTAGAGCGTTGCGGGTCCCGGTCGATGAGTCATCGACAGTGGATCCTGACAGGCCGCGGCCCGCGCGAGCCGACCACTAGGCTCTTCACTCACCGTGGCCCAGACCTGTTACCGACATCCAGACCGGGAGACCGGCGTCTCCTGCTCAAACTGCGGGCGGCCGATCTGCCCCGATTGCATGACCCCGACGCCGGTCGGAATGCGCTGCCCGGAATGCTCGGCCGAGAAGACCCGCGTGGTGGTCGGAGCAGGGACCGGCTCCGGAGAGGTGCCGATCGCAACCTATGTGCTGATGGGGATCAGCATCCTTGGCTACCTCTTCCAGATCGTCACCGGCGGCGGCGGTCTCAGCAACGCCAGCGGCCCGATGATCTACGACTACGGCCTCTTCGGTCCATCCGTCGCGGCAGGCGAGTGGTACCGGCTGATCACCAGCACCTTCCTTCACGCCGGCATCATGCATCTCGCCTTCAACATGTTCGCGCTCTACATCACCGGCAATCTGCTCGAGCCCGCGATCGGGCGAATGCGCTTCGTCTCGATCTACATCGCCTCGATGCTGGCCGGATCCCTGGGGGTGATGGTGCTTGAACCCAACGCGCTCTCGATCGGCGCCTCAGGCGCGGTCTTCGGGCTCTTTGCGGCGGCATTCGTGATCGCAAAGGGCCGTCGGCTGGAGCAGATCGCCTCACAGCTCGGCTTCCTGATCGTCGCCAATCTTCTCTTCACCTTTGCGGTTCCCAATATCGCGATCGGTGCGCACCTGTTTGGCGCGGCCGGTGGTGCGATTGCCGCGCTGATCGTGATCCTCGGCGAGCGGGGACGCCTCGGGCACAATCACCTCGTGATCGAGATGGTCCTGATCTGGGCGATTGCGATCGGTTCCCTCGCACTCTCGATCTACGTCGCGTAGCGGCATCGTCGATACCCGGGGCGGCGGTAGCATTCATCTCGCAGATGCAAACGGGCTCGCGAACCGCAATCCGGAGGCCAAGGCATGACATTGATCGATGAATCTGAGCTCGAGGAGAAGCTCGAGAACCTCGAGGGCTGGAGACACGAGGGCACCGCGATCGTCAAGACGTTCGAGAATGCCGACTTCGTCGCGTCGGTCGAGTTCGTCGACAAGCTGCTTGAACCCGCCGAGGAGCTCGGACATCACCCGGATATCGAGATCTCGTGGAACCAGGTCACCGTCACGATCAGCACCCACTCGGAGGGCGGCCTGACCGCAGCCGACTTTGATCTCGCCGAGCGAATCGATCGACTCTGACCGGCGGTTCCGGCGCGCGAAATAAGTATTGTCTCCTTGTCTCAGATGGACCAAGACGACCGCCCTCGAAGTACGGGGACCGATATGAGCCCTCAGCGGCTGAGTAAGGAAGCGCCCAGGTGAGCGTTGTCCTTCTCGTTGCGCTGTTCGTTCTGGTCCTGATCAACGGCTTCTTCGTCGCGGCGGAGTTCGCAATCGTCCGGGCGCGTCGCTCGCGCGTGGAGGAACTGGCCAAGGGCGGCAATCACAGCGCCAACATCGCCCTCAAGCAGATGGAGCGCGTTGACGAGTATGTCGCGACATCCCAGGTTGGGATCACGCTCGCTTCGCTCGGCATCGGCTTCCTTGGCGAGCCCGCGATTGCAAAGCTGCTCGAGCCCCTTTTCGGCAACGTGATCAGCCACGGCCTCTCGGTGGTGATCTCGATCGCCCTCGCCTTCACCGCGGTCACCTTCCTTCACGTGATCGTCGGCGAGCAGGCGCCGAAGATGTACGCGATCGTACGCGCCGAGCGGACCCTGGTCCGGGTAGCCCGTCCGATGGCGTTTCTGCGCAGGGCCCTGCACCCGCTGATCGTCGTTACCAACGGCCCGGCGAAATTCCTGGTCAGGGTTGTCTTCCGGGTCCCGCCGGACGAGGAGCCGGGCGAGACATCGCCGGAGGAACTGCGGCTGCTGATCAGCCGCGGAGCGGCGAGGGGTCGACTCGACCGCAATGAGGCCGGGATGCTCGGGGGCGTCTTTCACCTCCACGAGCAGGAGGCTCGTGAGGTGATGACACCGATACCCGCAGTGGTGACGATCGACAGCTCCGAGACCGTCGAGGCGGCGCTGCGGCGCTGCGTCAGTTCCGGCCACACCCGGCTTGTCGCGGTCGATGACGGAAACCAGGATCGGGTCAAGGGCATCGTCCACAACAACAGCCTCGCCCGCCTCTACATGAACGACGGCCCCGATGCCCTGCTTGATTCGGTTATCCGTGAAGCGTTGATCATTCCGGAGACGCGACCCCTCGATGACCTGCTGAAGGATTTGCAGATGCAGCGAACCTCTCTTTCGGTCGTGGTCGACGAGTACGGGCGTACCGTTGGCATCGTCACCGTCGAGGACATTCTCGAAGAGGTCGTCGGTGAGATCGAGGACGAGACCGATCCGAGGGCCGGGACGATCCGGAGCCTCAATGAACACGAGTGGTTCGTCCGCGGTCATGTGCCTCTTGGGGACCTCGAGGATGCCGGGATCGAACTGCCCGTCGATACCGACGCCTACAACTCGGTTGGCGGCTTCGTCTTCGGCGAGCTTGGCCGATTGCCCAAGCGCGGTGACACCGTCAGGACCAACGGCTACACGATCCGGGTCGAGGCGGTGCGCGAGAACAGGATCGAGGCGGTACGCATCTCCGAGACGCCGGCGACAAAGCCCGGCGCCGGCGGAGAAGGTCAGGATCCCGAAGACGACGACGCCGCAAACGGCGCCGACGCAGCCCGAAGCGGGTACTAGCCCGACCAACTCCTGGTTTTCGACCGGGCCAGCCGAGACGATCAATCCCGCGGCCCATTTTCTGAACTCGTCGACCTCCTGGATGCTGCGCGCCTGCTCGCCCGCGCTCCTTGCCCAGATCGCCACGGTTGATCCGTGACGCGAAAGTCCCTGGCCCTCGGCGAGCTTTGGCTCTCCGATGTCCCGCTCGGTCTCGGCGACCAGCAGATTGAAGGGAGTGCGCGGTTTTTCCCGGCTGACCGCGAAGGCCAGGGTGCCCTCGACGTTCTGGGCGATCAGGCCGCTCATCGCCGACTCGGGAATGCCGGGCAGCTCGAGTCGCATGTTCCTGGTCTGCAGCAGCCGGGGCTGTTCCGGGGACAGGTTGTGGGCCTTCGCGTACTCGGCGGCAAACGCTGACCTTCCGACCCGTCGCGCCCCGTCGGTCAGCTCAAACCCGAGGCCGGCCGGCGAGCCGTCGCTCATCCAGGTGATGAAGGCGGGTGAGAACAGCTGTCTGAGCCAATTGCTCCCGACACCGTCCTCGACGTAGAGCTTGAATCTCTTGTTGAAGGCATCGCTCTCATCGAGCCGTATCTCCTGATCGGGCCGTGCCGCTCTTGCGGTCGTAGCACAGCAGCCGGGGAGCGAAACCGGCCACCTCCGCCACCTCGGCGAGAACAACCGTGTAGGGGTGCGGTGCTCCGGGACCGTCGTCGTCGGGGGTCCGGTAGCTGTATAGCGCCATGTCGGCGGTCAGCTCGTCGCTGATCGGGACCGTGCAGATCTCATCGAACTCGTGGACCGTGCCGTGCTCGAGAAGCGGGGTGACACTCGGCAGCGAGTCGAGGCTGCTCATCTCGAAGCTCTTCGAGGATGCAAATTTCGAGAGATCACCCATCGGTCAGGTCGGCAGCCTGGAGGTTTCGAGGTCGAACTCCCGCTCGAGTCGCAAGATCACCTCGTTCGAGATCTCCCCTTCGTTCCGGAGTGCCACGACTGCGTTTCGCTGGGTGGTGACGAGGTCATCCATGGTCTTGACGAAATCCGATCGTTGATGATTGATCGGCGATGCAAATGAATTGTCGCCGTCGGGCTGGTACCGAAGCAGCCTTGCCTCCAATGCCTGCCGGAGTCTATCCGCAGTCCTCTCGCTGATTCCCCGTGCTTCGACGATTGCGCCGGGCGTGAACGCTGCGCCCCAGGAGCAGTCATCGATCGCGAAGTGTGCGACGACGGCGACAACACGGGTCGTCGCGATCACCAGCCCAACCGCCAGCGCCGAGATCGGCTTGATCTGCGCTCTCAGATCATGCAGCGACGAGAAGAATGCGGCCGCGTAGAGCAGCGGCGGCAGGAAGATGACCAGGACCAGATCTGGTTGCAGCTGGATGTCCGGCCCGCCGGGGAGGAGGCCTATGGCCAGGCCGCCGACGACGAGAATGATCGGATATGGAACGTTGACGAGACGGGCGACGGCGCTGAGAGCCGCGATCGCGACCAATCAGACCAAGGAGGACTTCACCGAGGTGGTTCAGGGCCTACCCGTATTCGTAGAATCCCGCGCCGCTCTTGCGCCCCAGCTTGCCCTCGCCGATCATCTCGATCACCAGGCCCGGGGCGCGATGCGCGAGATCGCCCGAGTCGGCAAACAGCGCCTCCCCGATTGCCTCTGCAACATCGAGTCCGACGTAGTCGAGCAGCGCCAGCGGCCCCATCGGCAGCCCGGCACCGAGCTTCATGCATGAGTCGACCTCGCCAGGGCTCATACCGGTCCGCTCGAGCAGACGCACAGAATCGAACAGATACGGGAAGAGCAGGCGGTTGACCACGAACCCCGCCTGGTCGGGGACCTCGACCGCGGTCTTTCCCAGCCCTGCACACCACGAGAGGGCGCGATCTCGAACCCCGTCGTCGAGGCCGACCGGGAAACACAGCTCGACCAGCTTCATCCGCGAGACCGGATTGAAGACGTGGAGTCCGAAGAGCCGTTCGGGGCTGCCGCTGCGAGTCCCGATCTCAGTGACAGACAGCGAACTCGTCGTGGTCGCGATGTCGGCCTCCGGGGCGGCGTCCGCGAGCTTCGCGGTCAGCGCGACCTTGATCTCGAGGTCTTCGATCACCGATTCGACGATCAGGTCACATTCGGCCACATCAACGAGATCGGTGGTGACGCGGATCCGGCCGGGGTCGGCCCCGTCGATCTTCGAACAGGCCGCGACCGCCCGCTCCTCCGCCCGCCAGGCAGATGCATCACTTCGGGCAAGCAGCAGCGTCTGTCCGGTAACCGTGGCGCTCGCCGCGAGTCCGCAGGCAATCGCACCGCTCCCCGCGACTGCCGAGTGGGTATAACCGTGAGGCGAGGTCAATGTCTCAGGTTCCTATCAGCTTCAGGATTGCGGATGGCGCGCGCCGTCGGAGACGACCGTCTCCGGATACTGGCTGACTGACCAGTCAATCGGCCCGGTATCGTCTGGTGCTCCGGGTCTGGTCCCGGCACGGTTCACCCATGCAGAGCAAGACGGAGGGTTTTGAGCAATGGACAACGGCAAGTTCGGCGGCCGCGAGGTCGTAATCGTCGAGGCAGTCCGGATTCCGGTCGGTCGCGGCCACAAGGAGAAGGGGTACTACAAGGATGTTCACCCCTCGACGATGCTCGCGAAGGTCTACAAGGATGTGATCGATCGCTCGGGAATCGACGCATCCGAGGTCGGCGACGTCGTTGCCGGTTGTGTTCAGCAATTTGGTGAGCAGGGCATGAACATCGGCCGCAACGCGTGGCTCGAGGCAGGTCTTCCGATCGAGGTCCCGGCGACGACGATCGACCGGCAGTGCGGATCATCCCAACAGGCGGTCAACTTCGCCTCGTCGCTGATCGCCTCCGGCATCCACGACATCGCGATCGGCGGAGGCGTCGAGAGCATGGGCCACATCTCATTTGCCGACGGGATGAGCGTCATGCAGGAGCACGGGTTCGCATTCTCGCCGCCCCTGATCGAGCGCTTCAACCTCGTCAACCAGGGCATCTCGGCCGAGATGATCGCCGATCAGTGGGAGATTCCCCGCTCCGAGCTCGACGAGCTTGCGGTCCGGTCTCACAAGCGTGCTGCACAGGCCACCGAAGAGGGACGTTTCGAGCGCGAGATCATTCCCTTCCAGGTCAACGGCGACACATATGTAACCGACCAGGGGATCCGCCCCGACTCGAACATCGAGACGCTCTCACAGCTCAAGCCGGCCTTCAAGGAGGACGGCAAGATCACGGCCGGCAACTCGTCGCAGGTTTCGGATGGCGCCGCTGCGGTGCTGCTGATGACAAGTGAAAAGGCGAACGAGCTCGGCCTCAAGCCCCGCGCCAAGATCGTCGATCACACTGCGGTCGGCGTCGACCCGGTGCTGATGCTGACCGGGCCGATCCCGGCAACGAGGAAGATCCTCGAGCGCAACGGGATGACGATGGATGACATCGATCTGATCGAGATCAACGAGGCATTCGCATCCGTCGTTGCCGCATGGCGGCGCGAGCTCAACCCGGACATGGATCGGGTCAACGTCAACGGCGGCGCGATCGCGCTCGGGCATCCGCTCGGCTCAACCGGCGCCCGGTTGATCACGACGCTGCTTCATGAGATGGAGCGCTCAGACAAGGAGACCGGACTGGTCACCATGTGCTGCGGTGGCGGCATCGGCACCGGAACACTGATCCAGCGGGTCTAGCTTCAAGCCGACTCTCGGTCGGCCGGTGCGGGCCCTAGGGGGTTTGCGCCGGTCCGGCCTGATCGGTTGCCGCGGCGGCCTGGTCCTCCGTTCTGGCGGCCTCGGTCCACGGCGCGGCTCTTATCTCGCGCTTGACGTAGATGACGTCGGTCCCTCCGAGCCTGTCCGGCCAGGCCCTTCGTTGCCTGCTGAAGATGACGCCGAGAAACCCGATCCCGAAGGTCGCCACCGAGAGGCCGAATCCGACAACTCGGCGAAATGCGTGCCGCGGGCCGATGCGATTTGTGCCTCCGGCTCGAATCTGGATCGACATGAATCGCATTCCGGGGGTCTGGCCGGCCAGGGCCCAGAAGGCGAACAGATAGGTGCCCGATGCGATCATCCAGGCGGTAGTGCCGACCAAGATAGCCGGAGCCGAGCTGCCGGTGGAGTTGGGAACGATCCAGTTGGCGACGGCCCAGAGCATCGTGCTGAAGGCGAGAAAGCTGAGATTCACGATCGCGGCGTCGATCCCGACTGCCAGCATCCTCGTGACGGCACCGGCATTGCCCGTGGGTTCGATCCGCGGCCTACGGTGCAGTATCCGGCGAAGGAAGCGCTCGACCCAGGTGTCGAGATTTCTTGCAATACCGCGCGCCTGGTCGGCTACGTCCCCGATCAATCCGGCGCCCTGCGAGGTGATTGCCGCCCGAACCTCCGGGGCCTCGGCAATACGCTCAACCAGCTTCTGGACCTCGTCGCTGGCGAGCAGCTGCTCCCAGATCCGATCGATCATCTCGCTGTCCAGCGCCTCTCGCAACGTCCGTTCAATCGCCTCGCTGGTCAGCGCAGTCTGGACCGCCTCTTCGAATGCCGGGCCATTGACGACCCGTACCACGGCCTTCTCGACCGCCTCACTCTCGACCGCTCGTACGATCGCCTCTTCGGTGGCCGATTCGACGGCGCGATTGATCCCGGTCACCTCTCCAACCCGGCGCGCGCCGCGTGTCCCATCCTCGAGCAATCCCATCGTGCAGGCAGGATAGTCGCCGGGCCGGCACAGGCCCGCTGGCCGGGCGGCCAGCTCGATCCGAAGTGTGAGTATGCTCCTCCGCGTGGACCTGACTCTCTCGCCCTCGGAGGAATTGTTTCGCGACGAAGTCCGTACCTGGCTGGACGCGAATAATCCCGGTCCGGAGCCCGAGGGTCTCGACGAGGTGATCGCCTTCCGGCGTGTCTGGCAGGCAAAGATGCACGAGGGTGGATGGGCCGGGATCTCCTGGCCGAAGGAGTACGGTGGCCGCGGCGCAACGCTTATCGAGCAGGCGATCTTCGCCCAGGAGGCCGCCGGCGCAGAAGTCCCAAGCCCGGCCAACATTCTCGGCCTTGTCATGGGTGGGCCGGTGGTGATCGCACACGGGACCGAGGAGCAGAAGCAGCGCTACCTCGAGCCGATCCTGAGCGCCGAGGAGATCTGGTGCCAGGGCTTCTCAGAGCCGGACTCGGGTTCTGACCTGGCGTCACTGAAGACCCGGGCGGTCAAGGACGGCGACGAGTGGGTCGTCACCGGGCAGAAGGTCTGGACAACGCTTGCCCAGTTCTCGAAGTGGTGCATGCTGGTGGCGCGTACCGACCCCGATGCACCCAAGCACAAGGGTTTGACCTACTTTCTCATGGACATGGAGTCGGAGGGCGTCCAGGTGCGCCCACTGACCCAGATCACCGGCGAGGGTGAGTTCAATGAGATCTTTCTCGAGGATGTCCGGATTCCCGACGCCAACGTGAT
>JBBQZL010000034.1:0-17584 GCA_038207745.1 Solirubrobacterales bacterium
CCCAGGTTGGCGCCCTTGCCTCCCGCGTAGTCGATGTCGTCGTGTGACAGGTCAGCGAAGGTACGGGTGGCGTCCTTGAGAGTTTGGCTCATGGTCGTCGATCCTATCGGCGCAAGGATCGCACCGGCATCCGGCAAAATCCCGTAGCGGTATCCGTGGTAACCCCGGATGGAAACGACGGGGACCGATGTAGTCTGCGTTTGATGGAGGGAATGCCTCGAAATCGTGACCCAAAACCGCGAGTGGTGATCGTCGGTGGCGGCGTCGCGGGGGTTGAGGCGATGCTCGCGCTGCGTGAGTTGTCCGGGGATCTGGCCACGATCGAGTTGCATGCGCCCCGCGAGGAGTTTGTCTACCGGCCCTTGGCCGTCGCTGAACCGTTTGGCGGTGGGAAGGTGCTCAAGTTCGACCTCCGCAATCTGACCGAGCGCTGCGGCGCCACCTTTCGCCGCAACAGCATCATCTCTGTCGATACGGATCAGCGGCGGATCAGCAACCACGACGGCGACGAGGTGACCTACGACTACCTGGTCGTCGCCTGCGGCACCAGGATGATGTGGTCGGTCCCCGGGGCGGTCACGTTTTGGGGCGTGCCCGACGAAGGTCGCACCGCAGACCTGATGCGGGATCTGATCGGAGGTGAACTCCAGAAGGTGATCTTCGTCGTACCCGGCGGGCCAGGATGGCCACTGCCGATCTACGAGCTCGCGCTCATCGCCTCGTCGCAGCTCGCAAGATCAGGGAACCTGGACGGGCAGCTCGAGATTGTCACCTCGGAGGATTCACCGCTCAATCTGTTTGGAGTCAGGGCCAGCCGGCAGATGGGGGAGTTGCTCGCCGATCGCGGCATCAATGTCGTCACCGGCACGCACACTGTGAATTTTCAGAACGGCGCGCTGAGCGTCGTGCCCGGTGATCCGATTGCCGCCGACGCGGCAGTATGCGGACCGAGTCTCGAGGGAAGGCCGATCGAGGGGCTTCCCCATGATGGAGACGGGTTCATCCCGGTCGACGCCCACGGGCAGGTCATCGGCCTTGATCAGGTCTTCGCGGTCGGGGACATCACGACCTTTCCGGTCAAGCAGGGTGGAATCGCGGCGCAGCAGGCGGACGCAGCAGCCGAGGCGATCGCAGCCCGGCTTGGTTGCGACATCGAGCCGCGACCCTTCGAACCTGTCCTGCGGGGGAAGCTGATGACCGGGGAGGCGCCGCAATACCTCTATGGGCGATTGACCGGTGGTTTCGGAGAGAGCTCCAGCTTCAGCGATCAACCCCCGTGGCATGACGACGGGAAGATCGTCGGCAAGTACATCGCGCCGTTCCTGTCCTCGATCTCCGACGTCGATCCGCCGACGAGGTTGCCGTCAGTCTGACGGCGGACGCAGCCGCGGGAAGAGGATGTTGTTCTCCTCGTGGATGTGCTGGTGAAGGTCCCGCTCGAGGGCCTCGAGTGAAATCAGAAGTCTGCGGTGACTGGAGCAGAGCGCCGGCTCCTGGTCGTAGTCGCCGGCAAGCTTGCGCATCTCGGCAAGCGCCCGGCCGACGTTGTCGTGTGCGGCCTCGTGCATCGCGAGCAGGGAAGGGTCGACGTCGAGAGCCGAGCGCCGCTCCTCCACGGGTGCGTCGAGTTCCCGGCAGATGGGGAAGAGCTTTCGCTCCTCGAGATCTATGTGCTCGATCAGTTCATCACCCAGCGTGTTGACCAGGAGATCGAGCCCGACCAGCTCGGGGAGGGTGTCGCCATGTCGGTTTGCGACCTTTGCCGAAAGCTCGCGCAGTCGCGGCAGCTCGGCGCGAAGATAGGCGTGGTGTACACCGACAATGTGATCGCAGAGCTCGGTTGACGACGCCTCTCGCCAGTCGCGCTCCGGGGATCCTGCTTCCGCTGCCTCGGACTCACCCGCTTGAATGATCGCGATCAGGGCCGGGATATCAAGCTTGTTCTCTGTGGCCGCCGCCTCGAGGCTTCGATCCCCTCCGCAGCAGTAATCCAACTGAAGCTCCTCGAAGATCCGCGCACGCTCCGGTCGCTCGAGCACAAGTTCGGCAAGGGTCTTCTGGGGATTGATTGTGATCATGGCCACTTTCTCGATCAGAGATGGATGGGTACGGCCCGGATGATCGAGTAACAGGCCGGGTCGATTCATCCGCAGCCCGCACGTTGGCCAACCGGATTGGCTCGCAGGCGGACGGGGCGGGCCACGGATGAAGAAAACCGGGTTCCCCTTCAGCATCATGGGTTGTCACGACAAACTCGAAGGAGGTCTGATGCTGAGTGTCAGCCGACTGTTGAATGGCCAGATTGGCCCGCAGGATGCGCTTCGTTACGGGCGTAGAGCGGGCGCGGGGCCTGCCCATCTCCTTCACTACTCCCACGACAAGACGCCGGTGGTCGTCTGGAATGTCACGCGGCGGTGCAACCTCCACTGCGGACACTGCTACGCCGACTCCCACGATCATGAGTACCCGGATGAACTGACCACGGATGAAGGTCTCAGGCTGCTCACCGACCTCGCCGCGTTTGGAGTCCCCACGGTTCTCTTCTCCGGTGGCGAGCCACTGATGCGGCCCGACGTGCTCGAGCTCGCGCAGGCCGCGACAGCGGCCGGGATGCGAACGGTCCTCTCGACCAACGGGACGAAGATCGACCCCGATAGCGCGATCAGGGTCAAGGAGGCGGGGTTCTCGTACGTCGGGATAAGTGTCGATGGGATCGGCGCACTCAACGACAAGATGCGCGGCAGTCTGGGAGCCTTCGACGCTGCTGTGGGCGGAATCCGGGCCGCGCGCGACGCCGGCCTGCGTACGGGGATCCGATTCACGATCCACGGTCGCAATCGCGATCATCTCGGCCAGATTTTCGAACTCGCCGAAGCCGAGGGGGTAAACAGGCTCTGCATCTACCATCTGGCATACGCCGGGCGCGGTGGACGGATGCGCCGACACGACCTGACCCCCTCGCAGACCCGCGAGGCCGTTGGCGAGATCTTCGATCGCACGGAGGATCTCGGTCGCCGCGGTATCGAGCTCGAGGTGCTTACAGTCGACAACCCGGTCGACCATGTGCTGCTGCTGGAGAGGGTGCGGCGCAATGAACCGGAACGCGCTGCCGATGTGGAGCAGATGCTGCGCTGGAATGGCGGCAATCAATCCGGCGTGGCAATCGCCTGTATTGACCCGCAGGGGAAGGTCCACCCGGATCAGTTCTCCTGGCACATCACTGCAGGCGACGTGCGACGCAACTCGTTTGCGGAGATCTGGAGGAGGGACAATCCCGTCCTGGCTCCTTATCGACGGCGACCGCGCGACCTGATCGGGCGATGCGCCGAGTGCCGGTTTGTCGATCTCTGTAACGGCGGACTGCGGGTGCGGGCAGAGTCGGCGAGCGGCGACACGCGGGCACCGGACCCCGCCTGCTATCTCACCGATGAAGAGATCAGCGTATGAGGGAGTCCGCCCTCGCCGCCCGTACTGAGCGCGACAAGCGACTTGCCTCCCTCGACTTTGACCGCGCGCCCTTTACGATTGCGTGGGAGCTGACACGAGCTTGCGCCTATGCGTGCGCCCACTGCCGTGCGGACGCCCAGCCTCGACGCGATCCCCGTGAGCTCGACACGGCGAGAGCGCTGGAACTGATCGATGACCTCGCAGGCTTTGGCAATCGGCCGATTCTGGTCATCACCGGGGGTGACCCGCTGATGCGACGCGATGTATTCGAGATCGCGGCGCATGCCGACAGTCGTGGCATGCGAGTGGCCCTGACCCCGACCGCGACCGCGCTTGCAACACCAGCCCGCATGATCGAGGCGCGCGAGGCGGGGGTCCGCCGGGTCGCGTTCAGCATCGACGCCCCTGACGCCGCGCTGCACGACCGTTTCCGGGGCTTTCGCGGCTCGTTCAAGCGCACCATGGACGGGGTTCAGGCAGCCACCGACGCCGGTCTACCCGTTCAGATCAACACGACAGTATGTGTGTTGAACGCCCGGGTTGTGGAACGGATGGTGCCGCTGGTCGCCAGCCTCGGCGCCGTGCAGTGGTCGGTGTTCTTCCTCGTTCCGACCGGCCGGGGGCGGCAGCTCGCAATGCTGTCCCCCCAGGGTCACGAACGGCTCATCCGCCGGCTCGACGCGCTTGGCCCGAAGCTTCCATTTGATCTCAAGATAACCGCGGCGCCCCAGCATCGGCGAATTGCCCTGCAGCGGGCCGGCGGAGGGGAGGTGGCGGGGGCCGGATACCGATTTGCCGATGGGCTTCGACGTCCGGCAAAGGGGGTCAACGACGGACGCGGCTTCATGTTCATCTCCCACCGGGGCGAGGTGATGCCGTCGGGGTTTCTGCCTCTCAGCGCCGGATCGGTGTCCGAAGACAGCGCCGTGCGCATCTACCGCGACGCGCCGCTATTTCGTGAGCTGCGCGATCCCGAAGCGCTTGGTGGAAAATGCGGTCGTTGTGAGTTTCGCGAAGTCTGCGGCGGCAGCCGTGCGCGGGCGCATGCGGTCACCGGCGACCATCTTGCCGCAGACCCGAGCTGCCCCTACGAGCCGGTCAGCGGCTGAAGGAATCGCTGACCGAAGCGTCGAGCTCAATCGCGACCGCACCGGGAGGAGTTCCGCCCGATGCGCCGTGACGGGCGAGAAGCGGACCGAGTCTCCGGCCGGAGATCTTGGCCGGTGCGCGCCCGTTCTTTTCCACCCGCTCGTCCGTGGGTGGCGATTCAGGGACGCGCATCGCCTCCGCACGCAGATGACGGGGAGCCCGGCCGGTGACCAGGAGGCCTCGCAGCACCGGCTGGAATTGCTGGGGGTTGGCGAGCATCCCGAGGTCAGCCACGATCGCCTCCGCCGCGGCGTCGGCCTGCTGCGCCGCGATCCCGCCCTGCTTGAGCGGGAAGCTTGTCACGTCGCCCGCCGCATACACACCGGGCAGGCCGCGAACCCTTCCGTGTTTGTCTGTCGGCAGAAAACCCAGGTCGTCTCGCGGCAGGCCGGTGATCCGCGGCGCGACGAGTTCCGGGAGCGCCACGGTGGCGTCAGCGGGAATCGACCCGCCACCTTCCAGAACGAGCCGGCCCGCCTCGGCGCGGATTGCCGTCGCAGTGTGAAAGGCGATCCCGCGGGAACGGAGCAGCTCCTCGACAGTTGAGCTGTGGCGGCTTCCGAAGGCTTCGACCGGCCGCGGCTCCGGGGTGACGATGGCAACCTTGGTGGGGACGTCATGCTCGGCGAAATGTGCGTTTGTCATCAACGCGAGTTCGTATGCGGGCAGCGACCAGGTTACGCCTGCCGGAACAGCAAAGACGATTCGCTCGATACGGCCTGACTCGGCGCTTCTGAGCAGTCCCCCGACCTCGGTCGACGCCTCGGAACCCGAGAAGGTGATCGCACCGGGTATGGCCTCTCGCCTTCGCGCGCCAACCGCGACCAGCAGCGCGGTGTAGCCGAGCGTCAGACCGTTGGTGGTGAGCACCTCGCTGCGCTTCACATCGATGGCCTCGAGTGTGTCGACGATTCTCTCGGCGCCTTCGGTGCCCAGGAGTTCACTCAGCTCGAAGCGGTGCGCCCTTCCGAGTTTGAATGGCTCGGTGACGGATAGCGGTCTGTACTCGAAGTGGGGACTGGACGCCAGCAATCTGACGTCCAGTTGGCCCGCCGCCTTCTCTTCCAGGGTCAGAACCGCTTCAAGCGCCGCGACCCCGCCGCCCGCGACCAGGACCCGGGGTCGTTCAGCTCCGCTCACCAAGCTGCTCCTGTCCGATGTCCTCACCCGGAGGGGCCGCCGGGACCCGGCCCAGCCGGCTCACTTTCGGTCCCCATCGAAATTGCCATCCCGGCGCTCATCCAGGCGAACCCGACCAGGAATACGAAGGCCATCGTGAAGGTCCCTGTTGCGTCCTTGACGATGCCCAGGATAAGCGGCGGGAAGAAGCCACCGAGTCCGCCGGCGGCGCCGACGATTCCTGTCACGGCGCCGGTCGAGTGGGGAAACCTGTGGGGGACCAGCTTGAAGACGGCGCCATTGCCCAAGCCCAGAAATCCCGCCATGGTCAGGCAGAATATTGTCACGGGCACGATCGTCGGATCGGTCGACTGCCAGGACAGCCCGACCGCGTCGAGACCGACTCCGAAGAATGCGATCGTCAGCACCGTCGACGCACCGATGCGATCCGAGATCCAGCCGCCGACCGGCCGCAAACCGGTCGCGACGACCGTAAAGCCTGCGGCGCGAAGGCCGGCGCTGGTCAGCGAGAAATCGAACCAGTCGACCAGCAGCTTCGGGAGGAAGATCGCCATCGCGACGAACCCTCCGAAGGTGATGAAGTAAAAGAACGCGAGTTGCCAGAGAGGCCAGCCTGAGCGGATCACCGCA
This sequence comes from Solirubrobacterales bacterium, assembly GCA_038207745.1. Classification (GTDB taxonomy): domain Bacteria; phylum Actinomycetota; class Thermoleophilia; order Solirubrobacterales; family 70-9; genus JBBQZL01. Next base: position 6,367 of record JBBQZL010000034.1, read on the forward strand.
CGGTAGTCCGGGCGCTTGGCGGTGGTGGCCGGAGCATCCCGGGCGGTCTTCGCCCAGATCAGCGTGAACAAACCGATCGCGATGCCGAAGGTGAAGCCCGCCGCGGCCTGTCCGTACCTGCCATAGATGAAGGGGACCGAGAATGCCGCCACCGCGGTCCCGATGTTCCCCATGCCGTAGACGCCGAGCGCGAACCCCTGCCGCTTTGGCGGGTACCACTTGGCGACAAAGGGTATTCCGACCGCGAATGACGCTCCGGCGCCGCCGAGCAGGAACCCGGCGCAGAGCAGCGCCACGTAACTGGTCGCAAAGCCGATCAGCACCGCTGCTGCGGCGCTGTAGGCGAGCGTGACGGCGAAGACCTTGCGGCCACCGAATTTGTCTGTCAACCAGCCCAGCGGGATTCGCATCAGCGAGCCGAGGAGAACCGGGATCGCGATCATGATCGCGGTTTCGGTGTTGGAGAGGTCGAGCTTGTCCTGGACCTTCGGCGCCAGTGGCGCGAGCATGCCCCAGGCCGCGAAGCAGAGCGCGAACGCCACTGTGGCCAGTCCCAGGTTGCGGCCGGAGCCGCTCGCCTCCGTCGCGGTGGTGGATCGGGATGCGGCAGGTTGACTCATCTGACTATCTCCATTGGTTGCGGTTGAGGAGGAATGCGGACGCCGGCCGGTACCGACCAGGCGTGGACAAGCCGAGCGTCATCGCGATGCCCGCGATCGTACCCATGGAGACGGAGACCATTTGGTAGAGGCTCTCAGAAACGCCGAGCGGCCCTTGGTCCGCTCCACGTTGCGGGCAAACTCGCGGGCGATCTTGGTGACCATGGCGGCGTCAACGCCCGTTATCGGCTCCTGCCAGGCCGGCGTATAGGGCTGCGACGGGTCGTCGTAGTCCTCCGGCCAGTCACCGGGCAGGCTGTCGCGCCTGACGCCGAGCTGGGCGGAGAGCCGGCCGAGGGGCGAGGGTTTCTTCTTGTTCACCGGCGGGATTCTTTCGACGGGATCGCCGCCCTTCATCCGGGCTTCGCCCGCAGCGAGCGCGGGGGCACTCCGGATCCCGGTTCAGTATCTCGCGTGTACCGGCGCTGTCCGGGCGACAGTCTGATCGTCGCCGCCGAGCTCCGCCGCGATAAGCGGTTCAAGTGACGGGTCCTCGGCGATCAGCGCCGGTGCCAGGTCCGCAAGCACGCTCCGGAAGACGCTCTCCCGTTCCGCTTCGCTGAAGTCAACGTGCTGTCGCTTCTTCAGGCCGAGTTCATGGAGGCGGACCAACCGCACCGGTTTGACGCCCTTTGCGCCCAGCACCTGCTCGCAGCAGGTGAGCGGGCACCCGTCGATCGCGATAACCGCCCGCCCTCCGGTCGCCTTCTTGACCAGCGCCCGGACATCTCCCCCGACACCCGCGATGCACGACATCTCCGCGATCCCGATCCGATCCAGCCTCACGGCCACGTGATTGGCGAGCTGGGCCACGTTCGAGCTACCGGAACAGGAGTAGACCAGCATCACCTGAGCAGAGCCCTCAGAAATCCGCCCAATGTCCAACCGGAGCCGGCTCGGTGTTTGGCCGGCCTGGTACGTCGCCGCCGCTGCGTCCGGCGAGCGCGGGGAGACGGCCGGCAGGCAGGCCGACGATCACCCTGCCGCCTACGACGTCCTTCGAGGGCAATGAGGCCGAGTTCGGAAGCATGTGTGAAAGCGTCGCGTTTGACCGCCGGCCGCGCATCCGCACCAGACCCGCGCTGGTCACGGGAGTTGCCCGTGACGACGTCCGTGGGCGGCCGGGCGGCTGGTCAGATCAGTCGATGCCTGAGCGCATATTGAACGAGTTCCGGGCGTGTGGCGACGCTGATCTTCTGCTGGACGTGGGTGCGATGGGTTTCAACCGTGCGGACGCTCAGCGAGAGCAACTGCGCGATCTCGGGGTTTGTGTGTCCCAGCGCGACCAGACGCAGAACCTCCGCCTCGCGCCTGGTCAAACCATCCGGGGGACGGCCGGGCTCCGGGGCCTGGGCAAGTGCATTCTCGATCTCCCGGCTCAGGTGCGTTCCTCCGGATGCGACAGCTCGGATCGCGACAACGAGTTCATCTTCGACGGCCTGCTTCAACACATAGCCGGCCGCGCCAAGGTCGAGGGCATGGCGCGCGAAGGACGGATCCTGCTCCATTGTCAGGACGACGACCCCGACCTCCCCACCGTCGTCCGCGAGCTCGGAGAGCGCCTCCAGCGGCGGCAGGCCCGGCATGTTCAGATCAAGCACCAGGACATCGGCAGCTTCGGCGGCCACAGAGTCGAGCGCCTCGCGGGCGTTGCCCGCCTCGCCGACAACCTCGAAGTCGCTGATCCGCTCCAAGAGCATGCGCAGCCCACGACGCACCACGATGTGGTCGTCGGCGATCACGACGGCGATCCGCGGTTGGTTCTCCACAGCGACGTATGACCCTAGTGGGCCGGGACATCGGGTCGTGTGGTCACCCGTTGCCAGACGGGGTGGAACACGGATGACCGGTCAACAGCCGTCCGCCAGAATCAGTTGTGTCTCTTTGCCCCGCGGCATTGGATTGGAGTTCTACTGTGTCCAGCGTGCCAGACAGCGAGTCCGACCGGAACCCGGATGAAGGTGACCGGAACGTCAACCTGGTGATTGCGGACGACCACAGGGTCGTGCGAACCGGGTTGCGGCTGCTGCTCGAAGCCGAGGACGACTTCACGGTCGTCGCAGAGGCCGATGATGTGGCGAGCGCGGGTCGCTACGTTCGTGCCCACCGCCCAGATGTGTTGATCCTGGACCTCAACATGCCGGGGGAACCCAGCCTTGCCGCGATCCCGGGGCTGCGGGAGGAGACCCCGGAAACGCAGATCGTGGTTCTGACGATGCAGGACGATCCCGCATTTGCCCGTGAGGCGCTGAAAGCCGGAGCGATCGGTTTCGTGCTCAAGCGAGCGGCTGAGAACGAGCTGATCGAGGCTGTCCGGCTCGCGGCTCGGGGCGAGCCCTATCTGAATCCCCAGCTTGGGGTCCGTCTGGCGATCGAGCCGGCGACGGGGCCACCCGATGGATTGACCGAGGAGCAGGTCGAGATCCTCCGGCTGGTGGCCCTGGGTCACACCAATGCCGAGATCGGTGAGCGCCTGTACCTGAGCGGACGAACCGTCGAGACGCACCGGATCAAACTGCAGCGCCAACTCGGGTTGGAGACGCGCGCGGATCTCGTGCGCTACGTGCTCGATTCCGATCTGCTCGAACGCTGATCCGCGCCCGAGGCCGGTCAGAGAGGGATCGTCGCGAGAACCGTGGTGCCGCGCCCGGGCTCCGCGTCGATCTGCAATCTGCCGCCGGCGAGTTCGACACGTTCCCGCATTCCCATCAGCCCGAAACCCCCCTGGGCTGCCGAAGGGTCGAAACCGCGCCCGTCATCGCTGACCACGACCTTGACGACGCCGTCCCCCCGCTCGACCACGGCCTCGGCACGTGACGCCTCTGCGTGCTTGGAGATGTTGTTCAGCGCCTCCTGCACAAGCCTGTAGACGGTGCTCTCGGTCTCCGGCGGTAGACGCATCACACCAGCCAGCTCGAGGCGAACCAATACGTCGATGTGAAGCCCGCCCTCGCGGCTCTTCCTCTCGGCGAGCGTGCGCAGCGCGGGGGCAAGCCCGATCTCATCCAGCGCTGCCGGCCGTAGCTCGGCAATCAGGTTCGAGAGGCTGTCGATCTCGTCGTCGATCAGCTGGATCCCGTTCTCGATCGCAGCTCGAAGATCGGCGGCCGTCGCATCGCCACGAAGCGCGGCGGAGTGGACCATCCGGAGGCCGCCGAGGGCCTGCAGCGTATCGTCGTGTAGTTCGCGGGCCCAATGTTTGCGCTCCTGCTCGGCTGCCGCAATGCTGTGTTGCAGACGCTCGGCCTCAACCGATTTGGCAGTCGCCACCGCAGTGGCGGCGCTGGCGGCAAAGGAGCGAAGCAGGCGCTCATCCTCAGGGCCGAATCCAGGCCCTTCGACGACGCGGTCGAGGGCTGCCAGTACCCCGGAGGAGACGCCACGGAAGGTGAGGGGCATCAGTATCGCCGCCTTGGCCGAGATGCCGAGATCCTTGAGTTCCGGATGCAGCCCGGTTGTGGCGGCGAGTCTCTCGGCGCGGCCTGAACGAAGCACCTGTCCCGGCAACGTGCCCGCGATCGGGATTCTTGCCCCTTGCAACTCGGGCTCGAGTTCACCCGACGTGGCCGCGACCGCCAGCTCGTTTCCATCGGCAAGGAGGATGATCAATGCCCGCGTCTCGACCACGGCGCGTCCCCGGTTGACGATCAACTCGAGGATCCGGTCGATGTTCGTTTCGCCGCCGACGGAGCGGGCGATGTCGGACATCACCGCGAGGGCCTGCACCGAGCGCTCCGCATGGTCGCGTTGCAGCTCAACCTCGTCTCGCCGGCGGGCGAGGCCTTCGTAGAGGCGGGCGTTCTCGATTGCGATCGCCGCCCACTCGGCGAGGATGACCACGGTGGTCTCGTCGTCGCTGTCGAACTCCCTGCCACCTTCCTTCTCGGTCAGGTAGAGGTTGCCCCAGGCTTCGCCCTGGATCTGGATCGGCACCCCCAGAAAGGTGCGCATCGTCGGATGTCCCGGCGGAAAGCCGAATGATCCCGGGTGATCCCCGACATTTGGGAGGCGGAGCGGCTGCGGGTGCTGGATCAGCTCGCCGAGTACTCCGCGGCCGCGGGGTAGGCTGCCGATCCGGGCGCGTGTCGACTCGTCGATTCCGAGGGTGATGAAGCGCTCCAGCTCCTGCTTCCCCGGGTCGAGGATGCCAAGCGCGACATAGCGCGCACCCGTCAACTCGCGGGCGGCTTCGACCACCATCTCCAGCACGCCCTCCAGGTCCAGGCGCGAGACAAGCGTGCGCCCGACGTTGATCAGCCGGCGCAGTCTCGACTCATCAAGCGCGGCCGGATCCATCGTCAGACAGTATCGGCCGCTCTTGGCCTGCGGCTTCAATCACCGATCGACGGGACCCGCGGGGAAGACCCCCTGCGGGAGGGGAAAACCACTGATCAACTCTGAATCCACCGCTGTTACGGTGCGCGAGCACCCACTGTTAGGGCGCCCTAATGACCGCCATCTATTCCCGGGATGCGTATGAACCCATCAACTGCAAGCTGTCATTCCGCAGCTGAGGCCGAAGTGGCCTCCGAGCACGGGGAAGTCGTCCTGGTCGGGCATCCCAACGTCGGCAAATCGGCCCTGTTCAATCGGCTGACCGGTCGCTACGTGATGGTCTCCAACTATCCGGGCACGACCGTCGAAATGACCCGGGGAGCAGTGCGGTCGATGGACGGGGTCACCGTTGTCGATACTCCCGGTGTCGTCTCGATTCCGTCGCACAGCGAGGATGAGCGGGTGACGATGCGGGTATTGCTGACCGACGACGTTCGCGCGCTTGTGCAGGTCGGTGACGGCAAGAACCTGCGGCGCACCCTGCTGCTCACCGTCCAGCTGATCGAGATCGGGCTGCCAATGGTTCTCGCCCTCAACATGATCGACGAGGCGACGGCCAGCGGTGTCTCGATCGACTGCAAGCGGCTGGGCGAGCGGATCGGGATCACGGTTGCCCCGACGATTGCCACGCAGGGGACCGGGGTCGGGGATCTGATCTCGTCAGTCGGGTTGGCTGAACCTCCACACCTCCACCTCGAGTATCCGGCTCCGATCGAGGCTGCACTCGGCGATCTCGCTGCGCTCCTGCCTTCCGGGAACATCAACGCTCGTGCTGCCGGACTGCTCTGGCTGGGTGACGACCCCACGGTCGAGGAATGGGTTGCAGAGAGGGCCCCGGCCATCGACCTCGAGCGATTGCGGACGACTCGGGATCTGCTCCGGCGCGAGTACGAGCAGCCCGTTTCCGCCGTCACCCAGGGCGCCCGACTCGCCTTTGTGAACCACCTGGTGGACGAGGTCTCAGAGGAGAAGTCCCATCGCACCGGCCGGATCGACCAACTCGCCCGTCTGACGACCAACCGTTACTGGGGATGGCCGATCCTTGGATTGGTTCTCTATGCGATGTACTTGTTTGTCGGCGTATTCGGCGCAGGGATCCTGGTCGGAATCTTCGAGGTGGATTTCTTCGAAGGAATCCTCAACCCGTGGCTGATCACGCAAGTCAACAACCTCGTCCCAAGTCAGTTTCTCGTCGATCTGCTGGTCGGGGAATACGGACTGTGGACGATGGGGATGACCTATGCCCTGGCGCTGATCCTTCCGGTGGTGACGACGTTCTTCCTCGCCTTCAGCGTGTTGGAGGACTCTGGCTACCTTTCGCGTCTCACGGTTGTCAGCAATCGGCTCTTCAATGTCGTGGGACTGAACGGCAAGGCCGTATTGCCGATGGTCCTGGGTCTCGGATGCGTGACGATGGCGACGCTTACCACACGGATCCTCGAGAGCAGGCGGGATCGCCTCCTGGCGATTCTCCTGCTCGCGCTGGCGGTCCCCTGTTCCGCGCAGCTCGGCGTCGTGCTGGGGATGCTCGGCTCACTCTCGCTGAGCGCGACGCTGATCTGGGCGTCGGTGATGCTGATGGTTCTGGTGGCCGTCGGGGCGCTCGCTGCTCGTCTGGTCCCAGGCGAACGCTCGACGCTGCTGCTCGAGATGCCGCCGCTTCGCAGGCCGGTCGCATCGAACGTCGTGGTCAAGACCCTGACCCGCGTGGAGTGGTACCTGAAGGAGGTGGTGCCGCTGTTCCTGGCGGGTACGGCCTTTCTGTTCGCGCTTGCCGAGACCGGCGTCCTGCCCGTGCTGACTCGCGCAGCCGAGCCGCTGGTCTCGTGGTGGCTTGGACTCCCCGAAGCGGCAAGCGCCGCCTTTCTGGTCGGTTTCCTGCGACGCGACTTCGGGGCGACGGGCCTGTTCGTGATGTACCAGGACAGCCAGCTGTCGCCTGAGCAGGTTGTCGTCGCGATGGTCACGATCACCCTCTTCATACCGTGTGTGGCGAGCATTTTCATAATCATCCGCGAGCGGGGTCTCCGGACTGCGATCGGCATGGCCGCGCTGATCTTCCCCCTGGCCTTCCTGATCGGTGGCATCCTGCACCGGGTCCTGATCTTCACCGGATGGAACGGCTAGATGCCGGAGATCGCCACTGCCAGGAGCAGCGACCGGGAAATGGTCATTTGCGGGATCTGTGGACATCGCTTCGACCCCGCCGGGAATCCGGCATGCGGAGGCTGTCCGCTGAACAGCTCCTGCCTCCTCGCCTGCTGCCCGTCCTGTGGCGTCAGCTTGCCCGATCCGGACCAGTCGCGGCTGGTTCGCGCCGGCAGGAAACTCATTTCGATGCGGCGGCGGGAGAGCAATGACCAGCACCCCGGCTGAGTCCCGGCGCGGGCCGGCGATGGCATCTTCTCCCGGCCGGGCGCGTCTCTCGGACATCCCGCCCGGAAGCGTCAGGCGGGTGGTTGACTTCGACGCCTCGGTCGCCCACTGGCGCGAGCAGCTCCAGGCCTACGGGCTGGCTCCCGGTCGCGAGGTCGAGGTGATCCAGCAACAACCGGTCACCGTGGTTCGGGTCGAGCGCATCGACCTCGCCTTCGAAGCGAGGATCGCGATCGGCATCATGGTTGATTGAGATTACGGAGGAGCCGATCGGCCCAATTCGCGGACCGGGTCGGTCGCTTTGCGGCGGGAGAGCAGGTGACGCGGTGAAGCAGAACGTTTACTCGATGTCCGCCTGGATGCCGCTGACCATGAAGAAGTGGGCGATCAGGTAGCCGACCGCCATCACGCCGGCGCCGACATAGAAGGCCGCCTGGGTCGCGTCGGCGAAACCCTGGGACGCGCCGGCCGTCGTGTGGTCGTTGCTGACCGAGATCACGACCGAGCCCATCACGGCCATTCCGAGGGCGGAGCCGAAGTTCCGTGAACTCTGGATGATCCCGGAGGCCTGGCCGCGGATCTTGTCGGGAACGCGATTGAGCGCGTCCGTGTTCAGCGCTGACATCGCGAGTCCGAAGCCGGCGCCTGTCAGCAGCATCCCGGCAAGCGTCGATGGATGGCTCAGCTTTGGCATCTCCGACGCCCAGAGAGCCATCCCACCGGCCCCGGCGGCGAGACCCAGGCAGACGGGGTGTTTGGCGCCCTTCTTGTCCATCAACCCGCCGCCGACCCGGGAGGCGATGAAGAACGAATAGAACATGGTCAGGATCGAGAACCCGGCCTGGGTCGGCTTCTGGCCGACTGCGACCTGGAAATACATGCTGCCGAAGAAGAAGATCGCGAGCCAGGGAAAGAAGAGCAGCCCGGTCAGCAGGTTGTCGACCATGAATGGGCGGCTCTCCGACAGATCCCTGATGTCGATCAACGGCTGGTCGACATTGCGCTCGAAGCGGACAAAGAAGGCCAGGAGCAGCAGTCCCGCCACGATCGAACCGATCGTCGCGATCGAGGTCCATCCCCAGACCGAGGACTCCTGGATGCCGAGGACCAGCAGTCCCATGCCGCCGACGAGTATCGCGGCGCCTGCCCAATCGATCTTGGCGGGGTGCGTCTGGTCGGGAATCGTCACCCTCCTCATCTCGATCAGCGAGATCAGCGCGACGGGAACATTGATCCAGAAGATCGCCCGCCAGGTCCAGAACTCGGTCAGATAGGAGCCGGCGATCGGTCCGATCGCCGTGAAGAGCCCTGCGACGATGAAGAAGATCGAGAGGCCCTTGCCGCGTTCATCGGGTGGAAAGGAGTTGAGGACCAGCACCGTGATCGAGGGGATCATCAATGCGCCGCCGAGTCCCTGCAAGGCGCGGAAGATGATGATCCACGGCTCGGATGCCGACCCGTCCGGTGTCAGCCCGCAGAGCAGTGATGAGGTCGTGAATACGAGGATCCCGATCACGACGATGCGTTTGTGGCCGATGATGTCTCCGAGGCGCCCTCCGAGCGCGATGAAGGCGGCCGTCGACAGCGCATAGGCGGTGACGATCCACTGGGTGCCCGTCGAGGAGAGGTGCAGATCTGCCTGGATCGTCGTCGCCGAGATGCTGACGATCGTGAAGTCGATCATCACCATCGCCATCGCCGGGACAAGTGGCCAGAGGACACGGTAGCGCAGGTAACCGGAGTTCATCTGGCGAGCTTAGCCGCCAAGTCGGCGGATGCAGGTCTCTCCCGGCCGGCGTAACCATCCGGGGTGTCTACCCGGCGCGGATCAACTCCCACCAGGCGTCGAAGAGGACGCGGGCCTGTGCTGCGGCCTCGTCGCCGTGCTCGACGCCCTCGCGCGCGAAGTCCTCCTGATTGGTTCCGGCGAGGTGGAGTTTGCCTGCCTCGGCCTCTGCCCAGGGCGCAACGATCTCGGGTGTCGCCTCGGGGTGAAATTGGACGCCAAGGTGGGAGCCGATCCGAAAGGCGGCGGGACCGGCGGGCGAAACCGCGAGGATCTCGGAGCCGGGAGGCGGCTCGAAGATGAAGTAGTGGAAGGTCAGCCATGGTCCCTCGGGTACTAGTGACGGGTCCTCGGTTGCGACCTCGATCCAGCCGACCTCCGGTGGCTCCGAGGCGACAACATCTCCTCCGAGCGCGGCGGCAAGCGCCTGCCCGCCGAAGCAGAGACCCAGGACCGGAACATCAGCGTCGACGCAGGCCCGGAGGAACTCGATCTCGGCTGAAACCCATTCGGGGGTGTCCGGCTGGCACGGCGTGTCATCTGAGCCGAGCGTGCAGACCCATCCGAATCCGGCCGGGTCAGCCGGAAGCGGCGCGCGGTCGCTGAACATCTCGTCGCGCGCGATCCCCCGCTCGTCGAGCCACTCTCCGAAGACCCCGGGCGGCCCGTCGCCGCCATGTTGGAGGATCAGCCCCGGTTTGCTGGAGTCGGTCACCCCGATCAGGCTAGAGGTTGGGAGGGCGTTCGTGGAACCCGCTATCGCGTTTCGCCGGGGTGGGGGTAGACTCGCATTTCAATAGCGGTCGGTGGTCAAGGGAAGTCCGGTGAGAAACCGGCGCGGTCCCGCCACTGTGACCGAGAACAAGGAAGTTGCAGGCGCCAAGGCGCCGGCCACTGGGATTGTCTCCCGGGAAGGCGCGGCTCTCCATCTCGGAAGCCAGGAGACCTGTCCCCGGCCGAGCCAATATGACCCTCGAGGAAGGGGTGGCCGATATGCCAGGTGGTACTCGTTTCCTAATCGCACTGTTCGTGCCTGCAATCACAGCTCTCTCATTCGGTGCATCAGCAGCGACGGCAAAGAGTGTTCCCGTCGACGTGCGTGTCTATGCGCCGGGCAGGGGGGACCTCGCCAGCCAGCGCCAGTACACGGCGCCGACGACTGTAAGGACCAGCAGGCGGGCGCTTTGCTTCGGCGAAGGCACGGGCGGCTCGGGCAACAGGGTCGATGTTGCCGGCCCGACTCCTGCCAGTACCTTGATCGACGCATCGGCGAACAACGCGAAGCTCTCCCCGCTCTCGATTTCGGACCATGACTTCGGGTTCGCGGCATTCTCTGTCTGCGGGATCGGTTCGGCCGGCGTCGATGGATCCAACTACTGGTTCATCAAGGTCAACCACAAGGCCGCGCAGGTGGGCAGCGACCAGATCACGGCCAAGAAGGGCGACAAGGTCGAGTGGTTCCTGATCCCCTACACCGCCTGTTCGTCTGATCCGCCCTACGCATGCCTTCCCGAGATGGTGATCGAGGCGCCGGCAAGGGCAAGGCCGGGAGTCCCGTTCGGCGTACGTGTCGTCGGCTACGACGACAACGGCGTCGAGGGCCCGATGGCGGATGTCGCCGTGTCCGGCTCATCGGAGAAGACCGATGCCCGGGGCCGGACGCAGGTGACCCTCTCCAGAACCCGATCGCTGAGAACGACCTACGCCCGCGCACTCCCGGCCGAGCCGGCCGGAGTCTGCGTCAGCGCGACGCTCTCGGACTGCCCGAAGGCACGCGGTTTTGTGATTCGCGGCTCGAAGAAGAACGACAGGATCGCCGGGACAAATGGACCGGACAGGGTCCGGACCGGCCCGGGCGACAACAGGGTCAACGTCCGCGGTGGTGGCACCGACCTGGTCCGCTGTGGCAACGGTGAAAACAAGGTGATCGCAGACCGGAGGGACGTGGTCCGCGGTTGCACGAAGGTGATCCGGAAGTGAGCAACGGGTGGGCGCCAGGGCCGAGGTGATCAGCCGCAGCGTGGCCGTCGCGATTGCCGCACTCCTCGTGCCGGCGATCGCG
>JBBQZL010000035.1:0-17358 GCA_038207745.1 Solirubrobacterales bacterium
AGCACGTCATCGAGGAGCTGGAAGGCAAGGCCGATCTCCGCGCCGAAGGCTCCAAGCTGCCCCCTGGTGTCACCCGGCCGGGAATCGAGCGGCTGTCCGGCGTCAGATCCGGCCTCATCCGGCTGCCCCCCGCGTCCGCCGAAGCCGAGCAGGCAGGCCGACTCGAACAACCGCGCGGTCTTGAGATGGCATCGCCGGAGGTAGCGCTCCTCGGTGATCGCCAGGTCGTACTCGTCGCTGCGCTGCATCAGCTCTCCCTGGGCAAGCGATATCGAGGCCTCGCTGAGCAGCCGTATGGCCTCCTCGTCACCGGCCTCGGCAAGCAGGGCGAAGGCGCGCGAGAACAACAGGTCCCCGGTGGCCGTCGCCCTCAACCGACCCGACCTGGCCGCAACCGTCGGCCGGCCCCGGCGCAACGGGGCGTGGTCGATCACGTCGTCATGCACCAATGTCGCCATGTGGACCAGCTCGACCGCCGTCGCGCTCCGGATCGCCTCGGCGCCCCCATCGGGACCCGCGCAGAGCAGTACCAGCAGTGGCCTCAGCCGCTTCCCTCCAGCCTCGAGAGTCGAGGACGCATCATCGGAGAGGCGCTCTCCATAGCCCCGGGAGGCCCTTGAAAGCTCCTTCTCGACCGCGCCGAGGCCAAGCGGCAGCCAGGCGCCGGCGGAGTCGAGCACAACCGTGACCGGAGGCGGCACGGTCGAGCGTCTGCTCACCTGCGCTGCCCACCGTGGATCGAGATGATCCCGCCGGCGAGGATCGTGTACGTGATCCGCTCGAACCCGGCGGCGTCCATCTTGGCCGCCAGGCTGTCTGGGAGCGGGAAGCTGCGGACGGACTCCGGCAGATACGCGTATGCCTCGGGATCCCCGGCGAGCCTGCCGATCACCGGGACGATGCGGTCGAACCAGATTCCGAAGAAGGTCGAGAGCGGACGTCGCTGCGGTTGTGTGATCTCGAGGATAACCAGCCTTCCGCCGGGCTTCAGCACCCTGGCCATCTCCCTGAGACCCCGGTCGAGGTCGGCAAGATTGCGAACTCCAAAACCGACCGTGACCGCGTCGAAGCGACCCGCGTCATAGGGCAACTCGAGCGCGTCGGCCCACTCGAAGCGGACCGGAACATCCGGCGTTGCACCGACCTTGGCCCGGGCCCTGTCGAGCATCGGCTCCGAGAAGTCGCAGCCGACCACCGAGCCGGCCGGCCCGACCCGGCCTGCCAGCTCTAGGCTGAGATCACCGGTTCCGCAGCAGACATCCAGGGCCGCATCGCCGGGCGACAATCCCGCCCGGTCTACCGCGCGTCGGCGCCAGGTCCGGTCGAGGCCGACGGTCATCGTCCGGTTCATCACGTCATAGACGGATGCGATCCGGTCGAACATGCGATTGACCTGTCCGGAGAACTGCTCTGAGCCCCTTGAAGGGCGGGCGTCGACCGGATGGCCGTTCGTCGAAGCTGGGCTGCTCACTGTTCCCGAGAGGTTAGAGAGCCACGCTCGGTGGCGCGCCACCGGATGAGGCTGGTCAGTCCAACGAAGCCAGGAAGTTGGCGAGATCGTTGAGCTTCCTGGGCGAAAGCGCCTTGAACGACGGCATGATCCCGGGGCCGATCTGCAGGGAACGGATGATTGCGGCCCTGGGAATCGTGGCGCCGATATGGGTCAGCTCCGGCCCGGGCCCATGGTTGCCGTTCTCACCGATCTTGTGGCAGGCCAGGCAGCCAGATCCGGCCACAACCAATTTGCCCGCCTCATATTCAGGCGCCACCTTCATATCGATCTGCGTCGGAGGCCCGGAAACCGCGCCCATGTAGGTCAGATATGCCATCGCGACGATTGTCAGGCAACCCGCCGCGGTCGCAATCGGACGGCGCTCGGGACGACGCTCCGGGCCGCGGTCATAGAACGGCAGCATCAGCAGGAGCACCATGCAGATCGTCGGAATCCCAATCGTGGCGATCGGGACCAGCTCCGGCGGCTTGATCACGCGGAGAAGCTCGAAGAGAAAGTAGAAATACCACTCGGGCCGCGGCACATAGGTGGTCGTGGTCGGGTCGGCCTTCGGACCCTGCTCCACTCCGAGGACCAGGGACATCAGGATCACGACCCCGGCGACGACCAGGAACATCGCCGAGTCCTTCAAGATCGCATACGGGAAGAAGGGCTTGCCCTTCTTCTTCATCAGCTCGTAGTCGCGGAGGTACTCCTCCTTCTCGCGATTGTTCACGGGGCGCTCCCGTTCTTGCTCGCGGCGCCGTTCTGACTTGCATCGACACCGGCCGAAAGCTCATCGACCGCGACCGCGACCTTCGGCTTGGTTGCCTTCAGCCACGGCGGAGCCGTTGTTCCGAGCTTGACCACGAGGTACATGTGGGCGCCGATCAGCGCGACGAGCGCACCAGGCACAAGGAGCATGTGGATCGCGTAGAAACGCGAGAGCGTGGTCGGCCCGAACTCCGCCCCGGCTCGGAGAAAATCGCTCAGGTACGGGCCGACAACCGGGCCGGTTCCGTTGATGTTGACACCGACGATCGTCGCCCAATAGGAACGCTGGTCGAAGGGGAGCAGATATCCGGTGAAGCCCATGACCATGGTCAGGATCAGCAGGATCACGCCGATCACCCAGTTCAACTCACGCGGGTACTTGTACGCCCCGAAGAAGAAGGTCCTCGCCATGTGGATGAAGATCAGGATCACCATCACGCTGGCGCCCCACTTGTGCAGGCCCCGGACGAACTCGCCGAGGAATACGTCGTTGGTCAGGTGGGTGATCGACGCATATGCCTGGGTGGCTGACGGCGTGTAGTACATCGCCAGGAAGACGCCGGTGATCGCCTGGATCACGAAGGCGAACAACGTCGCCGAGCCGAGCGTGTAGAACCAGTTGGTCCCCTTGGGGACCTTGCGGTAGAGCATCCCGGTCAGAAAGCCGGTGACGCCAGTGCGCTGGTCGACCCAACCCACAACGTCCAGCGGCACATCCTTCGTCTTTTGGGCCGCCTTCTTGGTTGGAGTCCTCTGCTCGGGAGGAGATTCCTTGAGATCGTGCGGGGCAGGCTGCGTCCCCTCGCCGGTCTCCCCGACCTTGGCCGGTTTCGCGAGTGATGCGGGAATGAGCTTGTCGAGTCGACTCATTCAGGGCTCAGTTGGGAGGCGGAAAGGTTGATGGACGCGGGGGATACAGGTATTCCCAGATTCCTCCGGTGAACTCTCCCGGGTCACGGGCGCGAACCGGTTCGAGACTGGACGTGACGCTGTAGCGGGGGCCGATCTCGACCTGGCCGCCGCGGACCCTGGTCTGGAATCGGTCGAGCGGGCGAACCGGGGGCCCGCCGATCACCTTGCCCTGAAAGTCGTAGACGCCGCCGTGGCAGGGACAGATGAAGTTGCCGGCAGCCTCGAAGAAACGGACCGGGCAGCCGAGATGGGCGCAACGTGTGGAGATCGCGAGGTACTGGTCCGGATCCTCATCGAGCTTCGGGTCACCGTTGCGGACGTATGCGGTGGTCTTGCCGACGTCGCCGACTCCGCGCGTCTCGGTGAAGACCACGGGACGGTAGGTGACCTTGTCGAAGTCCTTGAGCTTGCCGACCGGCTCCCAACGCTCCTCGCCCTGCTCGAAGATCGGCGCCAGCGCAAAGCCGATCGTCGGCAGCAGGACGGCGAGTCCCGCGAGTCCGCCGAGACCCTGCCCGGTGATCGCGAAGACCTTCCGGCGGGTCAGCGATTCGCCCTCGAAATACCCGGGCGGTTTGGGCTTGGGTCTCTCGATCCCGGAGGGGTTCCCCTCTGCTTTGTTCTGATCTGTTGGGTCAGCCATGTCTGGTCCGGTCCTGAAGGTCCTGAACGGTCCGAGAGTCTATTGCTGTCCGGGACGAGGCGACGGCCAACCCCTGATCGACGTGGGCGGATTTCTCGCGCGCGACCCGGTCAAGAAGCTCGGATGCAGCCGGATCCGCGCTTCTCACCGCCTCTTTTGCCGCCCGATATCGATCTCCCGCGCCGTGACCGACCGCGGCGGCGGTGACCCTCCAGAGCGCGTCGATCAATCCCACCCGACCGTCGGCACGGCACTGCGCGGACAACGAGATCAGATCGGAGATCTCTTCAACGGAGCTGCTGTCGCCGATCGCGGCAAGTCTCTCGATCCCGATCGCGTAGAGGTAGTCGCCGGCCAGCAGGGCAAGGTCCCGGTCGAGATCGGCGAGCACCCGCGGCTCTCCGTAATGGAGCAGATAGCCCTCGCGGACAGCCTCGATCACCAGCGCGTACCCGTCCCGGTCTCCGGCGCATCGCGGACCCGACGCCGCGATCTGGCCGAGGACCGGCTCGCCGGGTGGATCGATCACATGGTCGGAGATCAGCGAGGAGTCCTCGCGGAGGCGATCGGCCAGATTGGTCAATGCGTCGGAGGTCACTGGCCCAGCGCCTCCTCGAGCGCCTCGGAAACAGCCGACAGCGTCCGGTCGACGGTCGCCTCGTCGTGGGCGAGCGATACGAACCAGGCCTCGAACTGGGCCGGCGGAGCGTAGATGCCGCGGTCGAGCAGCGCCCGGCAGAAGGCGGCATGGGCCTCGGTGTCCGACTTCGCCGCATCGGCGAAGTTCCGCACCGGCCGCTCGTGAAAGAAGAGGGTGACCAGACCCGGTGCGGCGGCAACCTGGAGCGGGCGACCTTCGGCCAGGGCCCGGAAGCCGCCGGCCAGCCGGTCGGTCAACTCGCCGATCCGGAGGTACGCAGCGTCGTCGAGATGGGCGAGGGTTGCCAGCCCGGCGGCGACCGCGAGCGGGTTGCCCGACAACGTCCCCGCCTGGTAGACGTCCCCGGCCGGTGCGATCCGCTCCATGTACTCGCGCGGTCCGCCGAAGGCTGCCGCGGGAAGGCCGCCGCCGATCACCTTCCCGAAGACGCTGAGGTCGGGAACGACGTCGTAGAGCTCCTGCGCACCGCCGCGGGCGACCCGAAAGCCGGTGATCACCTCGTCGAAGACAAGCAGGGCACCCGAGGCATCGGCCTGGTCGCGGAGAAACCCGAGGAACCCCTCCTCAGGCGGGACGAGTCCCATGTTGGCAGCGATCGGCTCGGCCAGGATCGCGGCCACCCGATGCTGGGCAAGCGCGCCGGAAACCGCCTCGCGATCGTTCCACGGCACAACGACGGTCCCCGCGGCCTGGGCGGCGGTGACACCGGGGGTGCCGGGAACGCCGAGTGTCGCGAGCCCGGAGCCGGCCTCCGCGAGCAGCCCGTCGGAGTGCCCGTGGTAGGCGCCGGCGAATTTGAGCAGCACCTCGCGACCGGTGATCGCCCGCGCCAGCCGGGCGGCACTCATCGCCGCCTCGGTTCCGGAACTGGTCATCCGGATCATCTCGACCGAGGGGACGCGATCGACGACGGCGGTCGCCAGCTCGACCTCGCCCGCGGTGGCGGCGCCGTAGCTCGTACCCCGTCGAGCGGCGTCGACAACGGCTGCGACGACGTCGGGGTGGGCATGGCCGAGAATCAGCGGTCCCCAGGAACAGATCCAATCGATGTAGCGATTGCCGTCGACATCAATCAGCTCACAGCCCTCGCCGCGATCGATGAAGATCGGGTCCCTGCCGATCTGGCGCATCGCCCGGACCGGTGAGTTGACCCCGCCCGGAAGCACCTGAACGGCCTTCAGGTACAACGCGGCCGAGCTCAAGAGTTCGCGGCCTCCCACTCCTTGTAGTCGTCGGTGAAGTAGCGCAGCCGGATCTTCTTGTACTCGGTCGACGAGTAGAGCGTGGATCGATCATCAGGACCGATGCCGCACCCTTCGGCGATCGAGTCGAGAACCGCGTCGCACTCCTCCTTCGAGCGACCGTGGGCCATCGTGAAGACGCTGTAGGGCCAATCCGCGTAGGTCGGGCGCTGGTAGCAGTGGGATACACCCCTGAAGGCCGCCATACGACCGCCGATCTCGAGGATCTTGTCCTCGGGGACCTTCCAGACGCCCATCCCATTGGCCGAGAATCCGGCACGTCGGTGGTAGAGGATCGCCGCGACCCGGCGGAGGATCTGTCGCTCCTGCATTCCCCGAAGATGATCGAGGAGGTCGGGCGTTGTGAAGCCGGCTTCGCCCGCCGCCTCGTCATAGGCGCGATCGACAACCGACATCGGGCCCTGCAGCGCCTTGATCACCGCGACGTCGGTCTCGTCGTACGGCTGCGCGTCCAACTCGCGAGGGGGCGACGCATCGACCGATGATGCGAGCTCCTTGGTGCCGCCCTCCATCTCCAGGTTCATGTTGATCTTGAAGAGCGTCAGCGTCGGCAGGGCGCGCATCGACTCGGCGCCGGTCTTCTCCATCAGGATCTCGAGCGTGCGATCGAGCCCCAGCTTCGAGTCCGGCGGGGTCGCGATCGTAAACCAGAGGTTGAAGTCATGTGTGCGGAGATAGTTGTGCGAGACGCCGGGATGCGCGTTGATGATCTTGGCGGCCCGCTGGGGATGTTCGGAGTCGACCTTGGCGGCGACAAGCATCGAGTCATAGCCGAGTGCCCGGGTGTCGAAGATCGGTGTGATCTCGCGGATGATCCGCTTGTCGAGCAGGCGCTGGGTGCGCTTCTTGACGTCGTCGAGCGACAGCTCCGCCATCTCGGCGATCCTCGCGAATGGCTCGGGGTCGAGGGGGAACTTCGACTGAAGCAGGTTCATCAGGCGCTTGTCCGCCTCGTCGAGCGGGATCGCGGCGCCGTCCTTGCGCGTCCGGATCTTGGGTTTGGAATCCGGGGAGCCGGGGTCCCGGACTGAAAAGTCGGAGCTCACGTCAGCCACTGGGCTGCCTCCTTGGCGTAGTAGGTAATGATCACATCAGCGCCTGCGCGCCGGATCGAAGTCAGTGTTTCCAGCACGGCGGCCCGCTCATCGAGCCAACCGTTCTGCGAGGCGGCCTTGAGCGCCGCGTACTCACCGGAAACCTGGAACGCGGCCAACGGTACCCGGAACTCGTCCTTGACCCTGCGGATCACGTCGAGATAGGGCGTCGCGGGCTTGACCATCAGCATGTCGGCACCCTCCTCGAGGTCGAGCGCCGACTCGCGCAGCGCCTCGTCGGAGTTGGCCGGATCCATCTGGTAGCCACGCCGGTCACCAAACTCCGGCGTCGAGTCAGCCGCTTCCCGAAAGGGCCCATAGAAGGCTGATGCGTACTTGGACGAGTAGGCGATGATCGGGACCCCCGAGTGGCCCTCCTCGTCGAGCTGATAGCGGATCGCGCCGACTCTGCCATCCATCATGTCGCTCGGTGCGATCGCGTCCGCCCCGGCCTCGGCATGCGAGACCGCGGTCCTGGCAAGCAGCTCGATCGTGATGTCGTTGTCGACCTTGCCGTCGCGGACAAACCCGCAGTGCCCGTGATCGGTGTACTCGCAGAGGCAGACATCGGTGATCACGGTCAGATCGGGATGCGCCTCCTTGAGCGCCCGGACCGCGAGCTGGATAACACCCTCGTCATCAAAGGCGCCGGAGGCCGCCTCATCCTTGCTCGCCGGGATTCCGAACAGCAGGACCGAGCCGACTCCCGCCTCCAGAAGCTCGCCGGCATCCTTGACCAGCTCCGGGATCGAGAGTCGCTCGATGCCGGGCATCGAGGGGATCTGCTCACGGACTGCCTCGCCGGTGACGACGAAACACGGCTGAATCAGACGATCGGCCGAGAGCTCGGTCTCGCGCACCATCGCACGGAACGCGGGTGTGCTTCGAAGGCGGCGGAGGCGGGTCTGGGGAAAGTGCATCTGCCTACCGAGTCTACGGATCAGACGACGCTGAACCGCCGCAGCGCCAGACGGGCAAGCAGGGCGTAGGCGGTGATCAGCGCGAGCAGGTGGAGCAGCGGACCGACGAGGCTCGGGCCCGAGGAATCGAGGGCTGCGGTGATCGCCCTCAGGGTCGGCTTGAACGGAAACAGCGCGGTCACGAACTCGATCACGTGGTAGAGGCCCGGTCCCACCGCACCCGAGGGGATCAGCGAGAGAAAGACGACCGGAAGGGCAACCATGAAGGCCAGGAGCGAAGCTGCCCTCACCTCCCGGGTCGCGGCGCCAAGGGCGGCTCCCGCCGCCGCGAAGCCCGCGGCACCGAAAACGATCGCGACCATCCAGAGCAGAAAGCGGCTCCATTCCAGGGAGACGAACAACTGCAGACCGGCGAGCATCAGGAGGGTCACTGCGAAACCGACGACTATCCCGAGGCCGATCTTCTCGATCAACAGCGCCGACCGGCTGACAAGTCCCCGGGTCAGCCGCCCGAAGGCGTTCTCCTCACGCTCCAACGCCAGTGATCCGGCGACCAGGAGCAGGGTCACGAACATCAGGGTCACCGTCGCCGTTACTGCGATCGCGAAGCTGTCGAGCGTCGGGGTCGCCTCGTTGACGACCTGCTTCTTGACCTCGATCGGCTGTGCGATCGTCTCGAGCAGCGGGCTGGCGAGGTCGAGGTTCTCGGTTGCCAGCCTGGCGAATTGGATCACCTGATCGATGGCGCCCCTCTGCGCTCCCGCCGGGACCGATTTGCGAACAGATTCGAGGATCGTCGCGCTGGACTTGAGACCGAGAACATTGAAGCTCTGGCCGAGAAACGAGAGCTCCCCTCCGTCGCGGATCAGGGTCAGGTACTCGCCGCCGTTCTTCGCCACCCGCCGGGCGATGACCAGGTTTGCCTCCGAGAGGAGCGTCGAGATCCGGTCATTGACCAGGCGGGCCTTGACCGGGTCCTCCTGATTGACGATCACCTCGACCTGGGGTCGGGTCGGGTTGAGCGAGGCAAGGCTGTTGACCCGCTGCGCGAGGTCGCTCGGCAGAATCAGCGCACCGAGAACGTCTCCCGACTTGACCTTCGCGATCGCCTCCTCGCGGGAGCTGACATCCACGCACTCGACCCTCTTGCAAAGCCGGGCGCGGGCATCGAGCGAATCGAACTTCTCGCCACCGAGGTCGACCCGGGTGTCCTTTGGCACCTCGTTAAGAAAGGCGACCCGGGGCAGGCCGGCATCGCGGGAGATCGCGAAGCCGACCAGCAGTGCGATCACGATCGGATAGAGGATCAGCAGGGTGGCCTGCATGGGTGAGCGGCGCAGGACCTGAATGTCCTTGAGCAGCAGCCAGCGCATCGCTAGTACCCCCGCATCGCGAGGTAGTCCACAAACACGGATTCGAAGTCGCGTCCGGCGACATCCGGAGCCTGCGTTGCAACCGATTGGCGAAGCTCCTCCGGGGTTCCGTTGAAGAGCTTCTGGCCATCGGCGATAACCAGCATCCGGCGGCCGTATTGCTCGGCCTCCTGGATGTCGTGCGTTGCGAAGATCACGGTTGTCCCCTCGCCCGCCAACTTCAACACGAACTCCCACAGCCGGGCCCGCTGACGCGGATCAAGGCCGACGCTGGGCTCGTCGAGCAGCAGCACCGCCGGCTCTGCGAGCAGCCCGATCGCGATGTTGATCCGCTGCTGGTTGCCGCCCGACAGCTTCAAGACCATCTCCCCGCGTCGCTCGCGGAGTCCGGCGAGGTCGAGCATCCTGGACACCACCGCCTCGGGGTTGCCGTGGCCCTCGAGCCGTGCAAACAGACGCAGGTTCTCCTCCACCGTGAGCCTCCGATAGAGCGCCGCGTGTTGCGGGACCCAGCCCACCTCGCCGCTGTGAACTTCGAACTCGCCCTCGTCCGGCCTGATCACGCCGGCGAGGATCGAGAGCAGGGTCGACTTGCCTCCGCCGTTCGGCCCGATCACCGCAAGCAGCTCCCCGGCCTCGGCCCGGAAGCTCATCCCGTCAAGCGCCGCCACATCTCCGTAATGCTTGACCAGGCCGTGCACCACGAGGGCGTTCTGGGTGGTGGAGGTACCTTCGAGCATCGCCGGAACGGTACAGATGCGCCGGCGAAGGAAAATCCCAGAGTCGCTCTGTAGGGTCCGGTCGGTGAAAGTTCTCTTCATCGGCGACGTGGTCGGAGGGCCCGGGCGGCGCGGCCTCGCAACGGTGATGCCCGGGCTTCGTGAGCGCCACGAACCGGATCTCGTCATCGTCAACGGCGAGAACTCCGCCGGCGGCATGGGCATCACCGAGAAGACCGCGGGCGCGATCTTCGACGCCGGCACCGACGTGATCACCACCGGCAACCACGTCTACCGGCACCGCGACGTCTACGAGTACCTCGACCAGACCGACCGTGTCATCCGGCCCGCCAACTACCCCCACGCCAACCCTGGCAGGGGCAACACGATCGTCGAGGCCGCGGGCATGCGGGTCGGCGTGATCAACCTCAGCGGTGCGGTCGGCCTTCGCGTCGCGCGATCGCCATTTCACGAGGCCGACATGATCCTCGAACGGATCGAGAGCGAGGTCGATGCCTCGATCGTCGATTTCCACGCCGAGGTGACGAGTGAGAAGGTGGCGCTCGGATGGCACCTCGACGGCAGGACCTCCGCCGTGCTCGGCACCCACACGCATGTCCCGACCGCGGATGCCCGGGTCCTGCCTGATGGAACCGCCTTCATCAGCGACGTCGGGATGACCGGGTCGCGGGCCGGCGTGCTCGGGGTCAAGCGCGAGCAGGCGATCGCCTCGATGGTGACCCAGATGCCGACGCGATTCGAGACCGCCGAGGAGGATGTCTGGGTGATGGGCGTCGTGGTCGAGATCGGAGCCGACGGAAAGGCGACGTCTATCGAGCAGGTTCTGGTTCCGGCCTGACCGCGGCCAGCGCGACCAGGACCAGCGGCACGAACCAGACTATGTACAGGTAGAACCAGTATTCGGCGGTGATCTGCAGCGCGATGATCAGCGCCGCGCCAAGGGCGGCAACCTGGACGATGTCGAGCCGCCTCGGCCGGAAGGCGAGCAGGACCGTCAGCGCGGCGGTCGCGAGCAGGAGCAGAATCCGCAGCGGCCCCAGCCAGGGCTCGAGACCCCAGATGCTGAATGGGGCGCCGCGGCCATTCTGGTAGCCGAGCGTGCGCTCATAGAAGGTGATCAGGCCCGGGCCGAGCAGGGTCGGGCCGAGGACGATCACGGTGGTCAGGATCAGGCCGATGCCGAACCGGGCGATCGGCGGGGTCCGCGACCAGAGACCGGGCTGATCGGCGGCGTCCGTCACCTCCGGTGGCCGATAACGGGCCAGCATCGGGATCAGCACGACCGGCGCAAACTTGGCCAATGCCGCCAGCGCGATCATCGCTCCCCGGGCGAGCGGCCTCGCGATCAGCAGCAAGATCCCGATCAGCAGCACCGCGACCAGGGTGTCGTTCGAGTTGGCCTCGAGCGCGAACCCCGTGTACGGATATGACGCCCATCCAAAGGCGAGCGTTGCACCGAGCATCCTGCCCTCCGGTCCGGGTCGGATCCGGTTGCCGAGCAGCAGCAGTCCGAAGAAGGCGAGCAGGTCAAAGACGACTGCCGCGAAATGCGCCGCGGGGATGTCGTCCCAGCTTCCGCTCCAGGGCAACGCGATCTCGAACGGGACGTAGGCGTAGTAGGTGAAGGGGCCATAGGTGTCGCCCTGTGAGACGTCCCCGGGGAAGTTCCCGTAGATGTCCTCGCCGTGGGTCGTCCTGTCTGCGCCGACCACGCTTGCGTAACCGATGTCGGAGACGCCGGAGTCGGCCACGTTGAGGCCGACCCGCACACCGACGAGGAACAGCGCCGCGACGACAAGCACCGCCGCCGGCCAGACCGGCCGCAGGCCCTCACCCCTGCCCTTGAAGCCGATCCAGAGCATCCTGGAAAGCACGTAAGTGAGCACCGGATAGATCAGCGGGGTCGATACCCCGATCTCCGCCCGGCTGAAGAAGATGTGAGAGACCCCGAACCCCAGCAGCACCAGCAGGTCGAGGTTGGCCACCCGCCGGATCCGCCGCCAGTCGATCAACCCGGCGAGGAAGAGGATGCAGAGCGGCAGGAAGACGTACGGGGCATTGAGCTTGTGGCCGAACGCGCCGGAATAGCCGCGCGCCATCTTCCAGGCGACCTGATACCCGGTCCATGACTCCTCGACCTGCCCGGTGATGTCGTCGACCATGACGATCGCGACCCGGTTGTCACCGTCGTAAAATCCGATCTCCCAACGACCGTCCTTGAACTCGCCGCTGTTGGTCAGGCCGGGATGCAGACGTTTCTGATCGAGGACCTTCGGGTCCCGCTTCGCAACCGCTGCAGCCTGCGGCTCCTTGAGACGCGTACTCGGCTCCCTCCCCGATGCGACGCCGGCCGGCGCAAGCATCACCGCGGCCAGGATCGCGGCCGCCGCCAACCCGGCCGAAAGCCTCACGCCTCTGCTTCCCCCGTCGCCCTGCCCCTGGGTCCGGGGCCGCCATCGTCGAATGTCCAGAGCTTGTTGCCGACAAAATTGACCGGCGTGGCCGTGCCGACCGCCACGGCCTGCGCAAGCAGCTCCGGCAGGCCGAACTGGCCGATAAGAATCTCGAGCACGGCGATATTCACGAGCAGGGCGCCGAGGCTGACGAGGAAGAACCTGGTTGCCTGAAAACTGGTCCGGCCCTCAGAGCCGCTGAAGGTCCAGGCGCGATTCCAGAGATAATTGTTGAGTACCGCGACGCAGAAGGCGCCGACCGCTGCAACGACGTGGTGCACTCCAAGGCCTTTGACAAGCGCGGCGAAGACGACAAGGTTGATCACATAGCCCGAGGCACCGACGACCGCGAACTTCGAGAGCTGGACCCAGTTGCCCCGCTTGCGCAGTCCGACCCGGACCCTTCGGTGGTGGCGGGGACGTTCCATCAGCGCAAGGCTACGGGAGCCGGTCCCGCCGGGTGCTCAGCGCCTAACGGTAAAGACCTGCGTCTTCGGCCTGCTGACGTTTCCGGCAGGATCGGTTTCCCTGACCGTGAACCGGTATGTGCCCGCAAGATTGTGGACGTCAGCCTTGAACGGCGATCGGCATGGCTCGGGTTTCGGGCTTTGGCCCGGCCCGCTGAAACTGCACCGGAAACGGACCTTGCCGCCCTCATTCGAGTGGAACTTGATCTTCACCGAGGTCGTGTGGCCCACCTTGCCCTTCGGGCCGCCGGTGATCTTGACCCGGGGGCGTTCCAAATCACCGATGAAGCGTGAGACAACGCGGTAGGTGTTGTCATCCCTGTTCAGTGAGGCTCCAACCAGGATGCGCCGGTCGGGCTGGACCGCGACTGCGGTCGCCTCGAAGAATTGACCGGAAACGTGGTCGATCTTCACGCCGCCGTCGAACAGACCGTCACGTTCGCCGTTTGGCTTGAGACGGATCATCATCGAGTCTGTCCCGGTGCCGATCTTGACCTCCCCGGCCACGACGATCCGGCCATCATCCTGGACCGCGAGATCTCCGAGCCGGGTCCCGCCGCGGATCTTGCGGGAGAAGATACCCCTCTTCGCGAACGAGTTGTCCGGCTCTCCGTTCTTCTTCAACCGGACAACGGTGGCCTGCTCCTTGCCCCTGGCCGTCGTCGTGCCTCCGAGCAGGATACGGCCGTCTCGCTGCAGCAGGAGCCGCATGCTTCCGTTGCTCCAATCCAGCTTCGGGAACTTGCGAACAGCGAATCCGGTGTCCGGATTTCCATTCCTGTCCAGCCTGATCACGAATGGAGACCTCTTGACCAGCCCCCCGACCAGGATCCGCCCATCGCGTTGGACGGCGACCTGCTCGACGGTTGTCTCCGCGCCGATGCTGATCGGAACGAGCGACCCGCCGCCGAAGCTGCTCGAGGTTGATCCGTCGGGATTCAACTCCATGACGAAACCGGACTTCGGGCCGTTGAAAACGTTCTGACCGGTCCAACCGCCGACGATCGTGGTGCCACCCGGGCCGAGCGCGACGCTGCGAACCTGGAAGTCGTCAGGGAAGTTGGACCTCAACACGATGCCGTCGGCGATCGGATTCGGCGCGTCATTTCCGAAGCTCGGATCCAGCAGTCCCGCGGGTGTGAAGCGGACGGTCAGACCGAGGTATGGATCTCCGCTGTTGCCACCGACACCTCCGGCCGTGATCTTGCCGTTCGCGGCCCGGACGAACTGAATCCCCGCGGAATATGGGGAGGGACCCGACATCGCCTGAGTCCGGATGCCGGCGTTTCCGCCGAACGACGCGAGCGTTCTGCCCTTGCGGTCATACGCGGTCAGCCCGAGGCCATTGCCCCCGGCCGGTCCGCCCGCGAAGATCTGGCCGGAACCCGACAACATCAGGCTGGACACTCCCTCTGAGCCAGAGCCGGTGGGGCCACCGAACTTTGTCAGCGTCCTGCCCCCTTTTCCAAAGCTGCGGTCCAGCGCGCCGTCCCCTGGCGCAGCGACAGCCGAGGCGACGAGTACCAACGTCAGGCTGCATGTGATCAAGACTGTTCAAGACTGTGATGCAACGACGGTCGAATATCTTCTTGATCATCAGACCCTGGCCTCCTGAGAGTTGGTTTCGAGCCTAACCCGTATCGGGTCCGCACGGCAAGTGCAATCCGCAGTGTCACGATCAGCTCCGAAGCGCATTTCGGTCCGAGTTCTCGATCCCGAAGTGCTCGAGCACGACATCGCCCACATCGGCAAGGGCCCACTGCTTCTTCTCTGAAGGATTCTCGGGGCCACAGCCGACGAAGAGCAGCGGTCCCTCGGAGTCGGCCCTGTGCAGGGAGCCGTGGCTGCCGCCGCCGACGTGGGCGACGCCGCCCCAGTCCGCGCACTCATAGCCGAGCGAGGCCGAGATCACGATGTCACCCGAGTGCGGTGCGCAGAGCGCCGACCAGACCCGCTGCAACGGGTCCGGGTACTCGTCACTCGAGAAGACGCCGTCGGCAATCGTGGCCTCGAGAGTTCCCAGATCTCCCGAGACATCCCAGCTGTCCCTGCGCAGATCGACGACATCACCACCCGGGCGAAATCTGATCTGGGTTCCAGCCCGCTCGATCACAACATGCAGGCCGGCGGTGATCGGGATCCCGGGGGTCCGTCGCACAACCGGCGATCCATCCTGATCCACAAGCCAGCAGGTCAGGTCCACTCCTTCCATCTGCGCGATCTCCGCCCTCACCTCCTCGTGATCCGGGCCGGGCCCCTCCGGGGGAGTGAGCAGATAGACGTGCGCCGCCCGTGCGGTCGGGCTGACGGCGAGCTGGGCAAGCTCGGGCTGATCTTCGGATGGCTGGAGGACCTTCCAGCGCTCGCCGAGCAGTCCGGCGATCTCGAGCGAGTGCTGTACAGGCGTGTGGGCGTGATCGGCAAGCAGGATCACCGCGTAGTCGGTCAGAAAACCGTCAAAGCCGCCCGCGGCGGCGGCCAGCTCGGCAAGACAGCGGTCCGCCTTTGCGATCGACGTCACGGTTGCCTCAGGGCCGTGTCGGTGCGAGAAGTTGTCGTTGTCGGGCAGCGAGAAGAGCAGAAAATCGAAGAGATTGGCGCCCGCGAGCTCGGAGGCGCAGCAGGCCGAGTAGCCGTCCCGGTTGCCCGGGATCGAGGTTGGCTTGCAGGGCACCGGTCGGCTCGAGTAGAGGTCACCGTAGAAGAGCTCGGTCGGCCCCCAGGTGTGATGATGGAACTTGAGCCGTGTCGCGTCGACCGCGCGCTTCATCAGACCATCGAGAGAGACCTCATGGCGATGACGGCCCCGGTAGATCAGGTACGGGGTGCAGGCGGTCCTCAGATCGGCGTCATCGAGCGACTCGAAGATGGTCTCGATGTCTGGACTCAGATGAGCCAGGTTCATGTTGTAGACGAGGTCATAGAGACATCTGAAGATCCCGAATGCGCGGGTTGCCTCGAGCGAGGATCCGTACTCGACGTATCGCTGCTCGAGCCGGTGATACCAGTTCATCCCGCTGATGAAATGCTCGTCGGAGCGCTTGCCGGTCACCATCTCGGCACAGGCCACCGGAGTCACCGAGGGAAAGCTCGAAACACAGTCGGGGATCAGATTCCCCCGCTCGATCAGCCGGCCGAATGTCGGTGCCTCGCCGCTGCGTACCGCCAGCTCCAGCATGTCGGTGCGGAGCGAATCCACGTAGGTGAGGATGAGCTTCTTCCTCATCGGAACCGGCACTCCACCAACCTGTTCACCTGAGAACGCGTAGGCCCTCGTGCTTGCGCCTGTCCCGCTTGCGGCGGCCCATTGCGAGCCGGATCAGGACCAGGACCGGGATCAGGATCAGGATGGCAGGGAGAAACCAGGCAAAGAGCAGGATCACGACGGTCGCGGCGATCACGATCGCTGCCATCGAGCTGCTGCCGCCGCCACGTCCGGCGGCCGAGACGACGAGGTCATTGACCACCGCGTAGGCGAGGAATGCGCCGAGCGCGCCGCCGACGACTCCCGCAAACAGCGATCCCTCGTCAGCCGAGACGAAGATCGCCCCGGCTGCGGCGCCGACCATGACCGAGATCAGGATCAGGGCAGAGCGGGCAGAGCTCTCCTGGCCCGCAGCCGCGAAGAGGAGGCCGATACCGATGCCGGCACCGGCACCTTGAAGGAGATCGAGAATCGTGTCCATGCCCCAAGGCTACGCCAGCGGTGCGGCAGGTGCCCTGTGACATCGCCATGCATTGACGATGCCCCGGCAATGCGGCGGATCCGCAACACTTCTGGGATGGGTGAGCCGCCAAACCGCCGCCGCGCCCACACGCGGGCCCGGGACCTCGAACGCTACGCCGGCCTGTTCGCCGAGCGGACCAAGGTGATGCGGTCCTCGGCGATGCGCGAGATGATGGCGATAACCACGCGGCCCGAGGTGATCTCGCTCGCGACGGGACTGCCGGACACATCGACCTTTCCCCCGGCCTCCTTCGCGGCCCAGATGAACCGGATCGCGCAGGAATCCACGGCACAGGCCCTCCAGTACGGCCCATCCGAAGGCTTCGAGAAGACCAAGGAGTGCGTGGCGACCGTGATGGCGGCCGAGGGGATGAAGCCCGATCTCGAGGACGTGATCATCACCACCGGCGGTCAGCAGGCGATCGACCTGGTCTGCAAGATCCTCATCGACCCGGGCGATCCGGTGGTCTGCGAGGCACCGACCTACCCCGGCGCGGTGCCGGTCTTCTGCAGCTACCAGGCGGATGTGATCCAGGTCGAGTGCGACGACGACGGCATGGACATCGACCGGCTCGAGGAGACGCTTGCGAACCTCAAGGCCGGGGGACGCCGGCCAAAGTTCATCTACACGATCCCGTGCTTCCAGAATCCGGCCGGCGTCACCCTCTCGCTGGAGAGACGCCATCGCCTGGTCGCGCTCGCCCGCGAGCACGAGATCCTGGTCGTCGAGGACAGTCCATATGGCCTGCTGCGATACGAGGGTGAGGCGCTCCCCTCCCTCTACCACATCGACGGCGGCGACTATGTGATCTACCTGGGGACCCTCTCGAAGGTGCTGTC
>JBBQZL010000036.1:0-16784 GCA_038207745.1 Solirubrobacterales bacterium
GGCGTTCACCTTGCCGTCGTCCATGGTGATCGTGGCGACGCGGCTCGAAGCGTCGAACTCATAGGCTACGAGGTCGCTCACGTCACTCCCTCCCGCCGGCAGGCCGCAGACGGCAGCGGGCCTACTCGCCGTCGGGCAGGACGGTGATCGTGCGGCCCTTGCGGGCCTGCTTGAACTCAACCGTCCCCGGACGGGTCGCGAAGATCGTGTGGTCGCGTCCAAGGCCGGTGCCCTCGCCGGGCCAGAAGCGGGTGCCGCGCTGGCGGACGATTATCTCGCCGCCGGTCACTTCCTGACCCGCGAACACCTTGACCCCGAGCATCTTGGGGTTGGAGTCACGACCGTTTCGGCTGGAGCCGAGTCCCTTCTTATGCGCCATCTCAGCCCTCGTCCTTCTTTGTCGTTGATTCCTTGCTCTTCACTGCGGCAGGCTTTGCCTTTGCCGCTGCCGGCTTCGTCTTTGACGCTGCCGGTTTTGCCCTTGTGGCGGCCGGCTTCGGCTTAGTGGCGGCAGGCTTGGCCGTGGCAGGTCTTGCCTTCGCTGCTGCCGGCTTCGCGGCGGCGGTGGCGGTCTCTGACTTCGCTGCCGCGGGCTCTGCGGTCTTGGCGGCAGTGGGCTTGCGGGTCAGCTGCCTGACCTCGGTGACCTCAAGCCTGGTCAGCTCGGAACGGTGACCGGCGCGACGCCGATAGCCCTTCTTCGCCTTCATCTTGAAGACCTTGATCTTCGGCCCGCGAAGGTGCTCCGTGACCTTCGCCTCGACCTTGACCTTCTCGAGGCCGGCGGCGTCTGCGATGACTTCATCACCGCGGAACATCACTGCCCGCAGGTCGACCTTTCCGCCCTCTTCGACGGCAAGGCGATCGACAAGGATGGATCCACCCTTTTCGACCTTGTACTGCTTTCCACCGCTTTCGACTACCGCGTACATCTGTGATCTCCGGTCTCTGGTCTCAAAAGTCTCATTGCTCCGGCCTATTTCTCGGCCGAGCGCGATAGGCCGCGCCCACCCCGACGGCCACGTCGCCGACGCTTGGAGCCGGATGATTCTAGCTGCTCGGAGTCATCTGATCCCTCAGCCTCCGCATCGTCATCGCCGTTGTCGCCGTTCTCCCCTTCGACGAGCGATGCCACGGCGGATGCGCGTTCGACCGATTCGATCTTGACCAGCTTGCGCTGGCCGACCATTCCGCTGCCACCGGTGACACTGACGATGTAGCTGTCAACGCGTGCGATCGCATCCTTGTCGTTGTACATGTGGGGCTCTTCGATCGTGACCAGAACCTCTTCATCGACCTTGAACGGCAGCGCCCGCTCCTCGATCTCCTCACGGGTTCCGGACTCGACAATCCGGAAGGTTGAGATCGGCAGAGCCTCCCCACCCTCGAAGTGGAATCGCTTGCCAACCTCCTCCTCGAGCTCGAAGAGGCCCGAGTCGGACCCGTTCATCTCCGCGGCGACCTTTGGATGGACCCGGACCAGAAACGCCTCGGCGTCATCCTTGACGCTCGCGACCTCGCGAAGCGTCCGGAGGCCATGCAGCGCGACGGTCTCCGGCGAGAGCGTGACGCCCTCGCCATCGCAGTTCGGGCAGGGCTCAGTGAGGATCTCGCGCACTCCGTCAGTGACGTTCTGCCTTGTCATCTCGACCAGTCCGAGCGGTGAAACCTCGACCACGTAGCTCTTGGAGCGATCGGCGTCGAGCGCCTTCTTCAAGGTCCCGAGCACCTTGTCGCGATTGCGATGCTTCGACATGTCGATGAAGTCGATGACGATGATGCCGCCGATGTCGCGGAGACGAAGCTGGCGAACCGACTCGGCCGCCGCCTCGGTGTTGACCTTTGTGATCGTCTCCTCGAGACCACCCTTGCCGCGGCCCGTGAAGCTGCCGCTGTTTACGTCGATGACCGTCAGTGCCTCGGCGTAATCGATCACCAGGTAGCCGCCGGAGGGCAGGTCGACGCGACGCCTCAGTGTCGAGTCGATCGCCTTGTCGATCCCCCACTTCTCGAACAACGGCTTCTTGTCCGTGTAGAGCTTCACCCCGTCAACCAGCTCCGGCGCCGTGCGCTGGAAGAAGCTGGTCACGCGGTCGAACTGCTTCTGCGAATCGATGATCGCCGCCTCGAAATCCGCGAGGAAGACATCGCGCAGGACGCGGACCGAGAGGTCAGCCTCCTGAAAGACGAGGCTTGGCGCCTTCGCCTGCTCGACACGGCGGTCGAGCACGCTGCTGAGCTTCTGCAGATAGCCGATCTCTCGGACGAAGTCGGCCTTCTTGGCACCATGCGCGGCGGTGCGGACGATCAGCCCGCCTGGGCCCTCATAGGCGCGGTCAACCATCTTGCGAAGCCGATCGCGCTCCTTGTCGGTGAGGCGCCGGCTGACGCCGACTCCCGTCCCCTGCGGAGCGTAGACCAGGTATCGGCCTGCGATCGAGAGATTCATCGAGAGCCTCGCGCCCTTGGTCTTCAGGGGGTCCTTGATCACCTGGACGGTGATCTCCTGACCGGGTTTGATCAGTTCATTGATGCGACGGCCCTCGCCGCGGCCACGCTTTGGTGCCTGGGTGCCGTCGGCAAGCACGATCTCGTCAACGTGCAGGAAGCCGTTTCGCTCCATGCCGATGTCGACGAAGGCCGCCTCCATGCCGGGCAGGACGTTGTCGACCTTGCCCTTGTAGATATTGCCGACGATCGACCTGCGACCGCGGCGCTCGATGTAGAGCTCCGCAACTTCCGGCTTGGACTCCTTGGTCCGTGCCTCAAGCACGGACACGCGGGTTTCGCCGCGATCGGCGGAAACCAGAATCGTTTTCTTCATTTAGTTCAACTCAGTTCAGATGTTGGTACGCGGCGGCGAGATGCCTTTCGGGGATCTGATCGCTCGAACCTGCTCGTCTGAGTGAGACGGGACTGGATGTGGATGCTCTGGAGAACGCCAACGGCAAGGAATGTTGTGAGCATGGAGGAACCTCCGTAGCTCATCAATGGCAGGGGAATACCCGTGATGGGCATGATCCCCAGATTCATTCCGACGTTGACGAAAATCTGGAAGATCAGCATGGCAACGATGCCACCTGCAACCAGGGTTCCGTAGGAGTTCTTGGAGAGCGTCACCATTCGCAGTCCCCGCCACATGAGCAGGGCGTATAGGAATAGGACAAACGCAGATCCCATGAACCCGTAGCGCTCACCGATCACCGCAAAGATGAAGTCGGTCTGACGCTCGGGCACAAAGTCGAATCTCGTCTGTGTGGCCTGATCACCACGGCCGGCCTTCTGGCCAGAACCGATCGCGATCTTGGCTTGATTCTGTTGGTAGGCAGCGTCGCTTGCGCCCTGGTTTGGGTGCAGGAACGACGTGAGTCGTTCTGTCTGGTAGCTCTGGAGAACAGGCTTACCAACCATGGGCGCGATCACGAGCACGATTGTGATCATGGCAACGATGCCGGAGCAGATAACTGCAATGTGCGTCCATTGGACGCCTGAAAGGAACATCACCGTCAGGGTGATCGCGCCATAAACGAGCGCGGTCCCGAGATCGGGTTGCAGGAAAACCAGGACGGCCGGAAAGAGGCCGAGCAAGAGGATGCGAACCGTTTTCTGCCACTCGGATCCGCGACGGATCCCGTCGAGGACAAACCCTGACAAGGCCAGGGTCAGCAGGAGCTTTCCGAGTTCGGACGGTTGAAAGCTGAAGAAGGGGAGGTCGAAGGCCCGGCGTGAGCCGCGCGCTGCGAATCCAAAGACAAACACCAGCGAGATACTCACACACATGAAGGTGTAGATGCCTACGCGTAGCTCCCGGAAGCGTGAATAGTCGACTCGCGAGAGCACAATCAGCCCGATCAAACCAAGCCCGACATACATGCCCTGCCGAACGACGTAGTAGTAGGGATCCCCCGGAATATCCTTTGAGGTTGCCTGGCCGAGGGCGAAGACGCTGAAGCCACCGAGGGCGAGCAGCGCGAAGATCATCCAGCCGTCCATGTGGTTCAGCCCGAGCCGCTCGGCCAGCCCGGGCCGGAATTCCGCCTGACGCCGCCTTGATCTCCCGATTGGTCTGGCGGCCGTGCTCACTCGGTCAACCCTCCGCCGCTGCCAACCGAGCTGGCCTGCTTGTTGAAGTACTCGGAGAGGATCTGGAGCGCGGCCGGAGCCGCGGTGTCAACTCCGAAGCCGCCCCGCTCGAAAGTCGTCGCAACGACGATCTTGGGGTTCGGATAGGGGGCGAGGACGACGTACCAGGACTGGTCGGGAAGGGGCGGGCGCTCAACGGTTCCGGTCTTGCCCGCGACCGGCACTGGGAACCCTCCGAAGACCTTGTAGGACGTTCCGCCCGGCGATTGGGCCGCCTCGTGAAGGCCTCCGAGAATCGTACTTCGATTGCCCGGGTCGATCTTGACCTGATTTCGCGGGCCGAGCTCGATGTCGCTGACCGCGCGGCCCGCCGAATCGACCACCTGGAGCCCGACATGGGGACGAACGACCCTTCCGCCATTGCCGAGGGTCGCGTATGCCAGGGCCATCTGCAATGGATCGGCCTGTACGTCGCCCTGACCGATCGCGAGGTTTACGTTGTCCCCGATCGACCAGGGTCGGTCGCCCACGCGCCTGCCGTCCTGAAATGTGTTGTAGAGATCATTTCGCCACTTCGGCGTCGGGATCAGGCCTGCCTGCTCACCGGGGAGATCGATCCCGGTGTCCTTGCCGAGCCCGAGCTTGTTGGCCCAGTTCTGGATCTTCAGTGTCCCCTCGAGCTTTGCACCGAGCTTGTAGAAATAGACGTCCGAGGAGACCTTGAGCGCCGTCGTCATGTCGATTGTCCCGTTGACGGCGTCGCCGGCGTTTTTCCAATCGCGATCGCCGATATGGACGACGCCGGGGTCGTCGACCGGCGTGGTCGCGGTGATCGCCCCGCTTTCGAGTCCCGCGAGAGCGGTGATCGGCTTGAAGGACGAGCCCGTTGGATACGAGCCCTGGATCGCCCTGTTCAGCAGCGGGACGTCATACGCCTCCGAACTTAGCTGCTTGTAGTTCTTGGAGAAGTCGGTCGGATCATAGGTCGGGTTTGAGCCGATCCCGAGGATCTCGCCGTTGTCGACGTTCATTGCGACGAAGGCGCCGGGGAGGCCCTGGGCCGAGAGCGCGTCCTGACCAGCCTGCTGGAGATTGCTGTCAATGGTGAGCCGCAGATTGTTGCCGGGAACCGGCCGTTCGACGCTGAGCGCTCCCTTCGTCTGCCCCATCGAGTCGACCTGAATCCGCTCAATACCCGGCTGGCCACGCAGGTAGCGGTCGTACTCGGCCTCGACCCCTCCGCTGCCGATCTGGTCGCCAGCTCCGAGCGCGCGATACTGGGGATTCTTGAGGTCCTCCGCGCTCACCTCCCCGACCGTCCCGACAACATGGGCCGCGAGGGTCGAGTGCGGATAGCGCCGCGTGAAGACCCGCTCGACCTGGAGCCCGGGGAATCGCTTCGCGTTTTCCTTCAGGTAGTAGACGAGGTCGTAGTCGATGTCCTTCTGAAGCGTGATCGGCCCGGCCTGCCCGAGCACCGGGATCTCCTTCCTGAGAGTTCGGCGGATCTTCTTCACGGGGATCTTCGCGATCCCTGAAAGTCGCTCCAGCTCAGCCTTCTTGCGCCGCTCGTTCTCGGGAAACTTCTGGGGAACCGCCTGTAGCGCGAGCGTGGTGCGGTTGTCGACGATCACCCTGCCGCTGCGATCGAGGATCTCACCGCGCGGAGCCGGCAGGCGGATCGTCTTGGTCCGGTTGTCGTTGGCCGCCGCCAGGTACTGATCTCCCGACAGCACCTGGAGATACCAGAGTCGGAAAAAGATCACGGAAAACAGGATCACCGTGATCACGGCGAACGCGGTCACCCGGACATTCAGTCCGGACCTGATTCTCGTCTTGTCTTCGTCTGGGAAGTCGTACATGCCGGTCAGATCTCGAGCGTCTGTGGTCGGGGTCGCCGGCGGCGCCGACGGGGTTTTGGTTGCTCATCAACCAGGGCCGGCCGGAGGATCCGGCGAATCCCGACATACATCGGGAAACCGAGAAAGAAGGCAAAGATGCTCTTGATGATCAGATCCCAGGCGAGCAGTCCGCTTACGGGCGTGTCAACTCCGAGCATCAATTGCAGGACCGCGAACAGCAGCTCGGCTGCCAGGGTCATCGCCATGCAGAGCAGTGGCGCGACCCAGCGATTGCCGAGGTCAAAGCGTTCCCGGTACACCCCGGAGCCGTAGCCGACCGAGATCAGGACAAGCGACGAAGGGCCAAGCGGCGCGAAGATGAGGCAGTCGAGCAGAAAGCCGACCGAGAAGCCCGCCACGGCACCGGTCAGACTGCCGCCGAGCAGCCCCAGGATGACGACCAGCGCCGGGAGGATGTCAGGGCTGATGTGGAATAGCTCGACCTGTGAGAAGAAGGTGACCTGAAGCAGCACTCCGATGACCACGATCAGGGTGATCCTGACAAGGATCCTCGGGGTGATGATCATCCGGCCCCACCACCCGTCAGGACCTGGAGAAACTCGAGGCTGCGCATGTCGGCAAACGGCCGGAGCTGAACCTGCTGGCTCGCCTCCTGATCGACGATCGAGGCGCGGGTGACCTTGCCGATCGGAATGTCCGGCGGATAGCGCGAAGCGATCTCACCGGTGCTCCAGCCGGCGGTGACCACCGTGGCGCCCTTTCCGATCCGCTCGGAAGAGTCGATGAAGTCGAGTTTCAATTGCTGGGTGTTTCCGACCTCGGAGCTGACGATCCCCTGTGTGCCGACCGGGACCACCTTCCCGGAAACCTGGCTCGAGGGATCCGTGAGCAGGATCACCTGCGAGGTCGAAGAGGTGACCGCCCCGATGTGCCCGACCAGTCCGTCGCCGTTTACGACCGGATCATCGACGGCGGCGCCGTCGCCACTTCCCACATCAATGGTCACGGTGGAATACCAGGCAGTCGGAGAGCGGGCGATCACCCTGCCGGTCATCGGCTCGTAGCCGGTCGGGATCGTCCCTGCCTTCGGAAGCCCGACGAGTCCACTGAGCTGCACGTTCTCCTGGATCGCGGCCTTGCCGGCGGCGTCATTTGCCCGCGCATCCTCGAGCTCGCTCTTCAGCCGCTCATTCTCACCACGGGCATCGAAGGTCTCATCGACCCAGTTGACCAGGTCCTGCACGGGCTTGAGAGCGCGGCTGGCGCCGTTCTCGAGCGGACTGAAGATCGTGCTGACGCCGCTCTGGACGGGGCCTGAGCCCTCGCCAAAGGTGGCCGTCAGAAAAACGAACGAGCCGATCACAAGCAATGCGAGAACTGCCCTACGGCGGCGAACTTCTTTTCGATACACAGCTTCAGTCCTGGTTGTAGCGGGGCGGTGGGCTCGCCCGATTGATCACGATGCACGTGACTTTGGCAGCAGATGCTTAATGCGACCTGATCTGGTCAGCACCTGCCCGAGGCCTTGCAAGATCGATCAGCGCTCTGCGCTGCCGGAAATGTGCCACTACTCGCAGGGTCAGGCGGTCGCCAGCAACTCCGGGGCGAGCTCCAAGAGTAGCCCAACCGGGAGTCCGATCACGTTTGCGATCTCCCCGGTGACGCCTGATACCAGTGCGGACCCGAGACCCTGGACGGCGTAGCCGCCGGCCCGACCCCTCCACTCGCCGGTGGCGATATATCGCTCGATCAGCTCCTCGTCGAGTTCGCGGAAGTGTACGACCGATCGCGCGATCCCCGAACGCTCCTCCCCGTCGCCGGGGCCGACCAGGACAAGACCGCTGAGAACCTCGTGGTCGACCCCGGAAAGGCATCGCAGATGTCCGCGAGCCTGCTCCGTGTCGACCGGCTTTCCGATCGCGCGGCCCCCGAGCACGACGTCGGTGTCACAGCCGATCACGATCGCTCCCTCGGATTGCGGCCGTGAAGCAACCGCCCTCGCCTTCAACCTGGCGTTCTGGAGGATCTCCACCTCCGGATCGCCTCCGTTCAGCTCATCGACCTCGGAGACGACGACTTCGAACCCGACTCCCAATCGGGTGAGAATCTCCCGCCGCTGGGGAGATGCGGATGCCAGTACGACGCGTGGGCTCAGGAGAGCTCTGGGAACCAGATGCCGATTTCACGCTCGGCCGACTCGTCCGAATCAGAGCCGTGGACCATGTTGAAGGTCACCTCGAGAGCGAAATCTCCGCGGATCGAGCCGGTCTCAGCCTCGATCGGGTTGGTTGCGCCAATCAGTTGCCGTGCAGCCCTGACCGCTTCATTTCCCTCGAGGATCGCCGCAACAAGCGGTCCGCCGGTGATGAAGGAGACGAGCTCACCGAAGAAGGGCTTCTCGGTGTGCTCGGCGTAATGCTCGTTGGCGGTCTCCGCGTCGGCCTGAACCAGCTTCAGGGCCTTGATACGCAGGCCCTTCCGCTCGAACCGGACAAGAACCTCGCCGGTGAGGGCACGCTCGAAGGCGTCGGGCTTGACAAGTATGAGAGTGCGTGACACGGGCGGGAAAGCTACCGGTTACGGCGTATCGGTGGAGTCCGGATCCCGCTCGCCCGAACTCTGGCGATGCTTCGGAGCCGGTGAGGCCCGCCCGCCGGAGCGCTTGGCCGACTCCTCGGATGACTCGGATGATGCGGATGAGGATCGCGTCGGCTTCTGGGGCCGGCGACCCGATGCCGGCCGGCTCGAGCGCCGGGAAGATGGCCTCGACTCACCTGCCGGAGCATCGTTTCCGGAAGATGGGGACTCGGGCGACGGCGAAGGCGCCTTGCCGGTTGAGGGAGATGAGCCACGGGGCGAGGCCGAGTTGCGGGCCGGAGCCGAGTCACGGGAGGCCGCGCTTGCGGCATCGACTTCATCTGAGCGTGAATTGATCGGGGTTGACTTGCGTGACGAGCCGCTACGAGAGGAACCTCGCGATGGGGCTGCATCCCTCGAGCCGGAACGGCGTGAGGAGGTCTTGTCCTTGCGGTCCGGAGCACCAGACCTTGATGGAGCCTTCGAGCTGCCCTTGGGCGGAGCCGACGACGAACCACGCTCGCCCTCTTGCCGGCGCGAGCGGCCGGGCAGGGCCGTCTCACAGAACGGGCAGAGCGCCCAGCGCGGATCGACGGCCTTGCCGCAGCTCCGGCAGGGGTCCTTGAGTCGCCTCTGACAGCTGGGACAGCGGAGGTAATTGCCCTCGATCGGAAAGTGGCAGTTGGGACACGAAGACTCCATCAGATGCGCGAGCTCCATCTCGGCTCTCTTGATCTCCAGGTGCCGCTCCTTCGCGTCTTCGATGAACTCGGGCGGCCGCAGGATCACGTAGACGGCGGTGCCGATGTATGGAAAGAGCGATGCGAGCGTCGCACAGGCGACCATGAATGGATCGTCGATCCGCCGGCGTGCGTCGAAGAACGTGTAGACGATCAGCGAGACCCAGACGACAACCAGCATCAGCAGCACCAAGGTGACCGCGAGGTTGAGGCCTGTGTTGGATATTCCGAAGATTGCGAGTGCCATTGAACCGTCCTGGAAGTGAAGGGCGCTGTCTATTTCGCCGCTGCGATCCGGAAACCTTGACCGAGGGCGCGAACTTCTAGAGGAACAGTCTCCCGAACAGATATCCGATCCCGAAAAAGATAAGGATGACAACCGCAACAACAGCGGCCACCAGCCCCATCATCGAGAGCAGATCGGAGCGTGCTTCCCGGTCCATTGCGCGTATGGTCGCACACGCCGGTACGAATCGCGGCTCCCACGGCCCTTATGCGCGAGATCCTGCGCCGGCGCTCCCGAGCAGATAGTGCGATCCGGCGACCACGACCATCGCACCGGTCCGCCTCGCGATCTCGACGGCTCTCGCCATTGCAACGGCCGGATCGCCGATCGCCTCTGCAGTGGTGCCGGTGGCCTCCGAGAGCTCCGCAAGTTCTGTGGCGGCAGCCGATCGGGAGCCCGGCCGGCCGGATGTGCTGAGCGCGGAGGGCGAGATCTCGGTGCAGACCAGATGCGCGAGCGCCGGGGCCAATGCCGCGACCATTGCCTCCGCGTCCTTTTCAGCCAGGATCGCGAGGCATCCGACAACGGGACGTCCGGCCGAGAGATCGACGAGAGCTTCGGCGAGAGCCCTCGCCCCCTCGGCGTTGTGGGCGACATCGACGTAGGTGGGCGGATCCTCGGCGATCAGCTGGAGGCGTCCCGGGATCACCGTCTCGGAGGCGACGTTCTTCACCTTCCCGGGATCGAGCCCGCCGAGAAGAACCTCGGCCGCTGCGCATGAGAGCGAGAAATTGCGCCGCTGAAACGCACCCGGTGCAATCAGCCTCACGTCGTGGCCGGGATCGTCGGGGGCGACGATCAGTCGCGCGCCCTGCTCGGAGGCAGCGGCGCGGGCCATCACCATGATCTCGTCAGGCAACCGGCCGACGACGAGCACCGAGCCGCTGCGAAGGACGGCGAGCTTCTCCGCCGCTATCTCGGGCAGGGTCTTGCCCAGCCACTCGGTGTGATCGAGGCCGATCGAGGTGAGGACCGTGGCGCTCGAGGCGATCACGTTGGTCGCGTCGAGGCGCCCGCCGAGACCAGCCTCAATGACGCCGACGCGAACTCCGGCATGAGCCAGGGCGAGAAACGCCGCCGCCGTCGCCACCTCGAACTGGGTCACGGCGTCGCCTTCCTCGAGGGTGCGGTTGACCAGCTCTGCGGCCTCGGCCGTCCGCGCGATCGATGCTGCGAAGGCATCGGGGTCGACCTCGCGACCGTGGATCCGCACCCGCTCGGCCCACCTGACCAGGTGCGGCGAGAGACAGGCGCCCGCTCTGACGCCATGGGCCTCGAGCAGCGCCGCGGTCATCTGCGTGACGGAGGACTTCCCGTTGGTGCCGACAACATGAATCGAGTCAAACCGCATCTGCGGCATGCCGAGCACTGCGGTCAGGCGGTGGATCCGATCGAGGCCGAGCTTCCAGCCGATCGGTTCAAGCGAGTTGAGGTATTGCTCGGGGTTCACGCACCTAGCTCGTCGAGCTCCGCCCGGTACTTCTCCAGCTTCCCGCGCTCCTCCTCAACAACCTCTTCAGGCGCCTTCGCGACGAAGCCCTCGTTCGACAGCTTGCGCTCACCACGCTCGACCTCCGAGCGAAGTTCGGCCCGGCGAGCCTCCAGGCGCTCGGCAACCGCCGCCGAGTCGAGCCCGGGAGATTCGAGAATCTGAACCGTACCCACGGTTGCCAGCGGTTCGCCCGGCTCGTCGGTGAACTCGATCCGGCTCAATCTGCCAACGAAGTCGTGCGGAGTTCCCCTGCCGCCGTATCTGGCGCCCAGAACCGTCTTCACCGGCACCTGCGCAAGATCACGCCAGGTCCGCAGGCGGCGGATCAGCTCGATCTCGGCACTTATCTCGGCCTCTGCCTCGTTGTCGAGCGAGGCCTCCTCGACCGACGGGAACGGGTGCACGACCATGTGGCCGGTACGGCCGGGATGGCTGCCCCAGATCTCCTCGGTCACGAACGGCATCACGGGATGGGCAAGCGCGAGCACCCGCTCGAGCGTCCAGAGCAGAACCTCGGAGACCTCGGCCTCGCCGTCATAGAGCCGCGCCTTGGCGATCTCGAGATACCAATCGCAGAGCTCCGACCAGAAGAACGAGTAGAGCTCGGTTACGGCGTGGGCGAAGTCGTATGTCTCGTACTTGTTTGTCACCGAGCCGATCGTGTGCTCGAGCCGGGAGAGGATCCAGCGGTCCTCGGGACGGGTCGGCGTCGGCGCCTCCGTCGGCGCCCCAGTTTCACCCGCGTTGATCAGGATCAACCGCGAGGCATTCCACATCTTGTTGGCGAGATCGCGCCCCTGCTGGACCTTGGCATCGGAGTAGCGGACGTCCTGGGTCGAGGACATCGCGAGC
The DNA here is from genome assembly GCA_038207745.1 of Solirubrobacterales bacterium. Classification (GTDB taxonomy): domain Bacteria; phylum Actinomycetota; class Thermoleophilia; order Solirubrobacterales; family 70-9; genus JBBQZL01. Next base: position 11,893 of record JBBQZL010000036.1, read on the forward strand.
AGACCGAAGCGCAGCGCATCGGCGCCGTGGATGTCGATCTCGCCGATCGGGTCGATGCCGGTGCCGAGGCTCTTCGACATCCGGCGACCATCACGGGCCTGGATCACCGAGTGGACGTAGACGTCCTTGAACGGAACGTCACCGGCGAACTCGATCCCGGTCATGATCATCCGGGCAACCCAGAGGAAGAGGATCTCCCTGGCGGTGGTGAGGAACTTGGTCGGGTAGAAGGCACGGAGCTCCGGCGTGTCATCGGGCCAGCCGAGGGTCGCGAACGGCCAGATCGCAGAGCTGAACCAGGTGTCGAGCACGTCCTCCTCCTGGACCCAGCCATCTCCGTCGGGAGGCGTCTCGTGGACGTGGACCTCATCGCCGCGATACCAGACCGGTATCCGGTGCCCCCACCAGAGCTGGCGTGAGACGCACCAGGGCCGGATGTTGTTCATCCAGTCGAGGTAGACGCGCTTCCACTGCCCCGGAGTGATCGAGACGTCGCCGTTCTCGACCGCCTCGATCGCGGGCGCCGCAAGCTCGTCCATGCGGCAGAACCATTGAAGCGAGATCAGCGGTTCTATCCGCTCCCCCGAGCGGTGCGAGAACGGGACAGAGTGGACGTAGGGTTCCTCGGCGCTCAGCGCGCCGGCTTTGCGAAGTGCGACAACCACAGCCTCCTGTGCCTCGCCAACCGTCATCCCCTCGTAGTCCGGGCCGGCATCCTCCGACATCCGGCCGTCCTCGCCGATCACGCTGATCTCCTCGAGGCCGTTCGCGCGGCCGATCTCGAAGTCGTTCACATCGTGGCCCGGGGTGATCTTGAGCGCGCCCGTCCCGAACTCGATATCGACGTGATCGTCGGCGATGATCGGAAGGCGCCGGCCAACCAGCGGCAGGATCGCGTGCCTGCCAACCAGGTGGCTGTACCGCTCGTCACCTGGATTGACCGCGATCGCGGTGTCGGCGAGGATCGTCTCGGGACGAACCGTGGCGACCGTGATCACCTCTTCCGAGTCCTCGATCTCGTAGTCGATCGAGAAGAGGGCGTCGGTCACCTCGCGGTTCTCGACCTCGAGATCGGAGATCGCCGATCGGGAGCCCGGGTCCCAGTTGACCATGTAGTTGTCGCGATAGATGTAGCCCTTGTCATAGAGCTGTTTGAAGACCCTGTACACAGCCCGCGCATAGTCCCTGTCGAGGGTGAAGCGCTCACGCTCGTAGTCGCATGAGGCGCCGAGACGGCGGTATTGCTCGATGATCCGCGAGCCGTAGGTCTCCTTCCATTCCCAGACACGTTCGACGAACTTCTCGCGTCCGAGCTCCTCTCGCGTCACCCCCTCCTTGAGCAGATCCTTCTCAACCACCGACTGGGTTGCAATGCCGGCGTGGTCGGTGCCGAGGATCCAGAGCGAGTTGATCCCCCGCATCCGGTTCATCCTGGTCAGGGCGTCCTGCATCGAGCCGTTCAGCGCGTGCCCCATATGGAGGACCCCGGTCACGTTGGGCGGCGGGATCGCGATCGAGAAGTTCTCCTCGGCGGTACCGGACGCGGGCGGATGGAAGTAGCCACCATCCATCCACTCGGCAAAGATCCGGCCCTCGACCTCTTCAGGCTTGTAGCGGGTCCGGTCTTCGAGGCTCTTGAGGCGGTCGTCAGCCAAGGGAGAGCGAGTCTAGATATCTGCGCAGGGACTCGGCATCGTGCCTCTTTAGGGCAGACCACTAGGATCGCTCGTCGATGTTGGGAGCCCCCGCCAAAGAGGCGTCATGGCCGGACAGCGCCAGAGTCGCCTCGGATCTGGAAGCTGCCCTTGGCACCGGCGCGCTGAAGCTCTACTACCAGCCGGTGGTCTCGCTGGTCGATCGCTCGACCACCACCCTGGAGGCCCTTCCCCGCTGGCACCACCCTGACCGAGGCGTCCTTGCCCCGACGGCTTTTCTTGCTGCTGCAGAGACCCACGGCGTGCTCGACAGGCTGGAGAAGTGGGCAATCGACGCGGCGATGAGGCAGCTCGCACGCTGGAATCGCGGAATCGCCTCGCAGCTCTCGGTGACGCTCAATCTCTCCGAGCACCACGCATTCCACGGGAATCTGGCGAAGACCGTCAGCGAAGCCGCCGAGGCCACCGGCGTCTCGCCCGAGCGCCTCGGTTTCGAGGTCACGGAGTCGGCGCTGCTGAGAAGCGGCCCAAGACGCACGCAAATGCTCGACGGTCTTGAAGCCCTCGGCACCGGGATGATCGTCGATTCCTACACCGGGGAGGCCGACGCATCGGACCTTCAGGGACTTCCGATCACAGGAATCAAGACGGCGCGGCAGATCGCCGAGGGCATCCCGGACGACCGCGGCTCGGTTCAGGTTGCCTGCGCGGCGATCAATCTCGGTGACGAGCTGGAGATCGACATGATCGCCAGCGGGATCGAGAACCCCGGCCAGGCCGCATCGCTGAGAGAACTCGGATGCCCCTTCGGCCAGGGATTCCTATTCGCGGTTCCGATGCCTGCTGAAGCGCTCGAAGAACGTTTGCCCGACCGCTAGCGCATCCTCCCGATCGCGGCGCGGTCAGGAAGGCAGCCCATCCTCAGGTCAGGCCGACTCTTCCTCGGCATCCAGCTCATCCGGGCCGATCCTCTCGGGCGCAGCCTCCATGACCAGGGTTGGCTGGCGGCCGTGCTCGATCGTCTCCTTCGTGACCACGCACTTGACCACGTCACGACGCGACGGCAGCTCGAACTGGACGTCCTGGAGGGTCTCCTCGAGGATTGAGCGCAGCCCACGGGCACCGGTATCCCTGGCAAGCGCCTTGTCGGCGATTGCCGAAAGCGAGTCCTCGGCAAAGACCAGCTCTATGTCATCGAACTTGAAGAAGTGCTCGAACTGCCTGGTCAGGGCGTTCTTGGGCTCGGTGAGGATCGTGATCAGGTCGTCGCGCCCGAGCTGATGGATTGCGGCAAAGACCGGCAGGCGGCCGATGAACTCCGGGATCAGCCCGTACTCGCAGAGATCTTCAGGCAGGACCTTCTCGAACACCGCGCCGACGTCATCCGTGCGCGGCGCATCCATTGCGGCGCCGAATCCCATGCCCTGGTTCCCGGTCCGCCTCTCGACGATCTGGTCGAGCTGGGCAAATGATCCGCCGCAGATGAAGAGGATGTTGGTCGTGTCGATCGTGAGGAATTCCTGGTGCGGGTGCTTGCGCCCACCCTGTGGCGGCACCGATGCCGTCGTGCCCTCGAGGATCTTCAAGAGCGCCTGCTGGACACCCTCCCCGGATACATCGCGGGTGATCGAGGGGTTCTCGGATTTGCGGGCGATCTTGTCGACCTCGTCGATATAGATGATCCCGGTCTCGGCACGCTTGACGTCGTAGTCGGCGGCCTGGATCAGCTTGAGGAGGATGTTCTCGACGTCCTCCCCGACGTAACCGGCCTCGGTCAGCGCCGTTGCGTCGGCGATCGCGAAGGGGACGTTGAGGATCCTCGCCAGGGTCTGGGCGAGCAGCGTCTTGCCGCAGCCGGTCGGGCCGAGCATCAGGATGTTGGACTTCTGAAGCTCGATGTCGGCGTCTTCGGACTCAGCCATCTGAACTCGCTTGTAGTGGTTGTAGACGGCAACCGAGAGAGCGCGCTTTGCGGTGTCCTGGCCGACGACGTACTCGTCAAGGACGCTGCAGAGTTCCTGCGGCTTGGGCAGGTTCTCGAGTTCGAATGTGGCAGGAGCGGTCAGCTCCTCATCGATGATCTCGTTGCAGAGGTCGATGCACTCGTCACAGATGTACACGCCCGGGCCGGCGATCAGCTTCTTGACCTGGCGCTGCGACTTCCCGCAGAAGCTGCAGAGAAGTTGCTCATTGGAGTCTGTCGGGCGTGCCAGGGGTCTTCCTTTCGAAACGTGGACCAGGTTCCGTCTGCCGATCGACCTCGCGTTCCAGCTTAGGGGAACACCGGGGTCGGCTTGATGATTCGTTGATACGTCGCCCCGGCGGCGGTCCCTGCCGCTGGTACAGAGCGTTCATCGACCGATAACTTCCAGCGATGAGCGATCAGATCAGGATTGAGCCAGTCCGCGGTAACGAGTTCGAAGCCCTGCTGCCGCTGATCGAGGAATACCAGCGCTTCTACGAGGTTGCCGGGATCGACCGCGACCACAATCGCAAGTACTTCAGGCGCTTCCTCGAACCAAGCGAGGTCGGCCTGCTGGTCGGCGCCTGGGAGGGCGAGTCGATGGTCGGCTACTCCTGCCTGCACTGGTCGCAGGACTCGGTTACCGCCAGAGAGCTGGTCACCCTCCACGACCTCTACGTCGATCACAGCCTGCGCGGACACGGGATCGGCCGCAGGCTGATCAATGCCGCCGCCGACGTTGCCCGCAGCCGAGGCGCCGCAGCGGTGGTCTGGGAAACCGCGCCCGACAACCACCGCGCCCAACGTCTGTACGACTCACTCGACACCGAGCGCTCAGAGTGGTTCACCTACGAACTGAAGATCTGAGCCGCGGAAATACCGATTTGGGCCGGGGCTGTCCCGCCTTGCCGTCGCATACCGACGCTTAGGTGGGACGGTGACTTGAAAACGGGCGCGAATTTGCTGCTTGATCGAGCCGTGGTTGACGACCTCGATGTTGTTGCCATCGGGATCGAGCACGAAAGCGCTGTGGTACTCGGGGTGGTGGGTGCGAAGCCCCGGCTGGCCGTTTTTTCAATCAGGCTTCGTACCCCAGAAAACCCCCTGATAACTGAGAGTTTCGAAGATGCGGACTAGACACTATGACCCGGTGAACATCCGGCCCGGGCGTTAGGCATAGGTCGGCACCCCGCCATCGAGCGGGGTGAACAGGTGCGCCGCGGGTTAGAGCCGCGACGCGACCCAACTCAAATAGGAGGCACCGACATGCCAAA
>JBBQZL010000037.1:0-16099 GCA_038207745.1 Solirubrobacterales bacterium
AAGGAGCTGCGCCGAGCCAACGAGATACTTGAGGTCGCTGCGGCTCGATTCTTCCCCCTCGGGCTGGCCGGCGCGCATGCCCGAGGAGCAGGCAGCGCCGAGGGAGGCGGCCCTCCCGCGTTTAGCTGGCCCGGTTGGCTAATTCTTGGATTTCCCGCCTCTCGGCCGAATCCGGATTCTCAAAAACCGCTGATTTGCAGCCCTAAAACCCCAGCGCGAACTTCGCGTCCTCGGTCATCATCTCCGGCGACCAGGCCGGGTCGAAGACCATCTTCGGGTGTACGGCGCTGACGCCTTCGAGATCGCCGACGAACTCCTTCATCTGCTCTGAGACCTGCGGCCCGATCGGACAGGCCGGCGTGGTCAGGGTGAAGGTGACGTAGACCTCGGACTTCTCGACCTCGACCTCGTAGACGAGTCCCAGCGAGACGAAGTCGAGCCCCAACTCGGGATCGATCACCTCTTCGAGGGCCTCGAAGACTTCCTCATCAGTTACGACCGCAGGCTGGTTCTCGCTCATGCCCACATCCTAAACGACGGGAACGGGCAACCCTGCCCGGAATCCGTGCCATCTAGTCTTGTTGTCCAAAGACCCATGCTGATCATCTTCCTCATAGTCCTCCCGGTCGTCGAGATCTACGTTTTCGTCCAGGTCTCGAATGCGATCGGATTTCTCCCGGCGCTGGCGCTGATCATCCTCAGCGCGCTGCTCGGCTCAGCGCTGCTGAGGCGGCAGGGCCGGGCTGCGATCCAGCGATTCAACACGGCCGTCGACAGCCGCAGGATGCCGGCGAGGGAAGTCGCAGACGCGGCGATGATAGCGCTCGGCGCCTTCATGCTGATCATCCCCGGATTCGTGACAAGCGTATTTGGATTGATGCTGTTGTTTCCCCCGACGCGCACACTCTTCCGGATGCTCGGAGGAGCATTCCTGCTGAGGCGATTCAGTTTTGTCACGAGCTCTGCATCGTGGGGATACGACCGTGCGCGCCGGACCCAGAACGACACCGGACCCGGTTTCGATATAGAAGGAAACGCACAGGAAGTTGATCCGGACGGAGCCGCAGCACAGGCCCGCAGGGACGCAACCCACCAACTCCCCCCGGCATGAGCGGATTTCAGATCATCGACATCGACACCGGCATCTGCGTCGCGACGCACGATCAACGCTGGACGGCGCTCGCCCTCGACGGGGACGTGCTGAGCGCGGTCGGTTCAGATCGTGTTCCGAACCCGTCCGATCCGACCCGGAGATCCCTCTCGATCGCCGACTCCCGAGCCGAGATCGACATGGTGCCCTCGGAGGTGACGGTGACGGTCGGAAACGAGATCACCGGAATCGACGAGCTTGTGCTCTGCCACGTGGCCGGAGGTGTTGACGGCGCCGGCCGCCATGCCGAGATCAGCGCACCGGGGGTGAGTACCACCACGATCGACGAGCCAAGAGAATCAACGGGGGTCAGGCGATCGATGACCATTGCCCTTTCCGATGGCGGCCTTCTGGCGATCAAGACATCGAGCGATGGCATCTCCCCCCACTCCGCGGAGGCGTCCGACGTCGCGATGGCCGGACCGAAGTCCGCCGATCTGACCGGAGCCGAGACCCTTGTCTCGACCGAGTTCGATGCCGACGGTGTCCCGCGACGGGTGACCCTGGAGATCTGGCAGGACCCCGAGCTCGGTGACCGGCCGCTCAGAGGCGCCGGTCAGCTGATCTCCTCGACCACTCTCGACCTCCCGGGAGAGAGGGTCGTCGTTGCCTTCTTCCATTGGTCGGTCAACGACCGCGAAGGTGGCGGCGTCTATGAGATCCGGAGGCAAAGCTGATGCCGAACGTCGTCATCTCCGACTTCGGCGGGGTGCTCACCTCACCGCTGATCGGCTCGTTCATGGCCTTCCAGGACTCGATGGGTATCTCCGCACGGCAGCTCGGCACCGCGATGAACGCCGTCGCCGAGAAGACCGGCAGGAACCCTCTCCATGAACTGGAGAAGGGGCACGCCACCGAGGCGGACTTCCTCGATCAGCTTGCGGGAACGCTGGAGGTCGAGCTCGGCCATCGCCCGGAGATGCACAAGTTCAGCGAGACCTTCTTCTCGGCCCTCGAGCCCAATCAACCGATGATCGAGCTGATGTGGGAGGCGAAGCGGGCCGGCCGGCGGATGGCGCTGTTGACCAACAACGTCCGTGAGTGGGAGCCGGTCTGGCGTTCGATGGCGCCGGTCGATGAGATCTTCGAGCTGATCGTCGACTCGGCCTTCGTCGGCTGCCGCAAGCCCGACCCGGAGATCTACGAGCTGACGGTCTCAGGACTCGGAGTCAAGGCGTCCGACTGCCTCTTCATCGATGACATGGAGATCAACTGCGATGGAGCCAGGGCCGTGGGCCTCAACCCGGTCCATTTCCGGGACAACGACCAGGCGATCGCAGAGATCCGGGCCGCAATCGGACTCTGAGTCCACCGCCCGGCGCCCCGGGAGCGTGATCCCGCCCGGGGATAGCGGGCGCCATTGAGTGCGGGTGGGACCGGTTAGTTGTCGGAGCCGGCCCGATCCCAGATGTAGAGCTCGACTGCCTCGACCGCAAGCTCCATCTGGCGAGGCGGCGACAGCATCTCCAGGATCGCCTCGAGCGCCCGCTCCTCGCTGACCTCCACCTCGAAGGTCTCCTCGCCCCTGAATCCTGCCGCCAGCTTCAATGCCTCGCGCCGATGCTCGCCGAGAGAGCCGAAGGCGCCCATCAGAAAGTCGCGGTTGGGCAGCGGGTGCCCGACGTTGAGCGAGCCGTGCCAGGCGGCCAGCATCGAGAGGTCGTGCTCATCGAGCTCCGAGAGCGCCCGTGCGTAGTGGGTTTCCAACTCGTCCTCGGGGATCTCGTCGACCCACGTTCTGACTGCTTCACCGAGAAGCTGACGGCGTGCTTCGCGACCGATTGAATCGGCAATCGCGCGGATTGCGTCGGCGGGGTCTACAAAGCAGAGAGACATTGGTGTCTGGGTCCTCTCAGGTGGGAAACGGACAAGACCAAGATAGACGCGCCGCAAGACGTTAAATCCGGCTTCGTTGTGCGCAATTTGCGGGTTGGTTGGGGATGGGTTCCCAGCGGCATCCCGGACCCGTCGTCAGACTCGATGCGCCGCCGGTGACCCTAGGCTGCACAGAACCCGATGCCACTCAAACTGATCCACGGGCCACTCAACTCCGGACGCGCAGGCCAGATCCGGAGACGCCTGCTCGAAGACCTGGCCAGATCACCCTTGCTGGTGGTCCCGACCGGCGATGACGTTTTCGCCATTGAACAGGAACTTTGTGGCGAGAACGGTGCCTCGCTCGGCGCCGCCGTGGTCGACTTCAACGGATTGATCCGTCAGGTCGCGGTTGTCGCCGGCGCGGCTTCTTCACATCGGGTCACCGCCACCCAGAGCGTGATGCTGACCCGGGAGGCGGCGAGACGGAGCGGGCTGCGGATCCTCGCCGGCTCGGCACGTCGTGCCGGCTTTGCGATTGCGGCGGAGCGCCTGATCGGGGAGCTGCGGGGGACGCTTCTCGACTCTGATTCCCTCGCGGCATCGGCAGCCGAAGACGAGGGGAATTTCGAGTACCTGGAAGAGATCGTCGCGATCCATCGTGAATATGGAGCGCTCCTCGATCAGCAGGACCTCGAGGATGCGCACCGATTCACGGCAACAGCTATCACCGGGCTTCGATCCCGCCCCGATGCATGGGGGAAACGCCCGGTCTATCTCTACGGATTTGACGACCTTGCGCCGGCGCAGCTCGAGCTGGTCTCGGCGCTTGCGTCTGCCTGCACTGTGACCGTCTCCCTGACCTACGAGGACCGCGTCGCGTTGGGCGCGCGCGCCGTCCTGCTCGCAGAGTTGCGCCAGCTGGAGCCGATCGAGGAAGAGGCGACCAGGCCACAGCCCTCAAATACGAGCAGTCCCCTCCTCTTCCACCTCGAACGAAACTTTGCCGAGCCCGACTCGCCGAGGATGGCGCCCGACGAGACGTTGGCGATGCTGAGCGCCGCAGGCGAAAGGTCGGAGGTGGAGCTGATCGGATCCGAGGTGTCGCGCCTGATCGCGAACGGAACCGACCCGGGAGAGATCGCGATCGTTCTACGCAGCCCAGCCGGCAGGGGACCACTGTTCCGGATGATTCTGGAGTCGTACGGAATCCCGGTCGCGCTCGAGGCGCGGGTACCGATCCGATCGACGGCGACGGGCGGTGCCGTGCTCGCGATTCTCCGCGCCGCCTTCACATCGAGATCCGCCGCGGACCTGATCAGCTTTCTCAGGGCGCCCCGGCGGATGTCGCCCTCCGACGCAGATTGGCTGGAGCGGCGGGTCCTGAGGGATGGTCTGCAAACCTCTGATCAGGTTGCCGAGGCCTTCGAGGAACTGGCCGGCCGCAAACAGACCGACTTCGCGCGGTTGCGCGACGCCGAGGCATCGTCGTCATCACTTCTGGCAGCTGTCGCGATCCTGGCACGCGACGTCGCCGAGTGGCCGCTCTCCCATCGTGGCGCACAGGGTCGTGTGCCCGGTCCGACCGATTCGGAAGAGCTGCGAGCCGGGGCCCTTATCGCAACCGCGGCTGAAGAATTGGCCGAGCTTGGTGACCTGGCTGAGCTTGATCCCGAGGTCCTGATCGAGACGTTCGACTCACTCGAACTGCCCCTCTGGCGGGGGCCGGCCCTGGGTCGGGTGAGGATCGCGAGCCCGTACCAGTTTCGAGCCGCCAGATTCGAGCACGTCTTCGTCGCCTCGCTTCAGGACGGTGAGTTCCCGAGACGCGGTTCCCAGAACCCATTTCTGTCCGACGACCAGCGGGCAACGCTTCGGCTTCCGCAGCGTGCCGAGGAGGAAGCGGAGGAGCGATACCTCTTCTACTCCTGTCTCTCGCTGCCAACCGAGAAGCTGTGGCTGTCCTCGAGATCCGTCGACGAGGATGGTGGCGACGAGGAACCGTCGCCACTCCTCGATGAGATCCGTCGTCTGCTTGATCCGCCTCCTGAGGACGGACCGGGTGTCGACCCCGTGCTCGAGCGCATCACCCACCGGCGTACGCTCGGGGAGTTGACCTTCCTTCCGGAGAACGCGCCGGGTGAAACTGAACTCACCCGGTCGCTCGCGGGCTATCTGCCGCTGGGATCGGACGCGCCGGACCTGACGGCGGAGCGGCTGGTGGACGCGCTCTCGATCCGGAGCGAACCCGCAGGACGGATCGCCGAGCGTCTTGTCCGAGCCCGCTCAGCCGCCGAACGGGCCGACAGGCCCGGTCCGCTGACGGTCTCCGCCGTACGCGACTTCTATGCCGATCAGACGACCTTCGGTGGAACGACGCTGGAAAACGCGGCAGTCTGCTCATACAAGTGGTTCATCTCGCACGAACTTGACCCTCAGGGGCTCGTCCCGACTCCCGAACCCCTTGCTGCCGGTTCGCTGGTCCACTCCATCCTTCAGAGGGTCTACGAGGAACGGCCGGGTGGTGATCCGATTCCACGTGGTGAGTCTCTCGCAGAATGGCGGCGCCGCGCATCCGAGCTGCTGGGCGAGCTGGCGGTGGAAGGGGGGCTCGGCTCCTCCAGCCCGTCGGACCGGGCGGCCAGGGCGAAGATCCTCCAGCTGATCAACGGTTTTCTCGCCCGCGAAGCGTCGAGGGAGTCGCCGGCCCTGGTTCCTTCGCTATTCGAAGCCTGCTTCGGAATTGGTGAGGACGCGGCGAAACCGCCGCTCAACTTCGAGGGCTGGGAGCTGCACGGCAAGATCGACCGCGTGGACCTGCATGGCAATGCCGCGCTGATCCAGGACTACAAGTTTTCGAAGTCTGCCACCCCGGTGGCAAATTTCGGCGACCTGGGCAAACTCCAACTGCCGCTCTACGCGATAGCCGCGCGGGAACTCTGGGGCTTCGATGTGATCGGCGGGATCTACCAGCCGCTCGCCGCAACAGTGCACCGGGACAAGAGGCCGCGTGGGCTGCTCAGGGAAACGGCCCGGGACGACGACTTCGCCGACCTCGACCTGGTCGACAACGACCTCCTGCCCGATGTCGAGTTCGAGGCGAGCTTGGCGGAGGCACGGGAGCGTGCCGGCAAAGTCGTCGCCCGGATACAGCGCGGGGATATCGATCGCAATCCGATCGGTGGGAAGTGCCCTCCTCACTGCGTCTTCGCCCCGATCTGCCGGCGGGAGCGCGGGCTCGTCGAGGCGTCATCGGAGGGCGACGAGTGAGCAGGCCGCCCACCCAGGAGCAGAGCGCCGGGATCAATGCCCGGAACCGGAACCTGCTGCTCGAAGCCGGCGCCGGTACCGGCAAGACGACCGTGATGGTGAGCCGGTACTGCGACCGGATCGAGTTCGAGGAACTGGCGACCGACCAGATCCTCGCCTTCACCTTCACCGAGAAGGCCGCTGTCCAGCTTCGTCGTCGGATCCGCCTCGAGCTTGCCGCACGGGCTTCCTCGTGTGGCGACCCCGAGACCAAGGCAAGGCTCGAACGCGTGGTCGCGGACTTCGGCGGGTCATGGGTGACGACGATCCACGGCTTCTGCCGCAGATTGCTTGCCTCCCACCCCGTGGCGGCCGGCATCGACCCGGCCTTCCGGGTCCTTGACGCGTCCGAAAGCGAACGCGCTTCACGTAGGGCCTTCGCCAGAGCGCTGGATGAGTTCACCCAGGCCGAGAACATCGATCGTGACGAAATTGTTGCGGCCTATGGCGCGGATGGTCTCAGAACCACGATCCGCGATGCCTTCGGGCAGATGCGCGCAGAGGGCGATACCGATCCAAGGCTGCCCGAGGTGGTGCCGGCCGATCTGCCCCGGGCGATCGCCGAGCTGATCCGATGCGCCGAGGTGGCGCTCGCGGAGGGCAAACCGGCTGTTGAACAGAGATTGAGGATCGAGCGGGCGCTCGAGCTGGCCCTGGGGTTCCCCGGCCAGATGCCCGAAATCGATCAGTTGGCGCTGATGCGAACGGACTCGAAGAAGGAGGCCGTCAACAACTGCTCACTCGCTGTCGAGAAGTCTGTCAAGGCCATCGCCGAAAACGACGAGGGCGTCCGTGTGCATGCTCATCTGGCCGAACTCCTCGAGCTGTTCGCGCGCCACTACCGCGAGGTCAAGGAGGAGCGCTCGGGGCTTGACTTCGAGGACCTCCAGCTGCTCAGCCTCGACCTGCTCCGCGAACACCCTGCGATCCGGGATAGGTACCGTGGTCGCCTGGTTGAGGTCATGGTCGACGAGTTCCAGGACACCAACCGCATGCAACTCGAACTGGTCGGGCTTCTCCAGGGTCCCGAGACCTCGGTCTTCTCAGTCGGTGACGAGTTCCAATCGATCTACGGGTTTCGCAATGCCGACATCGAGGTATTTCGCGAACAGCGAAGGCAGTTGAGGGCGGATGAGAACGGTCAGGTTCTGCCGCTGAGTGGAAACTTCAGGTCGCGCCCCGAGGTGATCGCTGCCGCCAACAGGTTCGCCGGATCGCTGCTGCCTGAATTCCGGGAACTGAAGATGGGATCACCCGACCAGGGCGGCCCGCCGCCCACCGATGGCGGTGAGGCAGTGGAACTTCTGGTCAGTGACGAGAAGGGATGGGACAAGGATGCGCTCGGTTTTTCCCCTGACAGCACGACGCCGATATCGAGCATGGCTGAGGCCCGATTCCTGGCCGGGCGGTTGAGGGGCATCGTCGACTCCGGCGATTCCGAGGCCGGGGAGATCGTGATCCTGCTTCGCTCCTACACCCACGTCGATGCATACGAGACGGCGCTGGAGGAAGTGGGGTTGCGTCCCTACGTCATCGGCGGCTCCGGCTACTGGTCCCATCAGCAGGCCGGTGACCTGCTGGCGATCCTGAACACGATCGCCAACCCGCTCGACGACGAGGCTCTGCTCGGGGCGATGGCCTCGCCTGCCTGCGCCGCAAGTCCCGATGCGCTCTGGCTGCTCAGGAGGGCCGCCGGCAGGGGCCGTCACCTCTGGCCCGCCGTCGATGCGCTCTGCGGAGACAGGGAGCTCGAAGAGGAGGCCGCCAGATGGGCCGCCGAGATTCCCGCCACCGACCTCGAGGGGATCTCGAGACTCCACGCCGTGGTCACCGAACTGCGGCGGGTCGGGACCAGGATCGGACTCGAGCAGCTGATCGACCGCACGATCGCCGAGACCGGATATGACGTCGCCGTGCTGATCAGGCCACCGGGGGCGGTGCGGATGGCCAACCTGCGCAAGCTGCTTCGCCTCGCCCGCGAGTACGAATCCACCGAGGGGCGCGACCTGCGCGGCTTCCTCGAGTACGCGGAGTTCGGCGCGGAGATCGACAGGGAGGCCTCCGCAGCGACCGAGGTCGAGGGTCACGACGGCGTTCGGATCATGACCATCCACAAGGCGAAGGGACTCGAGTTCCCGGTTGTTGCCGTTCCGGGGCTTGGTCGCAAGCTGTTGATCCCCGACAGCTCTGGTCTCTCGATCGAGCGTGACCGGGATGGACGATGGCACACGGCAATGAAGCTGAAGAGGGTCGGATCACCACCGATCGACCTCTACGAGAGTGCCGAACTCAAGGCTGAAGGCAAAGAGCGGGAAAGTGAGGAGGAGCTGAGGCTCTTCTATGTCGCGATGACCCGCGCGGAGCGGCGATTGATTCTCAGCTCCGTTGCCCCGTCCAGCTCGAGCATGAACAGAACGACTGAAAACACGCCGGTGATCTCCCGCCTGCTCACCGGCCTGGGGCACGGCGAGGCTCCGGTGGAAGAACGACTGCCGATTGGCAGCCCACTGCCGCGTCCGGACCTCTCGGCTGATTTTCCAGAGGCATCACTTCTGATCCGGGTCAATGCTGCTCCCGATCCGGATCGGCAGGATCATCGGGCGCCTGAACTCGCGGCGCGGGCGGGGCCGGGATCTCCGGCTCCGGTTCCGGTGCTCGCCGCCACAACCACCTCACCGCCGCTCTCGGTCGCGCCGATGCCGCCTCCACCGCTTCCCGCGCTCTCATATTCGGCGCTTGGCGCATATGAGCGCTGCGGCTATCGCTTCTACGTCGAGAGGGTGCTGCGGATCAGGCTCCGTGCGGAACCGGGCGATTCCGAGGGCGCGGTATCGAAGGCGGAGCGGTATGGCTTCGGAAATGTCGTGCACTCGCTGCTCGAGTGGAGCGCCCATCGTGATTGGATGGTTCCCACCGCCGACCAGATCGCCGACGCGTTGCGCGCCGAGGAGATCGAACCAGAGGCTCGGCGGGTCGCCGACGCCGCCGGGCAGATCACCGGCTGGATCGACTCGTCACTCTGCGCCGAACTGCTGGCGGATCGTGCCCGTGTCCGGGTCGAGGTGCCGCTGCTCCTCGATCTCGCGGGATCAGTTCTACGCGGGTCAATCGACCTGCTTCACGAACCCGATTCGGGGATGCCAACCGTGGTCGACTTCAAGACCAACCGTCTCGGCGACAGAAGCCCCGAGGAGATGGCGAGTCGCTACGAGATCCAGCGAAACCTCTACGCACTTGCGACGGCGATCGCGACCGGTGTCGGCGAAGTTCGGGTCGCGTACGTCTTTCTGGAACGCCCGGATGATCCGGTGATGACAACGCTTGGAGAGGCGGAGATCGCCGCGGCCCGGTCCGATCTCGAAGCCCGGGTGGAGAGGATCCGTGGCGGCGACTTCGCCGCGACGAAGTCGCCCGATTGGCCGCTCTGCCACGACTGTCCGGCCCGCAGGCGGCTCTGTCCGGGTCCCGCGGCCCAACCCGCAAACTGATTCATCAATCCGGCGGGTCGGCAATCCGGGGGATCAGGCAGGCTTGTGCGCCGGCGGGGTCATCAGGTGGACTCGGCGGGTGCCTGCTCGAACTCGGCTGCAAGTTCATCGAGCCGCAACTCCTTGAGGCCCTCGCCGACCCGCCCCAGCTCCACGGCGCAGTAGCTGACCAGATCCCGGCCCTCGCCGCAGAGCGCAAGAGTCTCCCGCAACCCGGCCTGACCGGAATCCAGCCTCTCAATGATCTGCTCCAGCCTCTCGACCGCAGACTCGTAGCTTTTCGGCTCGGCTGTTTCTGGCGCCTCAGGCATCCGTCCCATCCTCTCCACTCGGCGTGATCAGGTCATCTTCCACGTTCACCCCGACGGATCCGTCGCTGAAGCGCAGCCGCAGCCGACCGGCCTCAACCGCGCCCGCCGCACCGGTGATCGGCTCACCGGCAGGTGACTCGGCAAGCGCGTATCCGCGTTCGAGAGTTCGCTCGGGATCGTGGGCCCGCAGGGCAATCGCAAACTGCTCAAGCGAGGTTTGCCCGACGGTCACGATCGCGCCACCGGATCGACCGATCACGCCCGCGCGCCGACGATTGTCCGCGACCGCCGCAGCAACGGCTTCGTCCGTTCGCCTGCCGACCCGGGCAAGGACGGTGCTCCCGATGCGACGTTGGTAGAGCCACCGATCAACCAGGCCGCGGTCCGCTGCCGCGCGGATCTCACGGATCAACTGATTGAGGCTGCCGCGCTCACGCTGGAGTGCCCGTGCCGGTCCGCGGGCCAGACCGCCGAGGCTGCGACTGCGCTCCGAAATCGCGCGATGGGCAGATTTCCGGAGGCTGGCAGAGGCACCGACCAGGCTCGACCGGGCAGCCAGGCAGTCGAGTGGCACAGCTGCCTCGGCGGCATGTGTGGGAGTCGAGCAGGCAAGCGCCGAAACGTCGTCGATCAAGGTCGTGTCCCGCTCGTGGCCGACGGCGCTGATCACCGGCACCCGCAGCATTGCGACGGTTCTGCAGAGGGTCTCGTCGCAGAATGCCCAGAGGTCCGCGAGGCTGCCACCCCCACGACAGACGATGATCGCCTCCACCTCGGGGCGCGCGGCCAGCTCCTGAACCGCGGCGGTGATCGCCGGGGCCGCATGTCGATCCTGGACAGCGGCAAACCCCCAGATCACGGTTCCCTGCCATCCCCGCCGGTTGAGCCCCGCCAATACGTCCGCCCTCGCAGCGCCCCGCTCGGCGGTGACGACGCCGATCGTCCTTGGCAAAACCGGACGATGGAGCCGCTTCTGCGGTTCGAAGAGCCCATCGGCCTCGAGGCGCCGGCGCAGCTCGGCCAGGCGGGCAAGCAGATCCCCCTCGCCGGCAAGGCGGACATGGGTGACGCGGAAGCTGAAGCTGGGCGATGAATGGGCGCCGCCGGGATAGTAGTCAGGCCCGCCCGCCACAACGATCTGCACCCCGTCGCGAAGCGTCTCCATCGAGAGACCAAGTCGCTCGAGGTCGGTGATCCAGATCGCACAGGGGACCGCGCCGCCGGCATCCCTGATCTCGAAGTAGGCCTGGACCTTGCTGCGGCCAACTCCTGAAACTTCTCCGATCAGCAGGACCCGGGCGCGCTTGCGCAGTTCCTCCTTGAGACGGTGGGCGTAGCGACCCACGGGAAACGGACCGGGAAGGTCGGAGCTCGGAGACGCGCCGGTCCCGGGGGAATCAATCTCTTCGCCACCCTGCTCGCCTGCGGAAGTCGGGTCACCACTCACAGCGCCACAGCATGGCGCCGGTTCCGGTCAGACCGCCTTGACCTCGACCCAGCGTCTTGCCCAATCGCCAAGTTGCTCGAAGACCGGCCGCAGCTCCTGGGCCTTTGGTGTCAGCGAGTAATAGACGCGGACCGGCGTTCCGGGTTCGACCGTGCGCTCAACCAGCCCCTCCCGCTCGAGTTCGCGCAGCCGGCAAGACAGCAGCCGGTCGGAGACTCCTTCGATGGAACGTGCCAGCGATGCATACCTCATCGGTCCTTCCGCGAGGGCCGAGAGGATGGCCCCGGTCCAGCGCTTGCCGATCAACTCGATCGCAGCCTGGTAGCAGGGACAGACGTCGGCGGTGTTCGAACTTGCTTTCACCGTCAACCGAGGTTACCGACCGCGAATGATGGGCCTCCGGATACGCCGGCCCGAACCGGCTCTCCACCTGACCGGAACTCAGTCGCCCGGCGCTCGAACACTTCCAGCCCGTTGATGCGGACAAGCGGCGAACCCTCGAACTCACCCGTGATCGTCGGCCTGAAGGATTGCCAGGTCGAGACTCGGATTGACGCGAATGACATCGGCTGCCTCCTCGACTTCCGATTGCGCGACAACGGTCGTCCGCAGGTCACCCGCAACAACGTGTGCGGCCGTGATGATCAATCCAGGGTCGAGAGGTCAAGAGCGGCAGGAGGCTCCAAACCGACTTTGGCGGCCGGCGGCTCACGTCCGGAATCGGGCCACGCTCCCCCACCGACCACGACCACCAACGCCAGCGTCAGGACAACCTCCAATGGCTGTGGCTGTCCGTGTCGAGATCTCCGCAGTCCAACCGTGAGAATGAAATTGATCATGCCGCCGCCGAGAACCGTCACACTTGGGAATACAACCATTAACTTTGGGGATCTGTGAATCGCGCAACTTTGGAGGCAGAGCAGCGGCGACGTCTTGTTACCCGTACGCTGCCACTTGCGGCGGTCGCGCTGGTTGCGTTTGTCGCCGGAGCATCGAGCGGTGCCGTTGGCTCACCCGAGCAGGATCTGGTCGGCCACTACGCGACCGCGTGGGCCGCGCAGGACTTCACTCAGATGTACGCGGACCTGAATCCCTCCTCGCAGAGCCTGCTCTCCGAGGAAGAGTTTCAACAGGCCTACCTCGGCGCGCAAGAAGTGGCGACGATGAAGTCGATAGCGGTCAGCAAACCGACCCGGACAACCGAAGGCAACGGCACGAAGACCGTCACGGTCCCCGTCTCGATCGAGACAGCCGCCTTCGGTACCGTGCAGAAGGATCTCGAGGTTCCCTACGCCGATGGCGGCGTCTCCTGGACGACCGACCTGGTCTTCCCAGGGCTCACGAATGGCGCCAAGCTGGCGAACAACATCCGGCTCGCAAGACGTGCCTCGATTGTCGCCCGCGACGGAACCCCACTTGCCGAGGGCCCCGCGGATGCGCGCACATCTCCGCTTGGAAGCGCGGCAATCGATGTTGCCGGACGGGTTGGCGAGGCACCGGAGGATCCCTCCGGCACTCTCGCGGCGCAGGGTTTCCCGCCGGGAACATTGGTCGGTGTCAGCGGTCTCGAGGCTGCCTACAACAATGAGCTGGCAGGCAAGCCCGGTGGCAGGCTGCTTGCGAAGCCGGCCGGCGGTGGTGCGGCGACGGTCCTCGCCGAGTCGAAGCCGGAGCGGGGCGCTCGGCTGAAGACCTTCATCGACCCGACACTTCAGACCACCGCGGTTTCCGCGTTGGCCGGCCGGAGCGGTGGCGTCGCGGTGCTCGATGCCACCACCGGCGCGGTCAAGGCGCTTGCCGGGTCCGCATATTCGGCGCCGCAGCCACCTGGTTCGACCTTCAAGATCGTCACCACGACCGCGGCCTTCCAGCAGGATGTGGTCTCGATGGATGATCAGTTCCCGGTCACCTCGGGCTCCAACGTCGGCGGCAGGATGATCTCGAATGCGCATCAGGAGCTGTGTGGCGGCAGCTTCCCGACCGCCTTTGCAGACTCGTGCAACTCGGTCTTCGCGCCGCTGGGCCCGAAGATCGGAAATGACGCGCTGGTCTCGACCGCAGAGCGCTATGGCTGGAATGCCGCGCCCGAGCTGTTCGACCAGGAAGGCACCGACGCGATCGATCCGCCCCAGCCGGCGATCCCGCAGGAGATCGGCGACGACCTCGACCTGGGCGTCAGCGCGATCGGGCAGGGCGAGGTGACGGCAACGCCCCTTGAAATGGCAAGCGTCGCCCAGACCGTTGCCAATGACGGGGTCCGGCTCTCGAATCCGATCGCCCAGGATCCTGCGCTCGGTCCGACGGCCGAGCCCAGGCTCGTCACGTCGAAGTCGATCGCCCAGAAGCTGACCGAGCTGATGATCGGCGTCGTCACAAGCGGCACCGGCGTTGCGGGGGCAATCCCCGAGGCACAGGTCGCAGGTAAGACCGGCACCGCGGAACTGGGCCCCAAGCCGGGCCAGGAAAACCTGCCTCCGGGCGCCATCCCCGAGCAGACGATCGACGCATGGTTCTCAGCGTTCGCACCCGCGGACAAGCCCAAGCTTGCGATCGGCGTGATGCTGATCGACGCGAGCGCCGACGGCGGCACCGTCGCGGCCCCCGTCGCGGCACAGATCTTCTCCGCCGGTCTGTAATCAACCCGGCCATCCGGCCCGGGACCTGCCGCGCCAATTCGAGTCGCGGAATCTCGATGCGATTCGCTGGGGTTTCCTGGCTCGCGAACGCAGGGGTTCCCAGGCGGGCGGGCGCGGGGGTTCTCAGGCGGCGCGGCCGAACCTGGGAAAGGCCAGGACGGCCGCGGAGAGGGCCGCGGCTCCGCCGATCACGCTGATCACGCCGCCAACTCCGGGGGCCGCGAGGCCGAGGACAAGGCCGACCATGACAGCGACTGTTCCGCCCGAGAGGATCTGCCACCAGCGGTTGACTACCAGGGCGTGCTGATCTGCGAATGGCGCCGAGATGACCGTCCCGACGACCAGCAGGGCCATCCCCGCAACCGCGATGACCAGATCCAGCGAGCCGAGCAGAGAGAGGACCCCTCCAACAATGGCGACGAGGAGTGAGTACCGAAGCGCCGGTGGAGCGCTAGATATCGAGTGAGACTCGTGCAGATTCGCCCTCGCTGGGGATCAGCAGCCTGAGAGGCCGATTCTGATTGGCGGAATCCGGAACCAGGAAGAGCACCATCGAGCCCTGGATGGGCCCGACCTGCGCGGATGAGTCGAGAGCGGGAATCTGATCCTTCGCACCGATGTCATCGCCGAGATTCATCGCGTAGATGCTGTCGCTCGTAAGTGAGGGAAAGGTGTTCCCCAGCGTGTCGTTGACGACAAACGCGCTCGGCAGGGGATGTGCGTTGTCCGCGTCCTTGTTCTTGACCTGGATGAAGACACCGAGGTAGAGCTCGCCCGGCTTCAACTCCGGCTGCCCGACCAGGTACTCCTGATCCTCGACATCCTTGGGGTTGAGGAATCGTGAGAAGAGGACGTTGTACTCGAGCTCGCCCAGCTTCACCGGCTCGCCCTCGGCGATGTTTGAGAGATTCTCGCTGGATGAGCCGCAGGCGGCCATCGAGATTGCAACCACCAGGACGGCGGCGGCGGCGAACAGTGCGCGGAGGTGTCTGGTGGTCAAGTCCATCGGCGGCGAGAGTCTATTAGGGGATACCGGTCGTTGATCGGTTGCCTCCGGCAACCTGCCGGGGCGCAACGAGGATCTGGTCTGACTCCAGCAGCTCGCGAAGGCGTCTGAGCGCCTCCTCCCACTGGCGGCGGATCCTCATCGAACGGGCTCCGAAGACCTCGCGCACGCGATCAAACACATGCACGGGCTCACTCCAGAAGACGACGCGGACGCTGGTCATTCCGGAGGCCGCCTCGCTCAGCTCCCAGGCTGTCCGGAATGAGGTCCGGTTGACGCGGCCGCCGCGTCCGCGTTCCGAGATCCTATGCGGCGGCTCGAGCTCTTCGATCACGGTGTCCATCCAGGTGGAGATCGGTTCGAGCTCAAATCGCGCACCGGCTCCGATGCCGGTCGACTCAATCCTCGAAAGGTGAAACCCGGTAATGAAGTGGTCGGTGAACGAGGGCCGGTTCGAGAGGTCGGCGAGGAAGTCATATGCCCGCTCGCGTGGCACGTCTATCTCTATCTCGGCATTTACGGGGCCCATCTGGGCCGGGACTCTATGTTGTTCGGTGCGCTCCGGGCGATGTCGGCCTCTTGGAGGAACGCATCCAACTCCAGCGAAGCATCTACGCATGGGAAAGCTCCATGCTCAGAGAACCGCCTGATGGCGGCCGAAGCCGAACCACCCAGGACGCCCGGCAACGAACCGCCCCACTCCGCCGCGGAGGAGGCGCGCCGCGTCCTCCGCGACCACGCGGAGGAGGCCCGCTCCGGAATCGGAGACATGCTGATTGCCGAGACCAGGCGGATCGAACAGGAACTGGCCGAGCGCCAGCGGCAGGAGCTGCGCGGTGAGGCTGAGGATGCGGTCAAGCGGATCCGGCGTGAAGGCGAGACCGTCCGGGTAAAGCTGCAGGCCGACGCGGAGACCGCATGAAACATGGGGATATTT
>JBBQZL010000038.1:0-16053 GCA_038207745.1 Solirubrobacterales bacterium
GATCGAGTTTGCCTTGCCGACGTAGATCACCTGACCCTCGCCATCGTGAAACAGGTAGACCCCCGGCGCGTCGGGCAGATTGCGCCTTTGCGCGACGACGTGTTCGGCGCGGGTCATCGCGCCGTCGGCTGAACCTGATTCATGCTCGGTGGAACTCACTTCCCAAAGAGTAGGCTGCGGGCCGTCTGTCCAGTGTCGAAACCAAGAATGGAAACGGAGAATCAGATGAGCACCAAGACAGCCGGCCCTCCGGATCTGGAGACGATTCGATTCGACATCGACGGTGAAATCGGCACGATGACCCTCGACCGTCCTGACTTCTACAACGCGATGAGCCCGGAGATGATCGGTGAGCTGGCAATCGCCTTCGCCTGGCTTGCCGACCGGGCCCCGCTCCGCGCGCTGATAATCACCGGGTCGGGAAAGGCGTTCTCCTCGGGCGGCGACATCACCTGGTTCCAGACCGGGATCAATTCCGACGAGCACGACCTCCCCTCGGAGGTCCGGCGCGGCGCCGAGGTCCTGCATCAGGGAACCATCGACATGATGCGGATCCCCTACCCGGTGATCGCGGCGATCAACGGCCCCGCTGCCGGCGCGGGATTCTCGCTTGCCCTGGCCTGCGATTTCAGGATCGCCTCGGAGGACGCATTCATGGCCTGCGCTTATGGACGCATCGGAGCATCCCCCGACGGCGGGATGACCTACTTCCTTCCCCGGATCGTCGCCCCGAGTCGTGCGCTCGAGATCATGCTCGACGACCTCAACCTGACCGCCAGGGAGGCACTCGACCAGGGCCTCGTATCCGAGTTGGTCCCGGCTGACCGGTTGATCAGCCGCGCCCACGAGAAGGCCCAGAAGCTCGCCACGATGGCGCCCCACTATGTGCGGACGGCGAAGATGCTGATCCACGCCAGCCTCGACAACTCGATCACCGAGCACCTCCAGCTCGAGCGCCACGCGATCGCCGACAGCATGGCGACCGAGGATCTGCGCGAGGGTGTCAAGGTCTTCTTCGCGGGCGGCAAGCCGGAGTTCCACGGCCGTTAGCGTTTCCGATCCTCACCGTAACCCCTATTTTGCAGGCATTCGGCGCAAATTCGGACCGGAAGTGAGACGATCGGCCCGGATGGCCGTATTACCCGATGACAGGCTCGCCAAGGGCCCACGATCAGAAATCTCGAATTCGAGTCACAAATGAGAGGGGTTCCAGGATGAAGAAGACGCTTGCAGCATTGGCGGCGCTCTTTGCAGTCTTTGCGATCGCCGCCTGCGGAAGCAGCAGCGACAGCAGCAGCACGACCAGCGCAGATGCGGGATCCGCCAGTACCAGCGCCGATACCGGCTCCACAAGCGCTGACACGACTGCCGCCGGCACCGGCAGCACCTCAACGCTCAAAGTCGAGGCCGACCCGAGCGGGCAGCTCAAGTTCACGAAGGACGCGTTGACCGCGAAGGCCGGCGATCTCACCGTCGAGTTCTCGAACCCCTCGCCGATCGGACACGATGTCGCGATCGCGCAGGGCGACAAGGTTCTCGGCCAGACAGAGATCGTGACCGGCTCAGATGCGTCAACCACGATCAAGGGCCTGAAGCCGGGCGCCTACCAGTACTACTGCACCGTCCCCGGCCACCGGGAGGCCGGCATGGAAGGAACCCTGACCGTCAACTAGCACGGACCAACTCCATGTAATCGAGACACCAGGGCCCCGGAAGAGGCCATCGTCCCGCCTGTGGCCGCCGGGCTCCAGGCAGGACAGCTCGCTGCATTGAGTGCGGATGCGCCGGTGAGACGAGCGCGAGTTGTTGCCGCAACTTGGGAAGTGGACGGCCCTATTCGACGAGCACGCGACCGACGCTGTCGGCGACGCAACAGGGCTTCTCGTTTCCCTCGACCTCGAGCACGAAGCGATTGACGGCCTGCCACCAGCCGCCTCCAACGTCATCGAGGGAGACCAGCTCGACTGTTGCCCGGACGCCGCTTCCCGCCGGAACAGGAGCTGGAAAGCGAACCTTGTTCCAGCCGTAGTTGACGCCGAGCAAGAAGCCCTCGGCGGTGACCAGTTGCTTGCGGAAACCGTCGATCAGCGAGAGGGTCAGATTCCCATGCGCGACCGTGACGCCAAATGGACTCTCCCTGGCGGCACGCTCGACATCGACGTGGATCCACTGGTCATCCCCAGAAAGCTGCCCGAAGAGGTTGATGTCCTCCTGGGTCACCACGCGCCACTCACTCGGGCCGATCGTCTGACCGACCACGGCCTTCATCTCATCTATTCCATTGATCTCAACATGCGCCATCGGCCCAGGCTACCGAAGCATCGGCCGCCGGCGCACCGCTCGCTCAATCGATCAACCTGACCTCGAAGACCGGCGCCAGGAGCGCCCCGGCTCCGCCCAGAGTGGCCATGATCCGGGCGACGTAGGCGACGGTCTCCGGGATCGAGGGAACGCATCCGCAGCGCTCGACCGCAGCGGGGCCCGCGTTATAGGCCGCCAGGGCCAGTTCCACCGATCCGAATTGCTTCAGCAGGTCCGACATCAGGTGGGCCTGCGCGCCGATCGCCGCGACCGGATCAAAGGGATTGCCCAGCCCGTACGTAGCGGCCGTGCCCGGCATGAACTGGGCAATCCCCTGCGCTCCCGAAGACGAGACCGCCCCGGGGTTGAAGCCCGACTCGGCGCGGAGCTGGGCGGCCAGCACCGCGGCGGGGACGTTCCACTTCATCGCCGCATCCAGGATCGCCGGGCGGAACTGTGCCGGCACGAATGACGGCACCGCCGCCGAGGAACCGGACCTACCGTCTCCCCCGCCCGCGCCTCTCGCCCCGCCGCCACCGCCCGCACTCGGGACCGGGTTGCCGGCCGCCGAGCACGGTGCCGGGCCGGTTGCGAATCCGAAGTGCCATGCCTCCCAGGAGTAGCGCTTGAGAAACCCGAATCTCGACGCATTCGACGCCAACCAGGAGTAGGCCGACGATGGCCCCAGGTCGAGCTCGGTTCCGCAGCGATGAAGCGATTGGCCGGGCGGCGCAACCCAGGTCGGGTCGGGATGCTGGGCAAAGAGCGCCGCCTGCTCGGCGTCGGAGCGAAACGCCGAGGTGACGCTGATGACAATTCCCGACGCCGCAGCCGCGGCCGCCATCCGATCGAACGCGGCTGCCACATCCGGTCGCATCGGCTTTCCCCCTCGATAGGCAAGCGGCCCCGAGTAACCACCCCCGGAGGCCATTGCAGGCATTCCGCCCGTCCCCGCCCCGCCGAGACTCATCGTCGGCATCGGCATTCCGGCCTCCGCAGTCGCATGGACGGAGATCGGGTGCCGGGTGCCGAGATCGACCGAGGCCCGGATCACGGATCGTGCCTTGAGTGGAGCGTAGGAATAGCGGTCCGGAAACTCGATCCTGACCCGCCACGGGGCCGAGCCGTTGGCGGTTGCCGACCTTGTCGCGGCGATACGGGCACGCATCAGATAGACCGACTTCGACATGTGCATCGGGTTCGGCACGCCGTCGATCGTCGGCGGAGCAAGCAACCGGGGCAGGTCGTCGCGCATCGAGCGAGCGCCCGAGAGGGCACTCAGATCGGCTGAGCGCTGGGCTCTTGCCTTGCCGGTCAGGGCACCGCCGAACGCGACCATGGCTATTGCCGCCGTGACAAGAACGGCGACGATGCCAAGAGCCAGCGGCAGCGCCTGGCCCGACTCCTGGTCGATCAATGCACGTGCCAGGCGTCTGAATCCCGCGCCACTCCGGCGACCAGGTTCGACACCCGAAAGCGCCCGGCGCGAGTCCAGCCAGCCGAGCGGTCGCTTGAGTATCCGAGTCCGGATCCGCCGGGAGCTCAGCTCAGCCGCGGTCAGCGCGGCAAGCGGGCACTCGCTATCCAGATCGACGCGGAGCAGCACTCCTCGAATGCCAAGCCGCGGATCTTCAACCAGCTCCCTGAACCGGGTCGGGTCACAGTGGGTGACGCAGAACGCATCTGCGGGAATGACCGAGACGAGCTCGGCGACCAGCCCGGGCGTCTTCTCCCCCGGCTCGAGCACCACCTGACACAGCCCACCCCGTGCGGCCGCGATGCCGCTCGAAAGCCGCGAATTCAGCTCCTCCTCGAGTGCGCGGGCGACTCCGGACGCCACCGCACCCGGCCGGGGCTTTCGACCATCGGCGATCTCAACCAGAACGGCAGGTCGATCTGAAGCACCGGCTGTGGCTGCGAGCGCCGCCGCGGCCGCGAAAGAGCCGTCTGCGTCCCCCAGCGAGGTGGTGGCGACGAGGCAGGCCTGCTCCGCGGGCTCCGGAAGACGCCACAAGAGCTCTCGCTCACTCACTTCGCCAAGCCGCCAAGCGAAACGCTGGAGCTGACTTCAAGCGCCCGGCCGATCGGGCCAAATGGCGACGGCGGCCTCACCGAGACGGTCAGACGTCCGAAGGTGCGCCGAACCGATACCCGGCTATCCGCCCAACCCGGCATTGCCGCACGCGCGGCGCGCTCGGGCGAGCGGCCGGATGCCGCCGCGATCGCACCCGCCTCGGCTGCGCCATCGGCGAGTGTCAACGTGTAGCCGGCCGCAAGAAGCTGCAGGACAACCAGCGCCACGATCAGCACGACCGGGATCGCCGCGATCAGCTCCACGGAGGCCTGTCCGCGCTGCTCAGCCATCTCCCCTGCCCAGGCTGCTTTGCGCACTGACTGTGTACGACGGCAGAAAAGGCAGCACCCTGGGCACGCTGACATCCACGGAGATCGCATCTGTGCCCTCCACCTCGGCATCGCTGCGAAGCAGCCCTGGGAGCGCGCTGAGAGCCGCTGAGCGGGCATTGTTCCCGACCTGGGCGGCCCTGGCTCCCGCGCGCGCCGAAACCGCGGCCGACCAGAGTGCATGCCCGGTTACCGCCACCTGCGCCCCGATCAGCGCCAGCAGCAGGATCGCCGGCAGCAGACCGATCAGTTCAATCGAACTGCTGCCGCGCTCGTGGTGCCGGATCCGATGCGATTTGGGCATGCATCAAGGCTCGCAACCCAAAGCGCGCGGATGGCGCGCAGAATCAAGGGAAACCGCCCAGCGGCGGGATCATCCCCGTCGGGAAACGAGTCCCGGCGGAGAAACGAGCCCGATCGGGCTCAGTAGGTCTTGGCGTCCATCCAGACCCGCCAGATCGCGAGCATCGATCCGCCGAGCAGGACGATCCAGGCAAGTGTTCCCGGGCCGGTGTCGAAAAAGGTCTGGCTGCCGACGATCAGGAGGCCGATCAAGCCAACGGCTCCGTAGAGGATCGCGCGACGACTGTCGGGCAACGAGTCGAGCGTCAGACGGTTCTGTCGCGACAACTCGTAGACCATCCAGGCGACCCCGGCAAGCATCGCCATCAGCAGCGCGGCCATCACGGCCTCCGCCACATTTCCGCCGTTCGGCAGGAAGGCGACCCCGAGAGCCAGGATCATGATTATCGCCACGTTTCGAATCGCGCGCACGATTCAATCCTAGTTGGCCGGCGCCGTCTGCCCGGGACGGGCTGGACGAATGGTCATTTCCGCAGCATCACGACAAGGCCCGCGATCACAACCGCAAGGCTCAAGGCGATGCCGATCACAGCAAGAACAGCGGCCCCGAACGCGGCGGCTTGCCGATTCTCACTTGTGAAGTCGGCATACCTGACCGCACCGTAGATGGCGACCGAGAAGACAGCGGTGATCCCAATGCCGGCAAGTGACGAGTAGAGGACCGTGTCCAACATCTCGGTGACCTCGATGATCGTCGCCAGGGTCATACCTGGATCCCCTCTCCGGCTGTGGCAAGCTCGAGCGCGGCCGCACTGCGCCGACGGCCTTCGAAGAAGGCCACCACCAGCGCGATTCCCATAAGTGAGATCAGGATCGGGCCGAGAGCACCCGCGCCAAAGAGCTGCGTCACCCCGTAGGCGAGCGCACCGATTGCGGCGGAACTGGGAAGCGTCAGAACCCAGGCGACGACGATGTTGCCCGCCACGCCCCATCTGACCGCCGAGATGCGCTTCGCGGCGCCCGCGCCCATCACACCACCGGAGATCACCTGCGTTGTCGAAAGCGGAAACCCGAAGTGGGTTGAGGCGAGGATCACGGCAGCGCCGGCACCCTGGGCGGAGAAGCCTTGGGCCGCGTCCATCTTGATGATCTTGGTGCCGACTGTCTTGATGATCCGCCAGCCGCCCATATAGGTGCCGAGTGCGATTGCAGATCCGGCGGAGGCGATGACCCAGAACGGTGGGTCGGAACCCGGCGCCAGGTTGCCGTTGGCGATCAGTGCCAGGGCGATGACCCCCATCGTCTTCTGTGCGTCGTTTGTGCCGTGCGCGAGCGCCAGCATCCCACCGGAGACCACCTCACCGAGACGGAATCCCTTGTTCACCGGCCCGGGCCGGAGTCCTCCGAGAACCCGATACGCGATCACGATTCCCACCGCGGCAACGGCGAAGGCCAGGATCGGAGCCACGATCGCCGGGATCAGCACCTTGCCGATCAGCCCGTCGGCGAGAATCGCGCTGGTTCCGCTTGCGGCGATCGTTGCCCCGACGACCCCGCCGATAAGGGCATGCGAACTGGAGGAGGGAAGTCCGAGGTACCAGGTGAACAGGTTCCAGGTGATCGCGCCGATCAGACCGGCATAGATGACCGTCGTCGTTATCGTGCTCTGTTCAACGATGTCCGAGGCAATTGTGGCTGCCACGGCGATCGAGATGAAGGCGCCGACGAAATTGAGGATTGCGGCCATGCTGACCGCGATCCGTGGCGAAAGGGCGTGGGTCGAGATTGACGTCGCGACAACGTTTGCCGTGTCGTGAAACCCATTTGTGAAGTCAAATGCCAGCGCCGTGACGATGACGATGACCAGGATTAGGTCAGATTCCACAGGCAGGTCAGGAGTTCTTGATCACGATGCCCTCGAGGATGTGCGCAGCGGTCTCCGTCGAGTCGATCGCCTTCTCGAGCACCGCGAACATGTCCTTCCAGCGGATCACGACCATCGGGTCGATCCCATCGGAGAACAGCGATGCAACCGCATCCCGGGAGATCCGGTCACCCTCATTTTCGAGCCGGTGGATCTCGATCAGGAATCGATTCAGACCCTTGAAGTCGGAGAGATTCTCCAGCGCCGCCTCGAGCTGTTCGCAAGCCCCGACGAGCACCCGGGTCAAGTCGAGCGCCTGCGCCATCGGCACCTCGATCTTGTAGAGGCCGAGAAAGTCCGCGGCCTCCTCGGTGTAGTCGACGATGTCGTCCATCTGCGTTGCGAGCGCGTAGATGTCCTCGCGGTCGATCGGCGTCACGAAGGTCGAGTTGAGGCGCTTGATTATGTCGTGGGTGATCCGGTCACCCTCCTGCTCGCCCCTGAGGATCTCCCGGGCGATCCCGTTCTCATCGGGCCATGCGCCCATCATCTCGTCGAGGAGACGTGCGGTCCTGAGGGTGTTCTGACCGGCTTCGATGAATAGATCGAAGAAGACGCGGTCTTTCGGAACTAGAGAAAATCTCGCCACAGCGCGCCGAACCTAGCAGTTTGCGGAGGTCGAGGGCATAATCGGCCTACAACGCACTGTGCGCATGCTCGGCTGCCCGGGCGACCTTCAGCTCGCGCAACTCGGATTGGACGTTGTGGGGCGGCGAACCCGCGGGCGAGCGCCGCTTCCACGTCCCGCCAGAATCGAGCACCCATGCATTCGTGTTGTCGTTGAGACTGCGATCAAGGATGTCGAATAGCTCGTCACGGATCGACGGATCCTCAACCGGAGTGATCAGCTCGACCCGATTGTCGAGGTTGCGGGGCATCAGGTCCGCAGAGCCAAACAGCACGCGCTTCTCTGAACCGCGTTCAAAGGCATAGATCCGAGAATGCTCGAGAAAGCCGTCGACAACCGAGACAACATCTATCCCCTCGGAGACGCCCTGAACGCCGGGCCGCAGGCAGCAGATTCCCCTGACGTTGAGCCGGACCGTGACTCCGGCCTGGGAGGCCCGGTAGAGCGCCTGGATGCATCCGGGGTCGACCAGCTGGTTCATCTTCATCGTGATCCGCGCGGTTTCACCCGCCCGCCCCGCCTCAGTGGTCTGCTCGATCTCCTCGAGCATCCGCCTGCGCATCGTGGTCGGGGCAACGAGCACC
The DNA here is from genome assembly GCA_038207745.1 of Solirubrobacterales bacterium. Classification (GTDB taxonomy): domain Bacteria; phylum Actinomycetota; class Thermoleophilia; order Solirubrobacterales; family 70-9; genus JBBQZL01. The sequence continues at coordinate 8,144 of JBBQZL010000038.1, forward strand.
TTCCGGTACTGGGCCGGGCGTCCGTAGCCGGTCAGGAAATTGAACATCTCGGCTACGTCGGATCCGATCTCCGGATCGGCGGTGAAGAGACCGATATCCGTGTAGAGACGTGCGGTCGTCGGGTGATAGTTGCCGGTGCCCGTGTGCACGTAGTGGCGCACTCTGTCGCCCTCGCGCCGGGCGACGAGCAGGGCCTTGACGTGGGTTTTGAGGCCGGGGATCCCGTAGACGACGTGAACGCCGGCCTCCTCCATGGACTTGGCCCATTGGATGTTGGCCGCCTCGTCGAACCGGGCTTTCAGCTCCACCATGCAGACCGCCTGCTTCCCGCGCTCGGAGGCACGGATAAGGGCGGTGACAAGCGAGGAGTCATCGCTGGTCCGATACACCGTCTGCTTGATCGCGATCACGTCGGGATCGGCAACCGCCTGTTCGACAAAGCGCTCGACCGAGGTCTGGAAGGAGTCATACGGATGGTGGACGAGGACGTCACCCTGCCGGATCACCGCGAACATGTCCACCGGCTCGTCCTCCTCGCCCTGCAGGCGAGCCTGGGTCAGCGGGGTCCACGGTGGATCCCGGAGTTCGGGGAAGCCGGGGACCTTGACCAGAGCCATCAGGTCAGAGAGATCCAGGAAGCTGTCGACCTCATAAACCTCCCGGTCCTCCAGCCGCAGATAGTCGACCAGCCGTTCGCGAAGCTTGGAGTTCATTCCAGGCGCGATCTCGAGGCGGACGACCTCTCCGAATCGCCTGCGGCGCAGTTCGTCCTGGACGGCCGCGACGAGATCCGCCGCTTCATCCGAGATCGTGAAGTCAGCGTCGCGCGTTACCCGGAAGAAACCATGGTCGATCACGTCAATCCCGGGAAACAGCGTGCCGAGGTGGAGCGCAATCACCTCCTCGAGCGGGACAAAGACGGTACCCGTGTCGCCGATCGGCATGAAGCGCCCGAGCAGCTCCCTGGGAACCTTGACCCGGGCGATGATCTCCGTATCGGTCTCGGGATCGCGAAGCAGGACAACGAGGCTGAGGGAAAGGTTCGAGATATAGGGGAACGGCCGTCCCATCCCGATCACGAGCGGGGTGAGGGCGGCAAAGACCTGATCGTGGAACCTGGCCGACATCTCGGCCCGTTCTTCCTCGGTTGCCGTCTCCGCAGAGATGATCCGGATTCCGTGCTCCTCCATGGCCGGTCGAAGAATCCCCTCGAAGCATGCATGAAGGCGCCGGTCGAGTTCGAGCACCCGGGACTGGATTGCGTCGACCTGCTCGCCCGGGGAGAGTCCGTCAGGACCGCGGGCATCGATCCCCGCGTCCAGCTGATCGAAGAGGCCGGCGACGCGAACCATGAAGAACTCATCGAGATTGTTTGAGTAGATCGAACAGAACTTGACCCGCTCCAGCAGGGGAACAGGTGGATCCTCGGCAAGTTCGAGCACCCGTTCATTGAAGTCCAACCACGAGAGCTCACGGTTGAAGTAGAGCGATACGTCATCGGGCTCCGGAATCGGAGCCGGACCCGTCATCTGAATTGTCGGCGTTGACAAGGCGGGACGTTTCTCAAACATCGCTTCTTCCATGGTCGGAAAGGTCAGTGGGAAAGCTCTTGAATCTGACAATCGTACCGTCGGCGTGCATCAGGGTCAGGTGAAGCCCTTGAGGCGTGACTCGAGCCCCGTCCAGACGCGGCGGGCGCGATCAGAACGCCAGACCCAGGCGAAGTGATCGTGGAGCAGACCTCCGCCTGTTACGTGAACGGCATTTCGAGCCAGACGTCGAGGTCACGTTGGGCGGAAAGTGACTCGCCCACCCGTGAAACCTCGAGCAGGGCCTTATTGACCCTTCGGCCCGGCAGGCAGGGCCGGAGAAACTCCCCGGAGCGAACCCCCGGCACCTCGATCGCGGCAAGGCTGAATGAATGGTCAGGCGCGAGACCGGGGACGGGCAGAGCTTTCGCCACGGAGCAGCGCCGTCAGTCGCTCACGCGGCAACCACTTTGGCGGATGAGCCGTTCATGTCGCCGCTGAGCAGGTCAAGGATAAGGCCCTCCCGCAACCCCCCTTTGCCGATCTGAAGTGGCTGCCCGAGGAGCTCAGACAGCTTCTCGAGGATCAGAACCCCGGTCGGAAGAATCCTGACCCTGGTCGGATCCAGTTCAAAGCGCTTTGCGACATCCGCAGCCGGATCTCCGGAAAGGACGCGAATACCGCGCTCGAGGGTCTCGTATTCGAGGACCGTGCCAACCAGGCGCCTCAACGATGTGGCGCTGCCACCAACCGCCACCGCCTGGACAGGCCGCGCTATCTCGACTCCCTCGAAGATGTCCTCGATCCGGTCTCTCAGCTTTCGGATCTCGCTCGCCGAGGGTGGGTCACGCTCGAGCAACTCGCCTGCAAGGGACCCGGAACCGACCGGCCACGACCTCACCGATGCGACACCCCCCGGGACCGTTCCGAGGATCACCTCGGTTGATCCACCGCCCACGTCGACCACGCCGACCAGGCCCTCGACCGGATGTCCAAGCGTCTTCGTCGCCCCGATGAAGGCCAGACGGCCCTCTTCGTGCTCACTGAGGATCTGGACCTCAACCCCGGAAACCTCGGCAATCCTCTCGATTACGTGTTTCCGGTTCTTCGCGTCGCGGATTGCCGCGGTGGCAACCGGCCTGATCATCTCGGCACCGAGTTCTTCTGCCAGCCGGACCTGGGTCGCAACCACCTCGGCGACCTCGTCGATCTTCGCATCGTCGATCGCTCCGCCGGAGCCAAGCGCCCGGTTGATCCGGGTGTATGCGCGCTGCTCCATGACCTTTTTGAGCTGCCCACCGACGGGCTCGGCAACAAGCAGCCGAGTCGTGTTGGAGCCAATATCGATTGCGGCGCAAAGCATCAAGATCGTCCTGTCTTCATCTTGGCAGAGATCCCGGATAGCGCATGCCAGCCGCCCGCGATTTACACAACTTCTTTACACGTGCTTCACCGTCAATTCACCAATCAGGCCCGTATTGGGGTCAGCATCGTAGGCATGACCAACGAAACGCAGGGATCAGGATTCGGCCTCAACGTCCCCTACGGTTGGTGGCCGGCCGCCTCGCTGGCCAAGAGCTTCGAGGCAGTCGGCTTCGAGTGGATCCAGGTGCCGTCACCGCCGGCATCGATTCTCTCCAATCCCCGCCTCTGCGCAGACCACGCACGCTCGGTCGCAACGGCCCTGGATACGACGCGCCTCAAGGCCGTTATCCACGCCCCGTCGCCGCTGACGGCAGGCAATCCCGCGGGCGACCGGGCGTTTGAAGGCCTGCTCTCCTACGCGGCCGAGGCGGGCGCCGCGGTGATCGTCTATCACGCCCACAACTTCGAGAACGCGGCCGGGAGCGAGGACCTGCTGCTTGCCGAGACCCGCTCGCTGAGCCGCCACGCCGATCTGGCCGAGAGGCTCGGGGTCACGATCGCGATCGAGAACCTCGCGCCCTTCTATCCCGGGCCGGAACGCCTCGGCCACTCGCCGATGGTCCTACGCTCGCTTGCAGGCAGGATCTCCTCGCCGGCCCTGGGGCTCTGTGTCGACCTCGGACACGCCCACATCGTTGCCGAGGCCAAGCACACCGGGCTCACCGATCTGATCGACCCGGTGCTCGATCACTGCGTGCTGATCCACGCCCACGACAACCTTGGCGCACGGCTTGACGGAGCACATCATCCGGAACTGGATCCGCTCCGTCTCGACCTCCACCTTCCACCCGGAAGAGGGTCCCTTCCATGGGACACCGTGGCGCCGGTCCTTCGAAACTGGAAGATCCCGATCATCCTCGAGATCCACCCCCCCCACCGCCCCCATCCCGCGGTGCTCTTCGGCCTGATCAATCAGTCCCTGCGCCCCGGCAAGGTTTCAGCGTCCATCTGACGGGCCGGAATTAGGGGGGCGCTTCCTTGCCCCGCGGTCTCATCTTCATGCGGGCAGGGGGTGCGCCGTGCTTTCAAACCGTGAGGGGGTCCGGTCTGCCGGGCTCGTTTCGATTGGGCCGCAGGGCCGCGAGCGCCGCGGGGTCTCAGGGCCGAAGGGCCGCGGGCACCGCAGGCGCCGTTTGCACCGCAGGGGCCGCAGGAATAAACCGGGCACGCCGGGCCCCAACCCGTTGAAGGAGAATCAGCCCATCCCAGGCCGAGCTTCAGCTCAGCCTGGATGCGATGCGTCTTCGAACTCGCGGAACAACCCCGTGACGATGTAGGCGACCTGCTCGCCGATATCGACCGCGTTGTCGCCGATCCGCTCGAGAGCGCGGGCGGCGAGCATCATCGTCATCGCCCACTCGCGGCGATCGGCATCGTCGCCGATCTGGAGGGCGAGCTGGAAGCACTCGCGATTCAGCGTGTCGACGAGATCGTCCTGCCTGACCAGATCAATGGCCATCTCGTTGTCGAGGTTCTCAAATGCCCGCTTTGCCTGAACGGTGAGGATCTTCACCTGTGCGCCCATCGAGAGGATCTTGCCGAGCATCGCCTCGTCGGCCGGCGGCTCGGTGCCGGTGAGCGGGATCAGCTTGCAGATGTTTACGCACTGATCGCCCATCCGCTCGATGCACTTGAGGACATGAAGGAGCGCCGAGATCCGCCGGAGGTCCGTGGCAACAGGTGACTGCGTGGCGAGCAACCCGATCAGGCTCTGATGAACCTCGAGGTAGCGCCCGTCGATCCGATCGTCATCGGTGATCACAAAGCGCGCCAACTCGATGTCCTGATGCTGGGTTGCATCCATCGTGCGGTCGAGTGCGGTCACCACCATGTCGAGCCCCTCGAGCGCGCTGGCCTGAAGCCTGGCCAGTTCCTCGGTGTAGTGGGTGCGGACCGGCGGCGTGGAGTTGCCCATGTCGTCCATCTGGTGCCTAGCCAACCTTTCCGGAGACGTAGTCCTCGGTGCGCTTGTCCGCGGGATTGGTGAAGATCTTCGTCGTGTCGTCGTACTCGATCACCCGGCCGGTCCGATTCTGCTCGGTTGAGTCGAGCTCGACGATCAGGAATGCGGTCATGTCGGAGATGCGTGCCGCCTGCTGCATGTTGTGGGTGACGATCACGATCGAATAGTCCTTTTTCAACTCCAGCATCAGGTCCTCGATCTTGCCGGTCGAGATCGGATCCAGCGCCGAGCATGGCTCATCCATCAGGATCACGTCGGGATCAACCGCCAGGCAGCGGGCGATGCAGAGCCGCTGCTGTTGGCCACCGGACATCCCGAAGGCGTTCGAGTCGAGCCGGTCCTTGACCTCGTCCCAGAGCGCCGCGCGCTGGAGCGCGTGCCGAACCCGATCATCAATGTCCTTCATACCCATCAACCTGGGTCCGAAGGCGACATTGTCAAAGATCGACTTCGGGAACGGGTTCGGCTTCTGGAAGACCATGCCGATCAGCTTCCGAACCTGGACCGGGTCAACATTCGGCCCATAGAGATCTTCACCGTGGTAGAGGATCTCGCCCTCCACGGTCGCACCGGGAACGAGGTCGTTCATCCGATTGAAGGTGCGCAGCAGGGTGCTCTTTCCACATCCCGAGGGACCGATCAATGCGGTGATGTTCTTCTCGTAGATGTCGAATGTCACCTCGCGCACCGCCGGCTTGCCGCCGTAGCTGACCATCACGTCGCGGGTGGAGAACACCTTGTTCTTGCGCTCGACCCTGCCGTCGGACGCCTCGTCGCCGATCGTGATCGGCATTCCGAGTCCACCGCCGATCGGCTGATTGGATTCTCGTCGCCCCATTTCCGGCCGGGGCTCTTCGTCACTCACACGTATCTCCATCTCTCGGCTACCACCTCTGCTCGAATCTGTTTCGAAGGATGATCGCGAAGGAGTTCATCGCGATAAGTATCACAAGCAGGACGACGATTCCGGCTGCCGCAAGGGCCTGGAACTCGGGCTGCGGCTGGCTGACCCAGTTATAGATCTGCAGCGGGATCGCCGTGAATCCGCTGAACGGACCGGACGGGTCATAGGTCACAAACGTCGCCGCGCCGAGCGGGATGAGGACGGCGGTTTCTCCGATCGCCCTCGACACGGCCAGGATCACCCCCGTCGCTATACCCGGGATCGATGCCGGCAGGACCTGATGCCGGATCGTCTGCCAACGGGTTGCACCCAGCGCCAGCGAACCCTGCCGGATGGACGAAGGAACTGCGCGGATCGCCTCCCGGGAGGCGAGGATCACGGTCGGCAGCACCAGCAGCGCGAGCGTGATCGAAGCGGTGAGGACGACAAAACCGAGACTGAGCGGCGCTCTTGCGACGAAGGAGAGCCCGAGCAGTCCGTAGATGATCGAGGGAACTGCGGCGAGGTTTTGGATGTTGACCTCGATGATCCGGCTGATCCGGCTTTCGGAACTCGTGTACTCCTCGAGGAAGATCGCGGCGCCGACACCGAGCGGGACGATGAAGAGGATCACAAAGGCGATGATCCAGAGCGTCCCGATGATCGCCGAGTGAAGACCCGCGTTTGCAGGGATGCTCGACGTACCGTTCTCGAGCAGCGATCGATTGAGTGCAGGGGCACCCTTTATCACCGAGTCGGCGACCAGCAGGAAGAGCCAGATCAGGGCGATCGCAACAGCGAGAAACATCAGCGCCTGGAAGATCGTGTTCTTGATCACGTCCCTGCGAGGCTGGTTGCTCATCATCTCCCGCGTCACTCCGCCGGCAGCCGAGACTGCAGTCCGGGTGCGGGCCGTCTGTGGAGCCTTGGGCGAATCGGGGTTCTCGAAGTCGTTGCTCACTCGTAGACCTCCCGGAAACGACGGACCAGCCTGATGCTGAGCATGTTCATCACCAGGGTCGCGAGAAATAGCAACAGGGCGACCGCAAAAACAGTCTTGTAGATGGTCGAGCCGGTCGGGATGTCACCGGTTGCGGTCGTGCCGATGAAGGCGGTCATCGTCTGTATCGACTCGATCGGGTTGAAGCTCATGTTCGGCGAGTTGCCGGCCGCGATCAGAACGATCATCGTCTCACCGATCGCCCGGGATACGGCAAGGATGATCGAGGCAATTATTCCTGACAGCGCGGCCGGGAAGACGACCTTCGAGGCAACCCTGGCCTTTGTCGCGCCAAGCGCATAGGCGCCCTGGCGAAGGCCACCTGGCACCGCTGACATCGCGTCCTCGGAGATCGAGGCGATGATCGGAACGATCATCAGGCCGATTGCGATGCCTCCGGCAAGAGCGTTGAAGATCATCGGCTGGCCACCAAGAAAATCACCAGGCCAGACCCCCTGTAGCTGAGGGGTGATGAAGTGAAGCGCAAAGAAGCCAAAGGCGATCGTCGGCACCCCGGCCAGGACCTCGAGCACCGGCTTGATGATCTTCCGGGTCCGGCGACCTGCGTACTCGCTGAGGTAGACGGCCGCTCCGAGCCCGATCGGGATTGCAAACACCATCGCCCAGAGGGTGACGCTGATTGTGCCGACCACGATCGGCAGGACGCCGAAGGTCGGCGGCGTGAACGTCGGACCCCAATCGGTTCCAAACAGGAAGGTCGAGAGCGAGACGTCCCCGAAGAACTGGATCGAGGGCACCACCAGCGAGAAGATGATCGCGGTCGTCGTGATCACCGAGAGGATCGCGCAGCCGAAGAGCAGGACATAGATGACCTTCTCCCCATAGCGCGGGCTCGCAGCCTCCAGCCGCGGCCTCGGAGTATCCGAGGTCAGGCGGCCGGCGGCTGCGATTTGTCCCGCTTCCATGTTGTTGCTACCTGCCGTTCAGCTCGTGCTAGCCGAGCTTTGCAACTGCTGCCTTGGACTTGGCGAGCTGCTGATCGGTCAGGGGAATGAATCCGACCTGCTCAGCGATGCTGTTGACGTTGGCGATGTAGTAATCGATGAACGCCTTGACCTCGGGCTGCGCAAGTGCCTTGTCCGACGGGTA